>NZ_JBNXUM010000012.1:0-191767 GCF_050563545.1 Falsiroseomonas sp. HW251
TTGCGGCCGACGCAAACGATGCGGCCGACCGGAACCTGTCGCCCGTCGTCGAGCGGCAGCGTCGGCCAAGCCGGTGCGGGAAAGACCAGGGCGTCGCCGCTCATGCCGCGAACCTCTCGTAGATGCCGATCTTGCGCTGCAGCGGCGCGTCGTCCACACGGAACAGGAAGGCAGGATTCGTCGCGGAGCGGTTCGCGAGCGTGACGCGGGCGTGCACGGGCGCGGCGATCACATCCGCGTCCTCCGCGTCCAGGGTCGTGCCGGCGACATCGGCCTGCAGTGATCCGCTGACGACGTGGAAGACCGCGGAGGCGCTGTCGCGCGGCAGCGTCACCTGCTCGCCAGGCCGCAGCATCAGTGCGGAGAAGCCGAGCGTCGGCAGGCACTCCTCCCCGGTCTCCGGGCTGACATAGCCGAGATGCACGGGCGTGCCCGCATCGGTGTCGGAGGCCAGGGCCTCCAGCGCGGCGCGGACCTCGCCCCAGGGCCAGCGCAGCAGCGGGTACGGGCCGGGCCGCGCTCCGAGGCTCGAGTACGGAACGAGACCCGCGCGGCGGTACCGCGTAGCCGACGCATCCGGCGCGTTGCGCGTCGTCTGCTTCTGGCCTTCCAGCGCATAGGACGCCTCGATGCCGACCAGCAGCGGCAGGTCGAGCGCGTCCATCCAGACGACCGGGCCGGTGCCGGCGTGGATGTGCTCGTGCCATTGCAGCGCGGGGGTGAGGATCAGGTCCCCGCGCTCCATCGGCAGGCGTTCGCCGTTGACGATGGTGAAGCCGCCCTCGCCCTCGACCACCAGCCGCACGGCGGCCGGCGTGTGGCGGTGGCTCGGCGCGTTCTCGCCGGGTAGGATGAGCTGCATGCCGACATAGATCGTGCCGGTGCAGTGCAGCCCGTCCAGGCCGTGACCGGGATTGGAGAAGACCAGCACGCGGCGCTCCGCCTTCTCGATCGGCGTCAGCTCGCCCGCGCGCAGCAGCAGCGGCCGCACATCGGCGTAGCGCCAGAGCGTCGGACGCGTCTGCGGGCGCGGCGCGCCATGCGGCAGGAAGGCGCGCATGCTGGGCCAGAGCGGCACCAGGTTCCGCGCTTCCATCGCGGCGCGGTAATCCGCGGGCAGTTCCTCGAGCGTGCCGAGGGCCGGGGCGTCGGTCATGCGATCCTCCTCTCTCGCGCGGGGGCGGCGGCGGCGCCTTCGAGCCCCGTGCCGCCATAGAGCCAGGCCAGCGTGTCGTACCATTCGTCCTGCGACTTCGCGGCCATCACGGCGTTGCGCAGCGCGGCATGCGCGCCGGCGGGGTGATAGACATGCTCGCCCATGGCGCGGGACTGCAGCTGCACGCGCGCGGTGCGCAGCATGCGGGCTGCGTTGTAGGCGCCGAGCGCCGCCTCGATCGCGCCGTCGTGCCGCTCCATCATGTGGGCGAGGCAGACGCCGTCCTCCATCGCCATGCAGGCGCCCTGCGCCATGTATTGCAGCATGGGATGCGCGGCATCGCCGAGCAGCGCGACGCGCCCGTCCACCCAGCCCTCGACGGGTTCGCGGTCGCAGAGCACCCAGAGCTTCCAGTCGCGGCCGTGCCGGATGATGGATTGCGCCTTGGGGTGCACGTGGCGGAAGCCCTTCATCACCTCCTCCTCGGAGGCGGGCTTGCCCGCCGCGGGCTCCGGCGCGTCGTTGTGGTAGGTGACGACAAGGTTGAAGGTCTTCCAGCCCTGCAGGGGGTAGTGGACGATGTGGCACTTCGGCCCGGCCCAGAGCGTCGCCGCATTCCAGCGGAGGTCCTCGGGCATCTGCTCGGTCGGGATCACGCTGCGATAGGTGGTGTGGCCGGAAACGCGCGGGGCGCCGTCGCCCACCACCTGCTTGCGGATGTTCGACCAGAGCCCGTCGGCTCCGATCAGAGCGGTGCCCTGCACGGCTTCGCCGTCCGGCAGGAAGGCGGTGACGCCGCTGCCGTCCTGCTCGTAACGCACGACCTCCGCGCTGGTGCGCAGCGCGACGCGGGGATGCGCGCGGCAGGCCTTCAGGAACACGCCGTGCAGGTCGCCGCGATGGATCACGGCATAGGGGTTGCCGAAGCGCGCGCGGAAGCGGTCGCCGAGGTCGATGTGGCAGATCTCCTCGGCGCTCAGCGCGTCCATCAGGCGCAGCCGGTCCACATAGACCGCCATGGCGCGCGCGGTGTCGCCGATGCCGAGCGCGTCGAAGGCGTGGAAGGCGTTGGGGCCGAGCTGGATCCCGGCGCCGACCTCGCCGAGGACGGGCGCCTTTTCCAGCACCTGGACGTCGAAGCCGCTGTTGGCCAGGCCGAGCGCGGTGGCGAGCCCGCCGATGCCGCCGCCGGCCACGATGATGGGACGCATGCTCGTCACTCCGGCTCGATACCCGCTTCGTCCGCGATGCGGCCGTTGCGCAGGTTCTCCTCCGCCAGGAAGGCCGCGAAGGTGGCGGGCGTATCCTCGGTGAAGGGATCGACGCCCATGCCGGCCAGGCGCTGCGCGATCTCCGTCTCCTGGCCGATGGCGCGGATGTTGGCGGCGATGCTGTCGGCCAGCGGCGCGGGCAGGCCCCTCGGGCCCCATAGCGCATACCACAGCGTGAAGTGGAGGCCGGGGAAGCCGGCCTCGTCCACCGTCGGCACGTCCGGCGCGGCGGCGCTGCGCGTCGCCGAGGTCACGGCGAAGGCGCGCAGCCGCCCGGCCTGCACCAGCGGCTGCGCCGAGAGCAGCGGCGCGACCATCAGGGCGACGCTGCCGGCCACGACGTCGTTCAGCGCCGGCGCGGTGCCGCGGTAGTTGGCGACCAGGACATCCGGCGCGCCGAAGCGGCGCTTCACGCCCTCCGCCGCCAGATGCGCCATCGAGCCGCCGCCGGACGTCGCAAAGGCATAGCGGCCGGGTTCCCTGCGCATCGCCTCGGCGAGTTGCTGCAGGGTCTGCGCGCGCGAAGCCTCGGGCTGGCCGACGATCAGCAGCGGGGCGGTCGCCATGCGGCCGACAGGCGTGAAATCCGTGATGGGGTCGTAGGGCAGGTTGCGCACCACGCGCTTGGCCATGAGATGGATATCGGCATTGGTCAGGAAGGTCGTGCCGTCCGGCGCGCTGCGCGCGACCTCCGCCGCGCCGATCGTGTTGTTCCCGCCAGCGCGGTTCTCGATCACCCAGGTCTGGGAGAGCCGCACGCCAAGGCGCTGGCCGTAGAGGCGCCCGAGCACGTCGATCGCGCCACCCGGCGCCCCCGGCACGATTAGTCGGACCGGACGCGTGCTCCCCTGCGCCACGGCGTCCCGTCCGAGCAGCGCCGCGCCCGCCGCGGCGACCAATGACCTGCGCTTCATTGCGCGTCCTCCCTGAGCCCGGCCGCGCACCTCACGGCTCGAGCGTGATGTGGATGTTCTTCTCCTGGGTGTAGGCGATCAGCTCCTCGATCCCTTCCTCGCGCCCGATGCCGGACTGCTTGTAGCCGCCGAAAGGCGCGCCGAGGAAATGCCGCGACGTGCTGTTCACCCAGATGTAGCCGGCGTCGACAGCGGCCGTAATACGATGGGCCGCGGCCAGGTCGCGGGTCCAGATCGAGCAGGTGAGGCCGTATTCCACCGCATCCACCTGGCGCAGCATCGCCGCCTCGTCGGCGGGGATCCCTGGGGCTCTTGCCGCCGCAGACCAGGCGCGCGTCTTCCGCCTTGCGGCGTCGGTGTAGCGCAGGATGCGATCATGCTGCGCCTTGCTGACGATTGCGCCGACATCGGTCGCCATGCCAGTGGGCAACCCGGGCTTCAGAGCCTCGCAGCGTTCCTTCACGCACGCCAGCACGGCGTCGTGGATGCTCTCATGCAGGAAGGCGCGGCTGGTGGAGCCGCAGGATTGCCCCTTCCAGGTGACGTTCATTCCCGCCACGACGCCGGCCGCAACCTTGTCGGGTCCATGTCGGGGAAGGCGATCAGCCGAAGCACAGGGCTCGCGACACGGGTGTCGGGCATGGGCGTCCTCCCTGGGTCAGATGCTCAGTACACCGACCGTCAGCATGCTGTCAATCAGGGCCGGAACACCGCAGCGCGATCCCGGCGTTCCTGGGCAGGCCGGTGGTCTCGGCAGCCATCCAGGGTTGACCTCCCGCTACGGCGGATGATGTTCCGGGCAGGGCCGCTCTTGGGGAGACCGACTCGGGTGTCGATGGACGAGATCTATGCGCGGCCTGGCCACCTCATCCGGCGCGCCCAGCAGATCGCCGTCGCGGTCTTCATGGAGGAGACCGCGGGCTTCGACGTCACGCCCGTGCAGTTCGCGGCGCTGGTCGCCATCCGCGAGAACCCGGATGTCGACGCGACCAGGCTCTCGGCGCTGATCGCCTTCGACCGCTCGACGCTCGGCCGTGTGCTGGACATCCTGGAGCGCAAGGGGCTGATTGTGCGCCGCGGCGCCGGCAACGACCGCCGCGTCAAGCTGCTGCGCGTGACGGAGGAGGCCGCGGCGCGCTTGAAGGCGATGGCGCCGGGCGTCGAGCGCGCGCAGCAGCGCATCCTCGGGCCGCTGCCGCCCGCGGAGCGGGCGCGCTTCATGCGCTCGCTCGAGCGCATCGTGCAGATGAACAACACGCTCTCACGCGCCCCCATGCTCGCCGGCGCCGAGGATTAGAAGGGGAGCGCCGCCTCCCACGGCGCTGCGTTCGCCCAACTGGCAGCCCAGGCCGGCGGCTGAGCGCGGAGGAACGGACCACAGGACAGGCAAGGCCGGACCAGGCGCAGCTGCGCCGTCGCGGCGTGCTGAACGTCGCGCCACGCGCGGCGGCCATGGCCTTCAGACCCCCGGCAGGGCCCGGCCGCCGGCGCTCTCGAACAGGTGCAGCCGCGTCCCGTCGAGCTCCAGCCAGATCGCTTCGTCGGGCTGCAGGCGACGCCCCGGCGGCGTGCTGGCGACCAGCGTGGCGTCGCCGACCTGAACATGGACGAACGTGACGTCGCCGGTCGGCTCGACGGTGTAGATGCGGCCCGGCAGGCGTCCTTCCCCTGGGCCGTCGTGGAGCGTGATCGCACTGTGCCGCACGCCGAGCACGACATCGCGTGACGGGGCGCGCCGTGCCCGGTCCGCGTCGGCGTCCCGCAGCGGAAGCCGCCAGCCCGCCGCACCGGTGAGCACGGCGCCGTTCTCCGCGACCTCGGCCGGGACGAGGTTCATCGCGGGACTGGCGACGAAGCCCGCGACGAAGGTGTTGACCGGCGCGGCGAAGATGCGGTCGGGCGCATCGTATTGCTGCAGCCTGCCGCCATTCATCACCGCCATGCGGTCCGCCATCGTCACCGCCTCGAGCTGGTCGTGCGTGACGTAGATGATCGTGGCCTTGAGATCCTGATGGAAGCGCTTCAGCTCGGCCCGCATCTGCACCCGCAGCTTGGCATCGAGGTTCGACAGCGGCTCGTCCATCAGGAAGACGCTGGGGTTCCGGACGAGGGCACGGCCAAGGGCCACGCGCTGCTGCTGCCCGCCGGAGAGCTCGCGCGGACGGCGTTCGAGCAGATGCCCGATGTCGAGCACGCGCGCCGCCTCGGCGATCCGCCGCTCGATCTCCGGCCGGGGCATGCGCCGCATCTGCAGCGGGAAGGCGAGGTTCATCCTGACCGTCTTGTTGGGATAGAGCGCGTAGTTCTGGAAGACCATGGCGATGTCGCGATCCTTGGGATCGAGGTCATTCACCTGCCGGTCGCCGATCCACATCTCGCCCGATGTCAGCTCCATCAGGCCCGCGACGAGGTTGAGCGTCGTCGTCTTGCCGCAGCCCGACGGGCCGACGAGCGCGACGAACTCGCCATCCGCGACCGTGAGGCTGAGGTCGTCCACGGCAAGATGCGCGCCGTAGCTCTTGACGATGTTGCGGAGTCTCACCTCGGCCAAGGCGCTGCCCTCACGATTTCACCGCGCCTTCGGTGAGGGCGCGCACGAAGTACTTCTGCAGGACGAGGAAGAGAACGATGACCGGGATGCTCATGATGAAGGTCGCGGCCATCAGGCCGGGCCAGTTCGTCGCGTGCTCGCTGAAGAAACGCTGCAGGCCCACCGGAAGCGTCAGCGCGGTCTTGTCGTTCAGGAAGGTCAGGGCATAGACGTACTCGTTCCACGCCAGGATGAAGGAATAGATCGCGGTCGCGATGATGCCGGGCGAGGAGAGCGGCATGACGATCAGCAGGAAGGCCTGGAACCGCGTCGCGCCGTCGATGCGCGCGGCCTGTTCGAGCTGGACGGGGATGTTGTCGTAGAAGCCCTTGAGCAGCCAGATCGACAGCGGCAGGCCGAAGGTCAGGTAGGTGAGGATCAGGGACCAGTGCGTGTCCACCAGGCCGAGCCAGCGCATCATGATGAAGAGCGGCATGAGGAACACGACGGTCGGGAACATGTTGCGCACCAGCACGGCGAAGAAGAGCGCGTTGCGGCCGGGGAAGCGGAAGCGGGAGAAGGCATAGGCGGCGGGCACGGCGACCGCCACGCCGAGCAAGGTGGTCGCGCTGGACACCCAGAGGCTGTTGGCCATGTAGCGGAGGAATTCCCGGCCGACCGCGCTCTCCGGCGACAGCAGCGCCGTGTATTCCTGCAGGGTGGGGTTCCGCGGCCACCATTCCGGCGGGTACTGCGTCGCGGCGAACTGCGACTTCACCGACGTGCTGAGCATCCACGCCATCGGCATCAGCGTCGCCACCAGCAGGAAGGCGAGCAGCACGCGCCCTCCCAGGCGCCAGCCGTCCCATCGGCGCTGGCCCGTCCGGATCATCCCTGCCCGCGCTCCCGCTGGCCGGTGAGCGCGCGCACGTAGAACCAGCCCAGCGTCATCATGACCATGAACAGGATGACCGAATAGGCCGAAGCCAAGCCGAAGCGGATGCGGCCGAAGGCGATCTGGTAGATATGCGTGATCCAGATCTCGGACGCACCGGCGGGACCGCCACCGGTCATGATGAAGGGGATCGTGAAGCTGTTGAGGTTGGCGACGAGCAGCAGCAGCACCGTCACGACCGTGACGCTCCTGAGGTGCGGGACAGTGACGTGCCAGAAGCGCTGCCACGGCCCGGCGCCGTCCACCATCGCGGCGCGGTGGAGCTGGTCCGGCACCGTCTGCAGGCCGGCCAGCATCATGATCATCGCGAAGGGGAACTCCTTCCAGACGTTCACCGCGATGAGGGCGGCCAGCACCGTCCCGGTGTTATACGAACCTCATCGGTGCCCTGGCCGACCGCTTCCCGAGGTCCCGCGCCCGCTGCCAGGCCATCAGCCGGGAGCATTGGGGCATCATCGCCGCCGTCCGCGCGGGCGACGAGGAACTCGCGGCGAAGCGCGTGATGGAGCACGTGCTCCGCGCCGGGCAGCACCTCGTCGAGACGATCCAGGGATCGCAGCGGCAGGGCGCGGCGCGCAGATAGGCGCGGTCAGCCCGCGAAGCGGGGCTCCGGCAATCCACGCACCCCGAGGTTCCTGACGACGAAGAGGCCGCCGCAGGGTCCTGCCCGGTTCTCGCCGATGGACGTGACGTAGAGGTCGGCGAGGTGCGGGCCGCCGAAGCAGGGGCAGGTCGGCGTCTCCCGGCGGTCCGCCTCCACGTCGAGGATGTGCTCCAGCGCGCCGGTGTCAGGATGCGAGGACCGGAAGCCATGCTCCGCCGCCACACCCGCACGCCACGATATGCGCCGACGCGGCGTTGTCTGCCACGATGGCAGGACACGGAGAGGGGGCACCTCGGGTTGTGCGGGACGGCTTTCGCACAGACATGCAAGCATCTGCGGTGCTCGAGACGTGCTGAGCGGCTGGGGGCATCAGCCCTTCCGCCCGGCCGCCCCGGCGAGTTGCTGGCGTTGCGCGCGGCCGCGCGCTCGGGCCTCGAACAGGGCGGCGGAGGGGCGGCGCAGCGCGAGCTCGATCGCGGCGGCCAGGCGCTGGCGCTGGAACGCGTCGCTGAGCGCGCCGAGCCAATCGGCGTGCTCCTTCGGCCGGCCGAGGAAGAAGGCGGTGCCGGCGGGAAAGTGGCCCTGGTGCCGCCCCCACCAGTCGGGGAGCTTCCGCGCATCGGGCCAGGGCAGGTCGCCATCCTCGTCGAGGGCGACGTTCTCGTCCTCGGGGTCGTCGTTCGGGCCGGACTGGAAGCCCTCGGGCCGGTCGCCGTCGAGATCGAGATAGGCGAGGTCGAGGCCGGTGATCAGGCAGAGCGCCTCGCCGGCCAGCCGCGCCTCCTCCGGCGCCTGCATGCGATCGAGAAGCCAGGGGATGTAGCGGGGGTCGCCGACGACGCCGGCGGCGCGGATCAGGCTGCGGCGGCGCGCGGGCAGGCGGCGTGCGAATTCGGCCAACCAGGCATTGGCCTCGGCCAGCGGCAGGCGGCGGAGCAGCATCGCGAGCGCGGCGTCGGCGCGCGGGCCTTCGGCGCGGGCGATCGTGGCCAGCACGCCGAGCGGCTCGCTCGCGCCGAGGCGCGCCGCGGCCCAGGCGGCCTGGAAGCGGCATTCGGGATCGTCCTCCGCCATCGCGGCGATGACGCGCGGTCGCAGGTCGACCCGGCCGAGTTGGCCCGCGACGCGGGAGGCCGATGCGCGCACCGGCACAGCGGGATCGGCGAGCGCGCGGTCCAGTGCCTCCCCCGGGTCGGCGCGCCGCGCGCCGAGCGCGGCGATGGCGACGGCGCGGAGCACGGCTTCGCCCGAGACGTGGAGTGCGCCGATCGCGCGGCGCGCGGGGTCTGGGTGAGCGAAGGCGAGGGCGGCGATGGCCGAGGCCGGATCGTCGGCGGCGATCGAGCCGAGATAGGAGGGGCGGCCATGCACCACGGCGAGCCAGCAGGCCGCGAAGGCGAGTTCGGGCTGGTCGACCTGGTCCTGCGCGACGCGCCGGGCGAAGGGAAGGCCGCGGGCAAGCCCGGCCTCGAGCGAGGCCTCGAGCCGCTCGTCGAGCCTGACGAGGTCGGCGAGGCGGACATGGGGGGCAGCGACCATGGCGCGGCGCTGCACCCAAAGGGAGGCGACGTTGTCGAGGAGCGTCTCGGTGACGGGCTCGAGGGTGGTGGTCATGGAAGATATGCGGTTTGCGTCACGGCTGTCGGCCGGCGCTGGCCTGGCTGCACCATCGGGCAACCCGTTAGTCTATGCGTGTCCACGACGTCCCGTCGAAGGACATGACGTCCTTGGCGCCCACCGACCAAAGCGATGCCGGGCCCACGCCGAGGCGATAGGTGGAGAGCGCCTTGCCTTCGCCGAAATCCACCATTTCGATGGTGTCGCCGCGCATGACGTAAACCGCCTCGAAGGTCGCGAGGTAGAGCGCCTCGCCGAACCAGGCGAGGCTCCAGATGTCCTCGTCGATCACGTCCTGCTCGACGATGGTCCAGGTGGGACCGCGGCCGCGCAGCAACAGGCCCTGACGGCCGCAGGCATAGACCTGTCCGTCGCCCGCGCAGCACACGTCGGTCAGGATGAGGTTGGTCGGCGACTCCTGGCGGGTCCAGCTTGATCCGTCCCATTGCCAGATCTCGCCGTCCCAGCCGACCGCGTAGATCTCCTCGGCGGAATAGCCGTCCACCGCCTCGAAGCCGCTAGTCTGGCCCGGCGGCGTGCCGGTCAAGCCCTGCTGCATGGGGCGCCAGTCACGCTCTCCGACACGGATGTAGGCCTGCCGGTCCATGCCGACTGCGTAGACGCGGTCGGCGATCGTCCGCACACCACGGAGCGGGCCGCGATTTGCCGGTCCGTCGCCAGGCGCGCCGATCCTCTCATCCACCTTGTAGTTGGGTGGGCCAAAGGCGACGGACTGTCCACCGCCGCCAACCGCAACCGCGCATTCACGCGGCTGCGTCAGCACGGCGATGCCAGCGGTGTGCCAGCCGGTCTGCCCTGCTTCGCCAAACTTTCCCTTGACCCAGAATGCCAGTACCGAGTGCGGGATCTGGCGCTCGCTCAGGTCGTCCAGCGCGAAGACGAGATAGCCGAAGGCTGGCGCTCGCGGCATCCCGGCGACGAAATTGGCGATGGGACTGAACTTCTGCGGCATCGTCCGATCCTACCCAAATGGGCCTGGCGGCCGGAAGCCTGAAAGCGCCTCAGCGTAATCGGACGGGTCCATGTTGTCCCAGCGGTCCTTCAGCACCTCACCCGTTCGACGCCGCACCTCCTGCTCGGCGTAGGCTACGTCTTCCGCGGCGTGGTCTCCTTCGGTCACCGCCTTTATCTCGGTGTTGTCGTCCAGACCGCATTGCTTGTGGTAGTTGTCGAGTTGCTTCTCCAGGCAGGCCTCGCTGCAACCCGACTCCGGAAATACCTTCTTCATCGCCGCGGCGGAGTTCTTCCGGGCGTCCTTGTACGTCGTCTTGTGGAATGCCTCGGCCGTGTGCCCGCCACCCTGCAGTGCCAGGTTGCCCATCGGCAGCTTGGCAGCCTCCGCGCTCTGGATCGTGTGTATTAGTCCGTGCGTGCCGTTGCGCTGGAAGGTACCCTCGGCGCAGACGCAGGGGGCGTCGCCATCGTTGTATGCTACGGAGCCGGTGTTCACACCCTTGAGGGGCTTGTCGCCGGCCTTGCCACGACCTGTCTCAAAGAGCGCTGACGCCTCGATCAGGTGATGCGGTGTCTGCGGATGACAGCAGGGGCTCTGCGTCGTGGACACCTTCGGCTTGTACGGCTGCAGAAAGCAGCGCCGGGCAGCCAGACAGTCGTCGGCTGCCGACTTGTCGGCGAGCGACGCGGCCTCTGCGCCCCGTTTCTCCTGCTTGGGCTTGGACTTGCCGAGGAGGGCGCAGGGATCCTCGATGCCCTCGCACGCCTTCTTTTCCTTTTCGATGTCGTCCTTGCAGGCCTGGACGTCATCCACCGCCATCTCGTCGAGATAGGGCCAGGGCCCGGTGTTGGACGGCATGGAGGCATGATTGTGCGTCGTCATGTCGAGGTGACGGACGACGTTCAACCCTTCGATCTTCACGTCCATCGACCAGGCCGTGAAGTAGACCTTGCCGCGATTGACGCTGGTGACCACGCCCTTCTTCGCGGCCGAGCCGGCTTCGTCGCCCGAACTCTTCTTGAAGTAGGACTTGTCCTTAAGCAGCACTTCCTTGCCGCTGATCTGGACCGTGGTGCTGCCCTCCGTCGTATCGCTCGCCATCCCGGTATTGGGGTATGGCACGGGCACGCCAGGAGGCGTCGCGGGGTTCTCCGGCGGGGTCATGCAGACATCGGGGAAGGCGGCAACGGCCTTGCCCGCGGCGGCCTTGCAGGCGACCTCCCGGCCGTTCGCATAGACCTGGTTCGCCATCAGGCCACCATCCCCCGGCGCTTGGCCTCGAAGCGCGACTGCGCCTGCGCTTCCAGCGCCAACGCCTGCGGCACCATGGCCTGCGCGATGAAGGCCGCCCGGCGCTCGCCATCGTCGCCGAGATGGCCGAGGAGGGCCGGGCCCGGAAGATAGTCCCCGCGCGCGCCCGCGAGCAGGTAGGCGAGCATCGCCGGCACGGTCGCCGCGCCGACCTCCCCGGTGCAGTCGGCGAGGTGCCAGAGATCGAAGCGTGGCTTGCGCTCGCGCAGCAGCCGGGTGAGCGCCAGCGCGGCCTCCTTGAAGCGGTACTGCTCGCCGCTTGCGTCGGTGATTCGCGCGTCGCAGGCATGCAGGGGCAGGTCGGCCTCGGCCAGCGCGGCGCGGATCGCCTGCACCAGCCCCTCCGCCCGCAGCGGCTTTCCGCTGCCGAGCGGTGCGGGTTCCTTCGCGAACCCGAAACCCCGGATCAGCAGGTCGGCCGCAGCGTCCTCGGTGTGCGGGGCGAGCAGGACAGCGCCGGCCGCCTCGCCAGGGATGAAGCCGTTGGAATTGTCGCGGGTCAGCAGCCGGTCCGCGTCCTGCCACGCCATCAGCGCGGGACCGCTCAGCAGGCTGTCGACGCCCGCCACCACGATCCGGGGATGCGATCCCTCGACCAGCATGCGCCTTGCACCGAGCAGCGCGACCGCGCCGCCGATGCGGCCCTGCGGCAGGATGCGGGAATGCGGGTGGAGCTTGTGGCCGAGCACCTGCTCCATCAGTTCGAAGATCAGCCGGTCGAGCCCTTCCGGGCGGCCGGGGCGCTCCGGCTCAGCCACGGCGAGCAGGACGGGAACCCGATCCGGCGGGAGGGGGGCGGTGGCAGCCAGGCATTCGGTGACCGCGCGCGCGGCCATCCGGGCGAGCTTCGCCAGCCCGCGCCATGGCTCCTCGAGCGTGACCTCGCTGCCCACGATCCAGTCGCCGCCGCGCCCGATGAAGCGGGTCTCCTGGAAGTTGTTGATGTTGCAGCGAATCGCCGTGCAGCTTTCCGCCGCCGTCAGGCCGACGCCGCAGACCAGCCCCGAAGCGAGCACCGACAGCGATGGAGCGGCCGTCAAGCCTCCGCCTCCTCGCGGGGGCGCTGCCGAACCGCCTGGCCGACCGAGGGGTAGTAGGTCTTGCCCGTCTCCATCGCCCGCCACCAGCCCGGCGACATGTGGCCGACGACGATCTGCTCCAGCTCGAAGATGTCGCGGATCAGCGGCAGGCTCGCGCGCCAGGACATGGTGAAGCCGCCGGCATCGGGCTCGAACAGGATGGTGTCGGGCGTGCCACGCATCTCCACGCGTGCGCCGCGGCGGCGAATGAAGATGATGGGGATGTCGCGCGCGGGCAGCGGGAACTCGCGGCGCCCGTCGGGGGTAAGGTTGACCATCACGACCTGCTCGCCGCCGCGCGGGAAGTCGATTCGCTGGTCCTCCGGCGCGGACTGGAAATACAGCGGGTCGAAGTCATCGGGCAGGAAGGGAAAGACGTTGTCCTGCCAGTGCTGGTCGTAGGTGCCGGCATGGCGCAGGCGCGCCGGCACGCCGCGTCCGATCGGCCCGAAGGCCATCGGGCGGTAGCGGCCGTCCGGGCGCTGGACGGGGTCGTTCGCCTCGTCGGTCTGCGACATCGGCACGCCGTCGAGCAGTTGCAGGATGTGGAACCAGCCGCGCCCGACGGGATTGTCGGCATAGGCGGCGTGATGGGCCGGGTCGCTCGCCCGGTTGTCGGTGCCGCCGAAGGCGATGTCGTAGGAGATGGGCTGGCGCTCGAACGCAGCCGCCTCGCCCGGGCGGATCCGGCCGCCCGACGCGTCCCAGCTTCGCGGCCCGTGCACGACGAAGGCCTTCCGCATCGCGCCGACCTGCAGGCCGACCACGACGCGCGGCACGGCGCGGCCGCCTGGCGCATAGGCCGAGCCGTTCAGCAGCACGTCGCAGCGCGGCTTCATCGGCGCCCAGTCGCTTTCGACCAGGGTGGCCGAGCGGCCAGGCTCCCCGGAAAAGAGGTCGGCATCGATCAGCGGCAGCTGCGCCGCGGCAAGCTGCGGCGTGGCGCCGCTTCGCGCCGGCAGGGCGAAGGTGCCCTTCACCACGACGACCACGCGCTCGCGCCCGTCCTTGTCGCGCCCGAGCGTGTAGCCCGCCGTCATGCCGGAGGCGTTGACCAGGCGCACGGCGCGTCAGTTGATCTGCACGGACGCGCCAGTGATGCGCTGCATGCCGGAGGAGCGCAGCGAGAGGTAGGTGCCGCGGACCAGCACCTTTCCCGCGCGGGTCAGGGTGATGCTCGCGCGGCCGCAACGCAGCGTGACGTCGCGCTTCGCCGTCAGCACGAGTTCCTCCGGTTCGGCCGCGGTCGGCGCCGGCCGTGCGCCCGGCCGCACGAGCCCGAGGGCGAGCGGGCGCAAGGGATCGCCGTCGATGAAGATCAGCGCGACCTCGCGGCCGGCCGCCCCGGCGTCGTACGTTGTGGTGGACAGCGCCGGCAGTGGTGCGCCGGCGGGATTGCCTTCGTAGTCCACGAGCAGGCCGCCAGCCTCGTCGAGGCCGCAGACCCGACCGAGGGCAACTTCCTTGCCTGCCGTCGCAACGGATTCAGTTCTCGAGGATTTTCTGCCCCTTAATGACGACATCGCCGGATCCTTTGATGGTGATCTGCTTGCCCTGGATGATGATGTCACCGTTCTTCTTCATTGTGATCGTCGCCGATCCCGTCTTCAAGACGATCTGGTCGCCGGCCTCGATCGTCAGCTTCTTGCCAACCTTGTGGGTCTCGTCCTTGGCCACGCTTGTCGTCTGGTTGCCTCCGACGGAAACCGACTGATCGCGGCCGACCGAGACGGACTGGCTGCTGCCGACATTGACGCTGCGCGACGCCCCGACGGTGACCGTCTCCGCAGCGCCGACGGAATGCTCCCGCGCTGCCCCTACGGTCAGCGCATCGTTGATCCCGATCAGGGTCGTGCGCAGCTTCGCCACCGTGACCGTCTCGCTCTCGTTCACCGTCTCGGTGCGGTTGCCGACGATCGTGATGGTCTGGTTCTTTTGGACAGTCTGTGTCTCGTTCCCGCCCACCATTTGCGTCTCGTTGGCGTCGATGGTGGTGTCGCGGTTGTTCTTCACGTGGCGCGTCTCGTTGTGCTCGATGACGCCGTCCAGGTCGTACTGCGCGTGAAGATAGATCTGTTCCTTGCCCTTGGTGTCGTCGAGCGTGAGTTCGTTCGACCCGCCGCCGCCCTTCGTCGAATTGCTCTTGAAGCCCGATTTGACCATACCGGCGGGAAGGCCGTGGGGCGGCATCTGGTCGGCGTTGTAGACGCGGCCGGTCACCAGCGGCCGGTCGGGGTCGCCCTCGATGAAGTCCACCACGACTTCCTGGCCGATGCGCGGGATCTGGATGAAGCCATAGCCCTTGCCGGCCCAGGATTGGCTGACGCGCACCCAGCAGGAGCTCTTGTCGTCCTTCTTGCCCAGCCGGTCCCAGTGGAACTGCAGCTTGATGCGGCCGTACTTGTCCGTGAAGATCTCCTCGCCGGCCGGGCCGACCACGATGGCGGTCTGCGGGCCGTATACGATCGGGCGCGGCGTCTTGCGCGGCGCACGGAACGCCACCGAGGCGCTGAAGCACTCGAACTCGTTGTCGTAGGAATCCTCGCCGCCGCCACTTGCATAGCTTCCGACGGTGACGCTGTGGTTCACGCGCCGCAGCACGTATTCCTTCCCGATCTCCGACTGCATGGGGTGACTCGCCACCTTCAGCCTGAAGCCAGGGACTAGGCTCGGCAGCGCGGAGTGACCGGCAACGCGGTGGAAGCCGGTCTCCTCCGCTTCCATGGTCAGCGTCACCAGTGCCTTTCCGCGAGAAAGGTCCATGAACTGTCCGGGGTAGTCGTAGATCTCGGCCTTCTGCGCCGGCTTGATGCCGGACAGCGCCGTCGCCTCCTCGGTCTCGAGCTCGGTCCCTGGCGCCTCGAAGTTGAAGTCGCGCAGCGTGCGCTTGCCGGTCCGCATCGAATAGTCCTGCCGCCAGCCCCAGACGGCGTTCTCCTTGCGGTCCATCCCGGGGAAGCAGTTGATGTCGGGCGAGGCCAGCTTCTTGAACGCGATATTGGCGTCCGAGATGACAAGGCGGTGCAACTGCTCCTCGTGCTCAAAGTAGTAAAACAGCCCCTCCTCCTCCATGAGGCGGGAAACGAACGCCAGCGTCGATTCGCGGTACTGAACGCAGTATTCGCGCTTGGGGTAGCTGTCGTGCAGGCGCAGGGTGAAATCCTCGAACCCATGGTCGTGGAAGACGGCGCGAATGATGTCGGGCACCGTCTTGTCCTGGAAAATGCGGCAATCCGCGCTGTGGGACAGCAGTTGGAGCCAGGGAACGATGTAGAGGTGGTAGTTGCAGAGGCCGGCCGTGGCGGCATCGCCGATCGAGAAGGATTCCACGATGCCGTGCAGCAAGCGCCGCGCCTCGAGGTCGTGGCCGATGCGGATCAGCACCTTCATGCCGACCATGGTCTCGGGATCAAGGTCGGTCCGTGCGGAGACCACCTCTGCCTCGAAGGCGAAGGGCACGGAAATGGCCTCCGCGCCACGAAGGCTAGTCAGGAGAAGCACGTCCTTGCCGAGTTCGGTCTCGATCGCGGCGATCCGACCGTCCTGCGTATAGGCCACCATCTCGAGCAGTTCCTCATGCGCGGCGACCGCCGGCTACCGTCTCAGGAATATTGCCGAGTTTTCAAGTGCGACGCCAAGGTTGTGAGAGGGGGTCGGCGCCGGGGCCCGGGTCGCAGCAAGGGTGTGTTGCGGGCACCGGGACCGGGCGAGGCGGATGCGCTGGTCGTCGCACCCTCTCGCGGGAAGGCGACGATGACCGGCTTAAGCGCATCGCCAAGGCGGGGAAGCCGCCGCGGGACGTGACGCCGCATGTCCTACGGCATTGCTTCGTCAGCCTCGCCAATGACCTCGGCTACTCCGGAGCGCGCATCGGAGGCGCGGCATGTTCGATGACGGCGGCGCGCCGCGCGCCCGCTTTTTCAACGGCACACAGGCGCTTTTGCCGGCGGCATTCGGCGACCCCGACGCGCTGAGCACGACGCGGCCCGATGAGCTCGACATACGGGGGCCACGGTGTCTAGGTTCGCGCCGGCCTGCTGGACGGGTGACCGCCGGCCGGATCAATCTCGTTCATGCGGTAAGCCATCGCCGGCGCAAGCCTCGCTATCAGGGGATCCCAGCGGCTGCGTAGCGCGACATACGCTTCTGCCCCCGCCTTCTCATCCGTCGTCACCTCGATAGCCGCCTGGCGCAGGCGCTGCGCGCCGGACCGGTAGCGCCGACGCCACCGGTCGCGCGCTTCCTCGGCCGACAACCGCACCTCCTCGCGCATGTCGCCGAGTGGGAAGGTTTCCTCCAGCGTCGTGACCAGGACGAGGGAGGCTCGCCAGAGCTGCTCGATCGCCGCCGACTCCTTCAGCCAGCCATGGCGTTGGTCGTCCAGCGCACTCCGCATCAGCGTCACGGCATCCAGCGCCAAGAGCGCCGACCGGGAAACGGAATAATAGGGCTGGTGAAAGCGGAAATAGAACAGCACGGGGTAGAAGTGGTGCGCCTCATTGGCCTCGGCCATGCCGGAGCCGACCTCCGCCAGGTCGGAGTAGCCGCCGTTGAATTGGCCGCGCGGCCCGAGGCGGGCCACGAGTTCGGCCGCGTCGCCGGTTTCGCCGCTGAGAAGATGCAGCTTCAAGCCGAGCGCGTTTCGCCGCTGCAGCGCGGTGTAGACCTGCATGATGTAGGTCAGGGTGAGCGACACCACGGACATGCCGACCAGCGAGTTGAAGAGATAGAGGATCCGCGCCCCGCTCGTCCGGGGTGTGAAGTCGCTGGAGCCGACGATGGCCATGCTGCTGCCGCCCGCATACATCGCCGCCACGAAGTCAGTCGGCGTCTCGCCGCTCTGCGCGGTGATGGCGGTGCCGAGAAGCGGGTGCATGACGAGCGCCGCGCCCAGGGTGAGCGCAAGCGCCCAGGCCGCGACCAGTAACACCAGGATCGCGGGACCGCAGAAGGCGAGAGCGGCGCTGCCCCGCGGTGCCGGCGATCCCGTCGCGGCATGGAACGCGGCCCAGATCGCGCGCGCCAGGCGAGTGCTGAAGATCCCGGTGCCTGCACGCGCATAGAGGACAGTCAGGAAAACGTCGGCGAGCACGAGCAGGACGAGGAACATGCCCAGCGCCTGCTCGACCCAGCTTGGCATTCAGACGTCTTCCGCTGCGGTCACGCAGAGAGGTGGGATACCCGCGACCATTCCGTCACGTCGCCCGCTGCCCAGCCTGGCCGCCACGCGCACGACCAAACAGACCGATCATCTCGCGATTGAAGGCAGGGATATCGTCGGGCTTGCGGCTAGAGACCAGGTTGCCGTCCACCACCGCTTCCTGGTCCACCCACTCCGCGCCGGCATTCTCGATGTCGGTCTGGAGCGAAGGCCAGGAGGCGAGGCGACGCCCGCGCATCTTGCCGGTCTCGATCAGGGTCCAGGGCCCGTGGCAGATCGTCGCCACCGGCTTGCCGCCGTCGAGGAAAGCCTGGGCGAACAGGACCGCGTTCTCGTCCATGCGGAGCTTATCCGGGTTGATCACGCCGCCCGGCAGCAGGATGGCGTCAAAATCCTCCGGGCGCGCCCGGGCAAGGGGGACGTCGACGGGGAACTCGTCGCCCCATTCCGTGAATTTCCAGCCGCGCACCTTGTCGTCCTTGAGCGAGACGATGCTGGTCCGCGCTCCGGCCTCGTCGAGCGCCTTGCGCGGCTCGGTCATCTCGACCTGCTCGAAGCCGTCGGTGACGAGGATCGCGACCTTCACTCCGTCGAGTTTGCCAGATGCCATGTTCGTGTCTCCGTGCGGGATTGAGTCCGGTGGAATCGACTTGCCTGAAGCCTGCGTCCGGAAGGCTGTTCCTGGATGTCGTCAGGGCATGAACACGGCCCGGACGCAGCTCTCCACGTAGCGCTGGCCGTGCTGCTGGCCGGAACGCAGCGTCACTCCCATCAGCCGGCTCCTGGCGTTTGAAATGCAGATGGAGCGGCGGCGACCCGGGGTACTGAACAGCAGCCGCCCGGCGAAGGCGGCGGCGATCCGGGCCGCCGGCCGCCGATCAGGCCGTCGAGGTGGCGTCGTCGCCGACGCGGGACACGGCTGCGAGCGCCGGCGCCGCCTGCATGTCCGGCGGTGTGCGGAAATCCTTGCGCGCGGCGCCACGCGCGTTCCGCGCTCCCTGCGGGAAGCCGCTGCGGTCGCGGTAGCGCTGCCGGTCGCCACCCGTCCGCCGATGCCGGCTGGTCACGGCCTGCGCCCCAACCACGTCGAGCAGCGTGATGCCGGCGACCGCGGCGAGGGCGAGCCCGACATTGTCGCGCTTCGGATTGTCGGGGCGATAGGCGGTCGCAAGGGTGAGGATGTCGAGCGCGTCCCCGCCCACACGGCTCCAGAGCCCGGTCGTCTTGTCCGGCGACAGCGACAGGATGCCATGGCCGATCTCGCGCAGGCCGTAGCTGCGCACCAGCGTCTCGCTGCCCTCCATGCCGAGCGCCCGGGTGAACTGGCGTGGCGCGAACAGCTCGGCGAGGCCGAGGCCGATGCTGAACCAGCCGAGCGCGCGGGCCAATTCGTCCGCGTTGCCGCGCGAGCTCGGGCCCGAGCGGAGGATCTTCGGATCGCCCTCGGACCGGGCGATGTTCGAGAGATAGCCCATGGTTTTCGTCTCCGGCTCAGGGCTTCAACACAACCTTGACGCAGTTGTCCTGCTTGTCGCGGAACACCTTGTACATCTCCGGCCCGTCCTCGAGCCGCGCGGTGTGGGTGACGACGAAGGAGGGATCGATCTGGCCTTCCTCGATCCGGCGCAGCAGGTCGTCGGTCCAGCGGTTCACGTGGGTCTGGCCCATGCGGAAGGTCAGGCCCTTGTTCATCGCGAGACCCATCGGGAACTTGTCGATCAGCCCGCCATAGACGCCGGGGACGGAGATCACGCCGGCCGGCCGGCACACATAGATCATCTCGCGCAACACGTGCGGCCGGTCGCTTTCCAGCATCAGCAACTGCTTGGCGCGATCGAGGACCGTGTCGGGCTGCCAGGGCGTGACGTGGCTCTCCATGCCGATCGCGTCGATGCACTTCTCCGGCCCCTTGCCGCCGGTCAGCTCGTTCAGCCGCTCGACGACGCTTTCCTCGTCGAAGTCGATGGTGATGGCGCCGGCCGCCTCGGCCATGCCGAGCCGCTCGGGCAGGTGGTCGATCGCGACGACCTGCTTCGCGCCCAGCAGGATGGCGCTGCGGATCGCCATCTGCCCGACCGGCCCGCAGCCCCAGATCGCCACCGTGTCCTCGGGCTGGATGTCGCACTGGACGGCGGCCTGCCAGCCCGTCGGAAGGATGTCGCCGAGGAACAGCACCTGCTCGTCCGTCAGGCCATCCGGCACCTTGATGTGGGTCGCGTCAGCGAAGGGCACGCGGACATACTGGGCCTGCCCGCCGGGGTAGCCGCCGGTGAGGTGGGTGTAGCCGAACAGGCCGGCGGTCGGATGCCCGAACACCTTCTCAGCGAGGTGCTTCTTGCGGTTGGTCGTCTCGCAGACCGAGAAGTTGCCGCGGCGGCACTGCTCGCATTCGCCGCAGATGATGGTGAAGGGGATGACGATGCGCTCGCCCTTCTTCAGCCGGCCGTCCACGCCGTGGCCGACCTCGACGACCTCGCCCATCATCTCATGGCCCATGATGTCGCCGGGCAGCATGGCGGGGATGAAGTTGTGGAAGAGATGCAGGTCGGAGCCGCAGATCGCGCAGCTCGTCACCCGCACGATGGCGTCACGCGGCTCCTCGATCCGCGGGTCGGTGACGGAATCGCAGCGGATGTCTTCCTTTCCGTGCCAGACCAGGGCTTTCATTGAAGATCCTTCCCCTTGATGGCTCTGTGCGGGGCGGCTCGCCTCGCGTCGGACATGCGGGCCATCATCGGCGCGCCTGCAGGACACGCCTGCGCCCCGCCTGCGTTCCGTACGGAAGTACCCTAAGGGACGTCCCTGTCCGGACCATGCGGCGGGTCTAGAAACCGGACTTCCCGCCCCGGCGCTTCGCACCTGCGAATGCCAAGTTGGGGGCGAGCGTCAGCACGCCGGAAGATTGCGCGCGGCGAATGTCGAAATGTCGGGCGACCAGGAACGTGCTGCCCGCTGTTGCATTCAGTCTTGCGAAGGCATTTCAGCGGGCGAGCACGCCCCACTTGGCAGCCGATGACCGGGCCTGGGCGCTGCTTCATGGGGCCCGGGATCGTGCGTTGGTTGGACCCTAGGTTCTCATGGCCGAAAGACGACCTCGGACGAAATGGCACGGGCAGCGCCGCGCGGCGGGGCAGTTTCGTCCACCGATCGGCGGCCTGGGCGTGGCGTCGTGAACGACACCGGGGCGGCGCGCCCGATGCACGGCGATCCGGCCTTTCTCGCGGGCGGTGGCGAGCTCGCGGCGCTGGTGCGAGCAAAGGACTGGGCGTCGACGCCGCTCGGCCCGCCCGAGACCTGGCCCCGGAGCCTGAAGACCGCGGTTCGGATCATGCTGACCTCCCGCCAGCCGATCTGGATCGGCTGGGGCGAAGAGCTGACCTACCTCTACAACGACGCGTACAAGACCATCATCGGCGGCAAGCATCCCTGGGCGCTCGGCCGGCCGACCGCGGAGGTGTGGCGGGAGATCTGGGGCGAGATCGGCCCGATGCTGGCCACGGCGATGAGGGGAGACGAGGGCACCTACGTCGAAGAGCAACTCCTCATCATGGAACGCAACGGCTACCCCGAGGAGACCTACTACACCTTCTCCTACAGTCCCGTGCCCAAGGACGAGGGGGGCGCTGGCGGCATCATCTGCGCCAACACCGACGACACGCAGCGCGTCATCGGCGAGCGCCAGCTCACCTCGCTGCGGGACCTGGCCGCCGGCACGGCCGACGCGCGCAGCTGGCGGCAGGTCTGCGAGCGGGGCGCCGCCGTGCTCGCCACCAATCCGCGGGATCTCCCCTTCGCGATGATCTACATGGCGGAGCCGGACGGGCGAAGTCTGTCGCTCGTCGGCGCCGCGGGGATCGAGCCCGGCCACGCGGCGGCCCCGGCCTCCGCACCCCTCGACGGTCTGTGGCCCTGGCCCTTCGCCGAGGTGCTGCGCCATCCAGAGATGCGCGTCGTCCCCGACCTGGCGGCGCGCTTCGCGGGCGGCCCGCCGACGGGCAGCGCCTGGAATCGGCCGCCGGTGTCGGCGGCCATGCTCCCGATCTCGGTGGCGGGTGCGACCGGCCGGGCCGGTGTCCTCGTCGTGGGCCTGAACCCGTTTCGCCTGTTCGACGAGGGCTACCGGCAATTCCTCGGCCTGGTGGCGGGCCAGATCACCGCGGCCATCGCCAACGCGGACGCGTACGAGGCCGAGCGCCGTCGTGCCGAGGCGCTGGCCGAGGTTGACCGGGCCAAGACGGCGTTCTTCTCGAACGTCAGCCATGAATTCCGAACGCCACGCACCCTGATGCTGGGCGCGCTCGAGGAACTCCTCGCCAGGCCCGAGTCTCCTCCGGGCGACCGGGCGCTGGCCGAGATGGCGCATCGCAACAGCCTGCGGCTGCTCCGGCTGGTCAACGCGTTGCTCGATTTTTCGCGCATCGAGGCAGGCCGCGCCCAGGCCAACTACGAGCCGACCAACCTCGCCCGCCTTACCGCGGAGCTGGCCTCCAGCTTCCGCTCCGCCTGCGGCCACGCCGGCCTGCGCCTCGACGTCGCATGCGAGCCGCTACCGGAGCCGGTCTGGGTGGACCGGGACATGTGGGAGAAGATCGTCCTCAACCTCCTCTCCAACGCGTTCAAGTTCACCTTCGAGGGCGGCATCGCGGTGCGCCTGGCCGCCACCCCGGGCGGCGGGGCCGAGCTGCGGGTCAGCGACACCGGCACCGGCATCGCGGCGGCCGATCTGCCACGCGTCTTCGAGCGGTTCCACCGCGTCGAGGGCCAGAGGAGCCGTTCGCACGAGGGCAGCGGCATCGGCCTGGCGGTGGTGCAGGAACTCGTCCACCTGCACGGCGGGACAATTGGGGCGACGAGCGAGCCCGGCCGGGGCACGACCTTCGCCGTTACGCTGCCCTTCGGCACGGCGCACCTGCCGGCGGAACGCGTCGGCGGCCCGCGCGCCCTGTCCTGCACCGCGGACCGCGCGGCGGCTTACGTCGAGGAGGCGCTGCGGTGGCTGCCAAACGAGGTGCACGCGGAAAAGGCGGAGCCGGCGCTGCGCCACCGCGGCCAGGCGCAGGCGGTCGGCACCGCGCCGGCGACGGAGCAGGAGACGATCCTGTTGGCCGAAGACAATGCCGACATGCGCGACTACCTCTCCCGCCTCCTGTCCGCGAAGGGTTGGGCCGTGGAGGCGGTGGCCAACGGCGGGGCGGCGCTCGCGGCCGCGCGGCGCCGCAGGCCCGGCCTCGTGTTGGCTGACGTGATGATGCCGGAACTCGGCGGGCTCGAGCTGGCCGCGGCACTGCGGCGGGAGCCAGGCTTCGCGGAGGTGCCGGTCATCCTGCTCTCCGCGCGCGCCGGCGAGGAAGCACGCATCGAAGGCCTGGGGACCGGGGCGGACGATTACCTCGTGAAGCCATTCGCCGCCCGCGAGCTGCTGGCACGCGTGGCTTCGCACCTGGAGCTCGCGCGGCTGCGGCGGGGGGCCGCGGCGCAGGTGCAGCGGAGCGAGGCGCGACTGCAGGCCGCCGTCGACCTGGTGGGTCTATCGCCGTACTCCTGGGATCCCGTGACCGGCGCCCTCGAATGGGACGACCGCCTCCGGGCGATCTGGGGCCTGCCACCGGACGCCCCGGTGAACGTGGACGTCTTCCTGGCCGGCATCCACCCCGACGACCGCACCATGGTCGAGGCCGCCATCGCGGCCTGCACGGACCCCGCCGGTAACGGCGTCTACCACCTCGACTACCGCGTCGTCGGGATCGGCGACGGCGTGGAACGGTGGGTGTCCACGCATGGCCGAACCTTCTTCGAGGAAGGCCGTCCCGTCTCCTTCGTCGGCGCCGCGCTCGAGGTGACCGAACGCAAACGGGCCGAGGCGGCGCTGCGGGAGAGCGAGGCGCGGTTCCGGGAGTTCGCCGAGCATTCGGCCAGCGTGCTCTGGGTTGCCGACCTCGAGGGGGCGCGCATCGAGTATCTGAGCCGCGCCTTCGAGGCGGTGTGGGGCCGGCTGCGTGGCACGATGCCGCAGGGCCTGGAGCTCTGGACCGAGAGCATCCACGGGGATGACCGCGCCCAGGTGCTCGCGGCGATGGATCGGGTGCGCCGAGGCGAAGCCGCCGTCGCGCGATACCGCATCCTGCGTCCTTGCGGCGACGTGCGCCGGATCCGGGACACGCTCTTCCCGATGCGCGACGAGCAGGGCCGGATCAGGAAGCTCGGCGGGATAGCACAGGACGTCACTGCGCATGGCGGCACCCGCGTCTGCCTCGTCGGTGCGGAAAGGGCTTCGCGCCAGCGCCTCTCGCTGCTTCTGGGCCGCGCGGGCTATGAGGTGCAGCCCTTCGATGCCGCACGCGCCTTCCTGGACGCGGCGCCGGCCCTCCTGCCGGGATGCGTCGTGCTCGACTTCACCGCCGGCTGGGCGCCGCTGGTCGTCGGTGAGCTGAAGGCGCGCCGGATCGGCCTGCCGGTGGTCGCCCTGGGCGAGAGCCGGGGCGACGTCGGCACCGCGGTGCGGGCGATGAAGGCCGGCGCTGTCGACTGGCTCGAGGTGCCCTACGCCGACGACGCGATGCTGGCGGCGGTCGCATCGGCGCTGGCCGGCTCGGTCGAAGCCGCCGCGGGGGACCACGCGGCGGAGCATGCGCGGACGCGCATCGCGGCGCTGTCGGGCCGCGAGCGCGAGGTCCTCCAAGGGCTGCTGGCCGGCGGGACGAACAAGACGATTGCGCGGGAGATCGGGCTCAGCCCGCGCACGGTGGAGATCCACCGCGCCCACGTCATGGAGAGCCTCGGCGCTCGCACCCTCGCCGACCTCGTGCTGCTGGCCGCGGCAGCCGGGCTTCGGCCGAGCATATAGCCTGGGCCGGCACGGTGCAGCCTACCCGGTCCATGGAGGGACCTTCCGCCCTTCTCGCGGCATGAAAGCTCCGGATTCCGCCCTCTCCGGCGGTAGTCAGGTTGTGCAGTTCGAGACCACGCCTTGCCGGCGGCCGACGCTGGTTGTGTCTATGCCCGGCAACATGAAGCCGCGCCGCGCGCGCATGGTGCGGAACAGGTCCACCAGGTCCCGCATCACCCTCTTCAGGCCCTCATGCACGTTCAGCATGAAGACAAAGAGCACGGTGGAGAAGGCCATCATTACCTTGGAGAAGAGGTCGATGCCAAACGACAGCGCGCCGAGGCCGCGGAGCGGATGGTAGGGTCGATAGGACGGGACTGGAGCATGACGCGGTTCTCCTGACTTGCATTGCGACGGTCAGGCGCGGCGACACGGTTCCGCGGGGAAGAATGGCCGGGGCGCGCAGCCCCGGCCGAGTGCAACAGGGTAGGGATACGCCAGTGCCGCATCGAGTGGCCGGGAAGCCGGCCCTCCGCCAGCGGCGGGGCGGAGATCGCCGTCCGTCACAGCACCACCATGCTGTCGAGCAGGAGCTGCTCGTCTGCCGGCCATTCGGCCAGCGCCACGAAGACGGACAACAGAGAGGCGAGGATCATGGCACGCCACCGACGCGGCCGAGGCCCATGACCACCAGCAGCACGCCAGTGCCGAGCAGGAGCAGCCCGCTCCGGGCGAGCAGTTGGAAGAACCCGTCGCGCATCACGCCTCCTCCGCGCGCAGGCCGACGGCGCGCGCCACGGCGGCGAACCGCGCCGCGGTGTCGGCAAGTTTCGGGCCGAAGCCCTCGGGCCCCAGGCCCGGCATGTCGAAGCCGAGCGCCGCGAGGCGCTGCTGCACGCCGGCATCGCGCAGCGCCACGGTGGAAGCCTCGACAAGGACCGCGCGCGCCGGCGCCGGCGTCGCTGCTGGCGCCAGCACGCCGACCCAGGTCTCAGCCTCGAAGCCCGGCGCGACGGCCTCGGCAAAGGCCGGCACGGCAGGCAACGCGGCGCTGCGCGCGAGGCCCGTGACGCCGAGCGCGACCAGGCGCCCTTCGCGGATCTGCTCGATCGCCGCGCCGAGCGTGACCACGCCGCCATCCAGCGTACCGGCGACAAGGTCGATCAGCAGCGGTCCGCCGCCCCGATAGCCGACATGCTCCGGCCGGCCGCCCAGCGCCTGCGCCAGCAACTCGCTCGCGAAATGCTGCGAGGAGCCGAGGCCCGGCACGCCGATATTGGTCGGCCGTTGGGCGCGCAGACGCGCCGCATAGTCGGCGGCCGTCGCGATGCCGGACCTTGGATGCGTCACCAGCACCTGCGGCGCGCTGGCGCCCAGCAGAATGGGCGCCAGCCCCGGCAGTAAGGGCCCGCTACCCGTCACGGGCAGCGCCTCCACGGCGGCCAGGGTGTCGTTGGTGATGAGGATGGTGTGGCCATCGGCCGGCGCGCGCAGCACGGCCTGGGTGCCCAGCCGCGACGAAGCGCCGCCGATGTTCTCGATCACCACGGACTGGCCCAGCGTCGCCTGCAGCGCGGGGACGAAGGCGCGGGCGAAGGCATCGACGCCACCGCCGGGCGGAAAGGGGACGACGGCGCGGATGGTGCGCCCCGGGAAGCCCTGCGCGAAGGCGGGACGGGCGAACGGCAACGCGGCGGCGGCGAGAAGGCTGCGGCGGCGTGTCATGCGGTCTCCGGTATCGTGGCGTCATCAGGCGTAGCCAATTCCACGATCCATGACGAGTCCATTGTTTGTATTTTGCGATTGCATTGCGTTGTTCGCATCGTCACCGCGCCGCTTGCTCCTCAAGACGCAGCTACTGCAAGGGTTTGCTGCTCCTTGGATCGCTCGCGGGAAGGCTTTCCCGGCGCCATGCGCGGGCCGCATGCCGTCCGTGGCGCCGCACCCGGTGACGCGTCCGTCCGGGATTTGGTGGAAAGGACGCCTCATCATCGTGCTATGGTCCGGCCGCGACCGTCGTCGCCACGGAGGCCCGCGTTGCATCCTCAGAGCATCGCCGTGATCGGCGCCGGCTTCAGCGGCACGCTGCTGGCGCTGCACCTGCTGCGAAAATGTCCGCCGGGGACGCGCGTGACGCTGCTCGAGCGAAACCGCAGCTTCGGCCGCGGCCAGGCCTATGCCACCGGCAATGCCGGCCATCTCCTCAACGTGCCGGCTGGCCGGATGAGCGCCTTCCGCGACCGGCCCGACGACTTCCTGGACTGGCTGCGCCTGCGCGCGGCGTCCGACGCCACGATCGCGGAGCCCGCCGCAGGAGCCTTCGTGTCGCGCGGGCTCTATGGTGACTACGTCCGCCATCTCCTGAATGCGGAGATCGCACGGCCGCACGAGCGCCATCGCCTCGACCTCGTGCGCGGCGACGTGGTCGGCCTTGCGGAGACGCCGGAGGGGCTGCGCCTGTCGCTCGATCGAGGGCGCGCGGTCGTCGCAGACCTCGTCGTGCTTGCCATTGGCAACTTCCCGCCGGAATTGCCGCCCGGCATCGATCCCGCCGCGCTGGGCAGTCTTTGGTATCGCCCAGACCCTTGGGCGCCGGAGGCGCTCGGTGGCCTCGACCCCGACGCGACCGTGCTGCTGCTGGGCACCGGGCTGACGACGGTGGATGCGGTGGTCTCGCTGCTGGATGCCGGGCATCGCGGGCCGATTCACGCGCTGTCGCGCCGCGGCCTGCTGCCGCACGCCCATGCGCCGGGCGTGCCGGTGCCGCCGCCGGCCGGCGCGCTCCCGACGAGCCTATCGGCGCTGACGCGCCTGGTGCGGAAGGAAGCGCGGCGGCGCGTCGCCCAGGGGCTTCCCTGGCAGCCGCTGATCGACTCGCTCCGGCCCTTCACCCAGGACCTTTGGCAGGCGATGGCGCCGGCGGAGAAGGCGCGCTTTCTGCGCCATCTCCGCCCCTGGTGGGACGTGCATCGCCATCGCATGGCGGGTCCCGTCGCGGTGCGGATCGAGGCTGCGCGTGCCGCGGGCCAGTTCGTCGTGCAGGCCGGGCGCATCCGCGACGTCGCCGATCGCGGGGATACGGTGGAACTGACCTTCCGCGCGCGGCGCGACGGCGCGATCCGGACGCTGCGCGCGGCACGGCTGGTGAACTGCGCCGGGCCGGGCTGCGACTACGACCGCATCGCCGACCCACTGGTGCGCGGGCTGCTCGACAGCGGGCTCGGCCGCGCCGATCCGCTGCGGCTCGGGCTGGACGTCACGGCGACCTGCGCGCTGCGCGACCGAAACGGCGCGATCTCGAGGCGGCTGTTCGCGATCGGGCCGGTCACCAAGGCGGCGTTCTGGGAGATGACGGCAGCGCCCGACATCCGCCGCCAGTGCGAGACGCTGGCCGACCACATCGCCGGCGTCCTCGCCGCGCTGCCCGCGCGCGACGCCGCCTGACCGGGTCACACTCGGGATCCGATTTCCCAGCTGCCCCTTCAATGGAAACGAATTCTATCAGACACTCTATTCGGCGAACAATATAGGAAATTTTGTCATGCCCTCTCGCCATTCTGGTGACGCCGGCGCATAGGTCGTTTCGCACCGCCGCTCCACGGGCGGGCGAGCCGGAGGCCAGTGCATGCCCTGGGAGTTGCCGGTCGCGGCCTCGCCTTCCTTGCGGCAGGTAGCGCAGGAGATGAATGCCCGCTTCGGCAGCCTGGATGCCGCGTCCAGGCTGCGGGAGGCCGCTGCGCTCTTCCCTGGCCGCATCGCCGCCGTGTCGTCCTTCGGCACGCAATCCGCCGTGCTGCTGCATCTCGTCGCCGGCGTGGACCCGCGCATCCCCGTGATCTTCCTCGACACGGGCAAGCTGTTCGTGGAGACGCTGCGCCACCGCGACGCGCTGGTCCGCGATCTCGGACTGCTGGATGTCCGCAGCGTCCGCCCCGACGCATCCGAACTCGCCGACCGCGATCCCGACGGCATCTTGTGGGCCCGCGACGCCGAGGCCTGCTGCGCCTTGCGGAAGGCGGCGCCGCAGGCGCGCGCGCTGGAGGGCTTCGCGATGATCGTCACCGGCCGGAAGCGCTACCAGACCGCCGAACGCCGGCGCCTGCCCTGGGTGGAGTCCGCCTCGGACGGGAGGCTGCGGCTCAACCCGATCGCGGACTGGGATGCCTCCACCATCGAGGCCTACCGCGTCGTGAATGAGTTGCCGGCGCATCCGCTGGCCGAGCAGGGCTATCCCTCGGTCGGCTGCCGCCATTGCACCGACCGCGTCGCACCCGGCGAGGACCAGCGCGCCGGCCGCTGGCGCGGCCAGGCGAAGACGGAGTGCGGCATGCATCCCCGCAGCCTCGGCGAGGTCACGGGCACGTCCGTCGTCCGTCACGTCGTGCGACGCTGATCCCGCCTGGCCCGCGATTGCTCCGAGTGTGCACGCCGCAGGCGGGCATCCGAAGAGCGTGAATCGCCGGGCCGGGGAAAGCTGGACCCGCATTGCCCTGACCACAGTCAGGGCAATGCGGGTCTAGGTCGTCGCCAGCAGCGATCCCAGGTCGTAATCCGCCAGGCCGGCCGCGAAGCTTGCGTGAGCGCTGACGAGCCGCCGCGGCCAGCCCGCGACGAGGCGCTCGACGGCCGGGTCCGGCGCGAAGGCCACGATCCGCCGCGCCGCGACGCCCTCCGCCTCGAGCGCCGCAAGCGTCGCCTCGCCCGACACCGCCAGCGACGGAAGGTGGATCAGCCGGGCGGGCAGCGATCCCGCCAGCGCCGCGCGGCAGGCCAGCGCCACCGAGGCGCGCACGGAGGCGACCGGCAACTGACGCTCCGCCGCGAGTGGCGCCACGAAGCGCCGGCCCGCCCGTGCATGCCGCACGAGGTCGGAGAGATAGCCTGCCCCCGGCGCGCCGCTCCGGATCGTGCGGACGATCGAGATCGGCAGGCGAAGCGCAACACCGTCCACCTCGCCGCGTCGCGTCGCCTCCGCAACCAGCAACTCCGCGACAGCCTTCGTCGTGCCATAGGTGCCCGCCGGGGCCAGCGCGGCCGTCTCGTCCGGCTCCGCGACGCCGCCGGCGAGCACCGCGACCGAGGAGAGCAGCACCAGACGCGGCGGACGCGGCAGGCCGCGGCACCACGCGATCACGGCGCGCGTGCCCTCGACATTGATCGCCCAGGCCGCTTTCGGGTCGGCATCGCTGGCCAGGCTCGTGATCGCCGCGCCGTGCACCACCGTATCGGGCACGAAGCCCTGCGGCAGGACATCCGCGATCGCCGCGAGGTCGCCAACGAAGCAGCGGAACGGGCCATCGGCCGGCACGCGGTCCAGCACCGTCACCTCCGCCACGTCCGGCATCTCCGCGAGCGCCGCGGCGATGCGGCCGCCGAGGAAGCCCGCGCCGCCGGTGACGAGGATGCGCGCGCCGCTACTCCGCGCGGACATTCGCGGTCCGGATCACCTCCGCCCAGCGCCGCACGTCCTCGGCCAGGAAGACGGCGAAGGGCTCCGCCGCGCGCAGGTTCGGCGCCATGCCGAGCCGCGTCGTCTCCGCGATCGCCTCCGGCTTGTCCATGGTCTGCGCGACCAGCGTGCGATAGCGAGCGAGCGCCGGCGCCGGCACGGCGGCTGGTGCAAAGAGCGCAAGCCAGGCATCGGCCTCCACGCCCGGCACGCCGGCCTCCGCCAGCGTCGGCAGTTGCGGCAGGTGCGGCGAGCGGTTGGGCGAGGCGACCGCGAGCGCGCGCAGCCGGCCGGCCCGCACCTGGTCCAGCACCGTCGGCGTGGTGGCGAAGGACACGTCGACATGGCCGCCTAGCATGTCCTGCAGCAGCGGCGCCGAGCCGCGATAGGCGACATGCGTCATGTCGAGCCCGGTGCGCGCGCGGAAGAGCTCGAGCGTCAGATGCGCCGCCGAGCCCTGCCCGGTCGAGGCGCAGGACAGCCTGCCGGGCTGCGCGCGCAGCAAGGCCAGGAATTCCGGCACGTCGCGCGCCGGCAGCTCGTTGCGCACGACCAGGATGTGCTGGAGGTCGGCCAGCCCCGCGATCGGCGTGAAGTCCCGGATCGGATCGTACCCGCCGCCCTGCGCGATGAGCGAGACGTTGGTCGCATGCGTCTGGTTGTTGCCGAGCACCAGCACCGTGCCGTCGGCGGGGCCCTGGGCGACCCGCCTGGTGCCGATCGCGCCGGCGCCGCCCGAGACGTTCTCCACGACCACGGGCTGGCCGAGGTCGCGCGCGATGTCCTGCGCGACGAGCCGCGCGAGCAGGTCGGTCGGGCCGCCCGCGGGATAGGGCACGACGATGGTCACGGGGCGCGGCGGCACCCAGGGACCGGCCTGCTGCGCGCCGGCAGCCGCGGGCATGGCGAGGGCGAGCGCGAGCGCCTGGCGGCGGCGAAGCATGTCCCGTTGTCCTCCCGGATGCACGCGATCAGGCTGCGTCACGCCTGCGTTGCGCGCAAGGCAGGCGTGACGCTGGAATGGCTTTCCCCGTGCGGCACCGGACGCGGAACGAAACTCTCGTTCCGCGCGCCGCGGCAGCAAGGAACGCGCGATCGCGACGCGCCAGGTGCAAAGCGCCGCGCCATCGGCGAAGCTGTCCGGGGCAAGGAGGAAACGAGGATGAGATTCACCGCCACGACGCGGCGCGCCCTGATCGGCGCGGCGGCAGCATCGCTACCCGTGGCGGTCCAGGCGCAACCCGACTGGCCGGCGCGTCCCGTGCGGATCATCATCCCCTCGGCGGCCGGCGGCGCCGCCGACTTCATCGGCCGCACCCTCGGCCGCGCCTTCGAGCCGTCGCTGCACCAGCCCGTCGTCATCGACAACCGCGCCGGCGCGGGCGGCGTGCTCGGCACCGAGGCCGCGAAGCAGGCCGCGCCCGACGGCTACACCTTCCTCGTCTCCACCAACTCCACCCATGCGGCGAACGAGTTCCTGTTCCGCCGCCTGCCCTACGACCCCGTGCGCGACTTCGCGCATGTCGGGCTGATCGGCACCTACCCCACCATCGCGGTCGTCTCCGCCGACGCGCCATTCAAGTCGATCCCGGCGCTCGTTGCGCACGCCAAGGCCAACCCGGGGCGGGTCTTCTACGGCTATTACTCCTCCTCCTCGCAGGTGCCCTCGGCGCTGCTGAAGGCGCGGGCGGAGATCGACGTCACCGGCGCCTCCTATCGCAACATCACGCAGATCGTGCCGGACCTCATCAGCGGGCAGATCCAGTTCGCCTTCCTCGATGCGCTGTCGGCCGCGCCGGCGCTGCAATCCGGCCGCGTGGCGCCGATCGCCGTCTCCTCGGCGCGGCGCACCGTGCAGAATCCGGACCTGCCGACAGTCGCGGAGAGCATCCCCGATTTCGTCGTGGAGGGCTGGTTCGGCCTGACCGCGCCAGCCGGCACGCCCGCGCCGATCGTCGATCGCCTGGGCACGCTGCTGCGCGACGCCGTCGCGGACCAGGCGGTGGCCGCGGCGCTGGTACGGCAGGGCCTGACGCCGGGCTTCATGCCGGCCGCCGAGATGGACCGCTTCCTCGTCGCCGACCGCGCGCGCTGGCAGGATTGGGTGCGCATCGCCGGGATCCACCCGGAGTGAGCCTGGCGCCGCCGCCGGGCCGCATTCCGCCCGGCACGCTCCGCGTCGCGCTGTCGCGCGGCGCGGTCTTCGTCGGGCCGGGCGCGGGGGTGCCGATCCTCTGCATTCCCGGCGGCTATCACGGCGCCTGGTGCTTCGCGCCGTGGCTCTCGATCCTCGGCGCGGCGGGCATCGCAGCCGCCGCGCTTGAGCCGCGCGGCAAGGGCACGCTGGAGCACGGCGCCGATCCCGCGACCGGCGTGGACGACTACGCCGCCGATGCGGTGGAGGCCGTCGCCGCGCTCGGCGGCCGGGCCGTGCTGCTCGGCCACAGCCTCGGCGCGCTGATCGCAATGCGGGCCGCGGAGCGGCTGGGCGATGCGGCGGGGCTGATGCTGGTCGCGCCCTCTCCGCCGGGCAACCTGCCAGGCGCGCAGCGCGTGCCGCTCGTGGCAGAAGGCGCGATGCTCAGGCCGCCCCCGGCCGCGGTGGTCGCGGCGCGCTATCTCGGCGGCGAGCGACCGGAGGGGCTGGCCGACTACGTCGCCGCGCTGTCGCCGGAAGCACCTCGCGCGCTGAACGAGCGTTACGCGCTGTCGATCCCGATCGATGCGTCGCGCCTCGCCGGGGTGCGCGCCCTCGTCGTCGAGGCCGGTCGCGACGATCCGGAACGCCATCCGCCCGGGCAGGACCAGGCGATCGCGCGCTTCCTCGGCGGCGCGCACGTCGTGCTGCCGGACGCGCCGCATTGCCTGATGACCGGCCCCTGGGCCGAGTCGGGCGTGGCGCCTGTGATCGACTGGCACCGCGCCCTGTTCCCGGCCTGAGGAGAACGCTGCCATGCTCGCCCGACGCCGCCTCGCCGCTGCCCTCGCGCTGGCCCCGGTCGTTGCCCGTGCGCAGGCGCCTTCCTGGCCGCGGCGGCAGGTGACCTATGTCGTGCCCTTCCCGCCCGGCGGCACAACGGACCTGCTGGCGCGCCTCGTTGCGGAACGGCTCGCGGTGCGACTGAGCCAGCCCGTGGTGGTGGAGAACCGGCCGGGCGGGACGGCGACGGTCGGCTCGCGCGCGGTGGCGCGGGCGGAGCCCGACGGTCACACCATCCTGATGTCCAACATCGCCTCGCACGGCATCGCGCCGGCGCTGGTGCCGGACATCGGCTACGACCCGCGGCGCGACTTCGCGCATGTCGCGCTGATCGGCACCATCCCGAACGTGCTGCTGGTCAACCCAGCGCTGCCGGCGCGCACGCTGCCGGAGTTCATCGCGCTGGCGAAGACACGCCCAGGCGGCCTCAGCTACGCCTCGCCGGGCGCGGGCAGTTCCTCCCACCTGACGATGGAGTTGCTGAAGCGCAGCGCGGGGGTCGAGGTGCTGCACGTGCCCTACCGCGGCACCGGCCCGGCGCTGAACGACCTGCTGGCCGGCACGGTGCACGCCTTCGTGGACAATTTGCCGACCGCGACCGGCCACATCCGCGGCGGCACGCTGCGCCCGCTCGGCGTCACGAGCCTGGCCCGCGCGCCGGGCTTCCCGGACATCCCAACCTTCGACGAGCAGGGCTTGCCGGGCTTCTCGGCATCTTCCTGGCAGGGCGTCTCGGCGCCGGCGAGCACGCCGGCCGGGGTGGTCGCGATGCTGAACGCCGAGATCCGCGCCGTCCTGGCCGAGCCGGCAGTGGCAGAGCGGCTGCGCGCGCTGGAGGTGGAGCCCGGCACGCTCGATCCCGCGGGCTATGCGGCCTTCATCGACGCGGAACTCACGAAATGGGCGACCGTGGTGCGAGAAGCGGGCATCCGCATGGAATGATTGACGCGGCGGCGAGGCGACGCTTGCGAATGGGCTAAGAGTCGGCCACCCAATGACCGCTTCGGGTCGGACTTTCACGTAGCCGCGGTGCCGAATGCGCTACCGCTCGTCGGCGCGCGCGCCCGGGCACGTCGTTGTCGGGACCCGAGGGAGAGCCGTGCCTCATACGCAGGGCGTTCGTTGCCGCCGCATCCCTGCGCCGGCCGCACGTAGCCGGACAGCACCTGCAGCAACCCGTTCCGCGACTGGTGCTGCATCTGGAAGACAGCGCCGTTCGCACGCGGCGCCGCGGAGAGAATGTCCGTGCGCGGTGCCAAGCAGTGTCCAGAAGGCGTGGAGTGCCTGCCGGATCTACAGAGTGCCTCGCCTTGGCGGCCACCGCTCGGGCCCGCCGGTATCGGGTAGAGCGCGATGCCAGGACGCCGTAGCGGGATGTTCGCGGATGTGGCGGTCCCGACGCACCCCGTCCAATCCACAAGCGTCTGAATAGATTGGCGGACCCGACACGATTCGAACGTGCGACCTTTGCCTTCGGAGGGCAACGCTCTATCCAGCTGAGCTACGGGTCCGTGCCCGCCCTCTCTACCGGAACCCCCAGCCCGACGGAAGCCCCGAGGCAGCCCTGGGCATTCACGCCCCGCCGCGGCCCGGGCTAAGCTCCGCCGCCCACGCGCACCCGGAAACGCCCGATGACCGATGGCCCCGCCCCCGGCTCGAACGAAGCCAGGACCCTGCTCCAGGCCCTCTACAAGGAAATGGAGCCGCAGCACCTCTTTCCCCTGTGGGAGGTGCTCGCCGCCCTTGTCACGCCGACCCCGACCTCCGCCGTCCAGCCGCATCTCTGGCATTACGAGGACGCCCGCGCCCATCTGCTGCGGGCCGGCGACCTGATCTCGGCCGAGCAGGCGGAGCGCCGCGTGCTGATCCTGGAGAATCCGGGCCTGCCCGGCACCTCCTCTGTTACCAGCAGCCTCTATGCGGGGCTGCAACTGATCCTGCCGGGCGAGGTCGCGCCCTGCCACCGCCACACACAATGCGCGCTGCGTTTCGTGATGGAAGGCGACGGCGCTTTCACCGCGGTCGATGGGGAGAAGGCGGTGATGCGGCCCTTCGACCTCATCCTGACGCCGAACTGGCAGTGGCATGACCACGGAAACGATTCCGGCCGGCCGATGATCTGGCTGGACGGGCTCGATATCCCGACGGTGCGGTTCTACGCCGCGTCCTTCGCGGAACGCCTGCCCGACGGCGCCATGGCGCACCCCGAGACCGCGCCGCCCGGCGACACCGCCGCGCGCTACGGGCGCAACCTTCGCCCCTTCGGCGGCACCGCCGCGGCAAGACGTCCGGGCCGGCTGCCACTGTTCCACTATCCCTACGCGGAGTGGCGGGAGAGCCTGGCGGTGATGGCGCGCGCCGGCGACCCGGACGCGCATCTCGGCCACGCGCTGGAGTTCATCAACCCCGCCGATGGCGGCGACGTCATGCCGACCATCGCGGCGCATGTGCGGCTGCTGCCGCGCGGCTTCGCGACCCGCGCGCGGCGGTCGACCGACGCCACCGTCTTCGTCGTGGTGGAAGGCAGCGGCACGGCGCGCATCGGCGGCCGCCAGCTCGCGCTCGCGCCGCGCGACATCTTCGTCGTGCCGTCCTGGGCGGCGCTGGAACTGGAAGCCGCGACGGAACTCGTGCTCTTCGGCTATTCCGACGCGGCGGCGCAGCGCAAGCTCGGGCTCTGGCGGGAGACGCGCGAATAGCTGCGCCTACCGGTTCAGCAGCCCGTCCATCAAGCTCCGCAGCATCCCCGCGCCTTCGCTGAGGCCTTCCATCCGCAGCGGCCGGCCTTCCGGCGTGCCGGCGGCGCGGGCGAAGCCGGGGCCGCGGTCCTGCAGCAACTCCGCCGCGGACAGGCGCCCGTCGCCGTCATAGTCCAGGCTCTCCACCAGCGTGCGCGCGGCCAGGATGCCGCCCAGCGCGCCGGCGCCGACGGCCGTCGCCAGCACCTCCTGCGTCGCGCCTTCCTGCACCGCGAGCAGCCAGGCCGCGCCGCGCGCCAGGCGCGCCAGCTCCGCCGGCGACAGCCGCGCATCGCCGCTGACATCGCCCTGGCGCAGGATCGCCTCGGCGCAGGCGCCGGGCGTCCCGGTCCCGCAGGCAGCCTCGAGGTTCTCGAGCGCGGCAAGGAAGGCGATGCCCTCCCCGTGCAACGCGGCGAGCGCCGCGGGCGGCGAGTCGCAGCGGCGCCAGGCCTGGGGCGCGGCGTCGCCCGGCAGCCGGTCATCGCGGGTCTTGGCCTCGGGCTCGATGGTCTCGAGCCCCTCGGCCGCGGCGCGGAACATCAGCCGCGGCGCCTCCGGCCCCGTGCCGGTGCCGAGCGCATAGCCCGCCGCGGACCCCAGCGTCGCGAAGCGGTACAGCCGCGCCGGCGCCTCGGCATCCACCCGCGCCGCGGCGCGGCCGGTCAGCACCAGCATCGCGGCGGGATCGGCACAGTCGCCGGCGAACCAGGCGCCACGCAGCGCCTCCGGCACGCCCTGCGCGGCGGCAGGACCGGCGAGCAGCAGCGCCAGCGCGAAGCCCAGGCTTCTCATCGCACCTCGATCTCCGCCCCCGTGCAGAGGTCCACGCCTTCTCGCAGAACCTCGCGCCCGTCGCGGAAGACCGCGACCAGGTCGGCGGCGCAGGCCTCGGGTTCGGTGGGCTCGATGTCGATCGTCGCGCCGATCGGCAGCGTGTCGGCGCCCAGCCGGTCCTCGCCGCGATCGCCGCCGCGCCGGCCCGTGTAGATCTCCACCACCGGCAACTGGCCGGCATTGCGCAGCCGCAGGCTGTTCGGCGAGACGCCGGACGGCGCGGGCAGGTCGGGGCCGGGATCGTCGCCCGGGTCCAGCCGCGCGGCCACCACCCAGCCCGGACGCAGCACGATGCGCGGCTCGTCGCAGATGTTCACTGCGCGCCGTTCCTCCGCCGCGCCGGAGGGGAAGACGATGCGCAGGTCCGCCTCGCACTCGCCCTGCATCTCGACCGTCGCCTCCCCGCCCTGTTCCAGGATCGCCGCGCCCAGGCGGTCGGGACCCCAGTCGGCATCGGTGCTGGCGGAGAGGTAGGCCTGCTGCACGGCGGCGAGGTGCCGGTTCGCCAGCACCAGGCGCCGCGTCGGCGGCCGGGGGATGCCGCTGCGGTCGAAAGCGACGGCGCGCGCCTGGCAGAGGTCGAGGCCGCGCTTCACCTCCTCGCGATCGTCGTCGTAGACGGCGCGCAGGTCGAAGCGGCACTCGCGCGCGCGCAGCCGCAGCGCGAAGCGCCCGTTCGGCTGGATCGTCCCGGCGCCGAGGCGGTCGGGCCCCCACGGGCGCTCAGCCTGGCGCTCGGGTTGGCGGTCCGCGGCCTCCCCGGCCGGGCGGGCATAGAGTTCGCGCAGCGCGACCTGGCTGGCATTGGCGACCGCGGCGTCGAGCGTCGGCAGGGCGGGATCGCCGAAGACCAGGCGCGGCGCGCGGCAGACATCCACCCGCGGCCGCTGTTCCTCGGTGCCGCCCTGGAAGACGGCGGTGACGTTGAAGACGCAGTCCCGCGTCCGGCCGAGCCGCGCTCGATAGGTGGCGCCCGGCGCGACGGTGTCGTTGCCCAGGCGGTCGGGTCCGCGATCGGCAGCATTGGGCGGCGCGAGGTAGAGCTCCTGCAGGAACAGGTCCGTCTCGTTCTGGACCGTCACCTCCCGGTTCGGCGGCGGCTGCGGCTGGGCGAGCGCGGGCGCGCCGAGGCCGACGCCCGTCAGAAGGCCAAGCATCGCGCAGCGGGCCACCATGGCCCGGAGGCTGGTCATGTCGCACAGTCCCAGGTTCCGGCGCGCCACCATGCGGCCGCGCGGCGCGCCTCGGCAAGCCGACCGGCGCCGCATCCGTTTCGCGGCCGGACGCGGCGTCGTTGCGCCGCTGGTTTGCGCCACCGGCGAGGCTGTCCTAGCCTTGCGGCGTTGCGCGTTGCCGGCCTCGAGGGAGGACAACCATGACCATCCGCCGCCGCACCACGATCGCGGCCTCCGCCGGGCTCGCGGCCTCCGCCGCCCTGTTCCGCCCCGCCGTCGCGCAGCAGCGCTTCCCCAGCATGTTCGTCTTCGTCCCCGCCGGCCCGGGCGGCGGCTGGGACGGGCTCGGCCGCGCCATCGAGCAGGCGTCCCGCGCGGCGGGCCTGGTCGGCAGCTTCCAGTTCGAGAATGTGGGCGGCGCCGGCGGCGCGGTCGGGCTGCCGCGTTTCGTCGGCCAGCGGCGCGGCCGCGGCGACGCGATCATGGTCGCGGGCGCGGTGATGGTGGGATCGCTGATCACCAACCGCACGCCCGTCGGGCTGAAGGACGTCACGCCGGTCGCGCGCATGACGACGGAGCCCGGGGTCATCGTCGTCCCCGCCAGCTCGCCGTTCCAGAACCTGCAGGACTTCCTGAACGCGCTGCGCGCGAATCCCGGCGCGGTCTCGGTCGGCGGCGGCAGCGCGGGCGGCATCGACCACATCACCCTCGGCCTGATCCTGAAGGCGCTGGGCAAGAACGCGCGGGAGGCATCCTATGTCGCCTTCGCCGGTGGCGGTCCGGCCCAGGCCGCGATCCTCGGCGCGCAGGTCCGCGCGGGCATCTCCGGCGTGTCGGAATTCTCCGAGCAGATCAAGGCCGGCCGCATGCGCGCGCTGGCCACGACCGGCGAGACGCGCAGCCTGGAGGGCGTGCCGACGCTGAAGCAGAGCGGCATGGACATCGTCATCGGCAACTGGCGCGGCGTCTTCGGCGCGCCGGGCATCAACGCCAACCAGCGCCAGGCGCTGACGGATTGGATGACGGCGCTGCACGCCTCGTCCCAATGGCGCGAGATCCTGGAGCGGCAGGGCTGGGACGACGCCTTCCTGACCGGCACGGCCTTCGAGGAATTCCTGCGCCGCGACCAGGCGGAGACGGAGCAGGTGCTGAAGGACATCGGACTGGCCAGCTAGGCCGGCAGCCCACCGGGGAAGGGGGCGCAGGGCATGCGTGAGAACCCGCATCGCGGCGCGGACATCGCCGTGGCGATCTTCGTGCTGCTGACGGGATTGCTGACGGCCTGGCAGGCCGCGGTCATCCCGGCCTCGCCGCTCTATGCGCAGGTCGGTCCGAAGGCGATCCCCTTCCTGGTGGCCGCGGGCCTGGTGGTGCTGGGCGTCGCGCTGACCGTGGTCGCGCTGCGCGGCGGCTGGTCGCACGACATCGAGGAATTGCAGGGCGCGCCGCCGGTGAACTGGCGCGCCATCGGCCTGCTGCTGGCGAGCCTGCTGGCCAACATCGCCCTGATCGTGCCCTTCGGGTTCACCGTGGCCGCGACGGTGCAGTTCGCGCTCGTCTGCGCGGCCTTCGGCTCGCGCTCGCACCTTCGCAACCTCGCGATCGCCTTCGTCGTCTCGCTCGGCGCCTATGCGCTGTTCGTGAAGCTGCTGGGGGTGAACATCGGCGCGGGCGTGATCGAGGCGCTGGTCTTCGGGAGCCCGGAATGACCCGCCGACACGAAGACCAGGGCCGCGAAGGCGGCCCCGCGCGCAGGGCGACCCAAGACAAGCGCGCGACAGCGCGTAGGCGCGAAAGGCAAGCCGCCGGAGGCGTCACGCGGAATGCGTGCCTTCGGCACGACGCCCGCCGCCTGAGGGCCCCATAATGGACGCGATCTCGGGGCTCGCGATGGGGTTCGGCAACGCGCTGAGCCTTGCCAATCTGGGCTGGGCGCTGCTGGGCTGCTTCCTCGGCACCGCAATCGGCGTGCTGCCGGGGATCGGGCCGGCGCTGACCATCGCCCTGCTGCTGCCGATCACCTTCACCGTCCCGGCCACCGGCGCCTTCATCCTGTTCTGCGGTGTCTTTTACGGCGCGATGTATGGCGGCTCGACCACCTCGATCCTGCTGAACACGCCGGGTGAGAGCGGCTCCATCATCACCGCGCTGGAAGGGGCGAAGATGGCGCGCAGCGGGCGCGCGGGGCCGGCGCTCGCGACATCGGCGATCGGCAGCTTCGTCGCCGGCACCGTCGGCACGCTCGGCATCGCCTTCCTCGGGCCGGTGGTGGTGGACCTCGCGCTGACGCTGGGGCCGGCCGAGTATTTCTCGCTGATGATCCTGTGCTTCGTCACGGTCTCCGCCGTGCTCGGCGGCAGCGCGCTGCGCGGCCTGACGAGCCTGTTCTTCGGCCTGCTGCTCGGCCTGGTCGGCATCGACCTGCAGACCGGCCAGCCGCGGCTGACCTTCGGCGTCCCCGAATTGCTGGACGGCGTCAACGTCGTGCTCGTCGCCGTCGCGCTCTTCGCGGTCGGCGAGACGCTCTACCTCGCCTGGCGCTACGCCGAGGGCAAGCAGGAGGTGCTGCCGGTCGGCTCGATCATGATGTCGAAGTCGGACTGGAAGCGCAGCTTCTGGCCCTGGATCCGCGGCGCGGGGCTCGGCTTCCCCTTCGGCGTGATGCCGGCGGGCGGCACCGAGATGCCGACCATGCTGAGCTACTACGCCGAGAGGAAGCTCGCCTCACCGGAGGCGCAGAAGGAATTCGGCACCACCGGCGCGATCGAGGGCGTGGCCGGCCCGGAAGCCGCGAACAACGCGGCCGCCGCGGGCATCCTGGTCCCGATGCTGACGCTCGGCCTGCCGACCAGCGCGACGGCGGCGATCATGCTGAGCGCCTTCCAGTCCTACGGCATCCAGCCCGGGCCGCTGCTGTTCACGAGCCAGGCCGAGCTCGTCTGGACGCTGATCGCGAGCCTCTTCATCGCCAACGTCATGCTGGTGGTGCTGAACCTGCCGCTGGTCGGGCTCTGGGCGCGGATCCTGAAGATCCCGCAGCCGCAGCTCTATGCCGGGATCCTGGTCTTCGCGACGATCGGGACCTACGGCATCAGCAACTCCGTCATCGACCTCGTGCTGCTCTACGGCATCGGGATCATCGCGATGTTCATGCGCCGCTTCGACTTCCCCGTCGCACCGGTGGTCATCGGCATGATCCTGGGCCCGATGGCCGAACAGGCGCTGCGCCAGGCGCTGACCATCAGCCAGGGCGACTGGACGACCTTCGTCACGCGGCCGATCTCGGCCTGCATCATGGCCGTCGCGCTGCTGGCGCTGGCGGGGCCGCGGCTCTATGGCGCCTGGGTGCGGCGGATGGCGGGCTGATCCCGGTTCATTCCGCAGGTCGGCCGTCGAAAACGGACGCTGCGAAACGGGTTGGCAGCGGGGCACCGAATGGGCGAAATGACGCCCGCGTAAGGGTCGTTGCCCGCGGCCAGCCCGGCCGTGGCGGCGCCCGCGAGGAAGGAAAAAGCTATGCTCACCCGCCGCGCCACCCTGATCCTGCCGCTCGGCCTGCTGCCGCTCGCGGCCTGCGAGACCACCCCCCCGCCGGCCCCGCCCGCGCCGCCGCCGCCGCAGGCCGCCGCCGTGTCCGAGGAGATCACGCTGCGAGCCATCGTGGAGACGGTGGACCGCACCAAGCGCGAGATCCTGCTGCGCGGCCAGGACGGCGCCCAGTCCGGCGCGCTGGTCACGATGCGCGTCGGCCGCGAGGTGCAGAACTTCAACCAGATCCGCTCCGGCGACCGGGTGACGGTCCGCTACCTCGTCGCCGTCGCCGCGGCCATCGCGCCGGCCACGGGCCGCGGCAGCGCGCCCACCCGGGAGATCGCCGGCGTCCGCGCCGCCCCGGGCGAGCGCCCGGCCGGCGCGGTGGGCGAGCTCACCCGCGTGCGCGTGCGCGTCACGGCGGTGGACCAGGCGACCAACACCGTCAGCTTCGTCGGCCCGAACAACCGCCCGCGCACGGTCGTGGTGAAGCGGCCGGAGATGCAGGCGCTGCTGCGCAACGTGCGCGTCGGCGACAACATCGACATCGCCTTCGAGGAGGCGCTGGCGCTCTCCGTCACGCCGACGCCGCAGAGCAACTGAGGCGACGCCTGAAGCGGGCGGTGGGGCGACCCGCCGCCCGCCTCGCCAGGCCTTGCACCGGCGGCGTCGCGTTCAGCGCGCCGGCACGGCGCAGGCCGCGACGACCAGCGCGATCAGGTCGTCGGCAACCGCCGGCGTGAAGATCGCGCCCCCCCCGCCTTCGACGCGCAAGGCGCAGAAGCCGTGCACGGCCGCCCAGGCAAGCGCGAGCCGCGCCCGGCGCGCGCGCGCATCCAGCCCGGGCACCAGCGCCTCCATCGCGTCGGACAGCACCGCGAAGGATGCGGCCGTCGCGGCGCGCCAGGCGGCGTCGCCGCGGTCGATCAGCTCGGCGCGGAACATCAGCCGGAAATGCGCGGGATTGCCGCGCGCGAAGGCGATGTAGCCGCGCCCCGTCGCGCCCAGCCGCGCGGCGGCATCCGCGCCCGGCGGCAGCGCCGACAACTCCGCCCGCATCGCCGCCTGAAGTCGTGCCTCGCCCTCGACCGCGCACGCGGTGAGCAGGCCGCGCTTGTCGCCGAAATGCGGCGTGGCGGCGGAATGCGACACGCCGGCGCGCCGCGCGCATTCACGCAGCGTCACCGCGTCCGGGCCGCGTTCGCGCACGATCTCGGCCACCGCGTCCAGCAGTGCCTGTCGGAGCGCGCCGTGATGGTGGCGGCCCTCCGCCTTCGGGGTCACGGACATGATCGCATCCTGACGCCGAGGACTGAACTTGACAACGGTCAGTTCGAAGCGGCATAAACTGACCACTGGCAAGTTCAGGAGGCTCCCCTGCCCGCCGAAACCATCTTCTCCGCCGCCAACATGCTCGCCATGGCTGGCTGGCTCGCGCTGCTGGTCGCGCCCCGCGCGCCGTTGGTGACCTGGCGCCTGGCCGGCATCGCCATCCCGGGTCTCCTCGCCGCGCTCTATGCCGTGCTGCTCGCGGCCCACGCGCCGGGGGCGGAGGGCGGCTTCTCCTCCCTTGCCGGCGTCGCCGCCCTGTTCCGCTCGGAGGGCGTGCTGCTCGCGGGCTGGGTCCACTACCTCGCCTTCGACCTGTTCATCGGCGCCTGGATCTGCCGGCGCGGCGCGGCCGACGGCCTCCATCCCTGGCTCGTGCGGCTCTGCCTGCCGCTGACCTTCCTCGCCGGCCCGATCGGGCTGTTGACCTTCCTCGGCCTGCGGGCCGCCATGGCGAAGGAGGCCCGCGCATGAGCGCGCATGTCCTGCGGCCCGCCACCCCCATCCTGGCAGAGCTCGCCGCGCGCCAACCCCTTCTGGCCCGCGCGGGCTGGGCGATGCTGTGGCTGCTGCTGGCTTGCCTGGTCGCGATGGCCTTCGACCCGCGCAGCGTCAACGGCGTCTCCGTGTGGGTGAAGCCGGCGAAGTTCGCGGCGTCCTTCGTCGCGTGGTTCTGGACGCTGGCCTGGGCCTGGGGCGTGCTGGCGCCGGCGGTGCGCGACGGCTGGGCCGCGCGCGCGGTGCTGTGGGGCACGCTCGGCGCGGGCTTGTTCGAACAGGGCTGGATCACGCTGCGCGCCCTGCTCGGCCAGCCCAGCCACTTCGCCACCGATCCGCTCGGCGGCGTGATGTACGGGCTGATGGGGCTGGCGGCGGTGCTGCTGGTGGCGTTGGCCGCGCTGCTCGGCGCGCTGGTCCTGCGGCATGGCGATTTGGCAAGGCCGCGAGCTTGGCGGCATGCGGTCGGGCTCGGCCTGATCGTGGGCGGCGCGATCGGCGGCTTCACCGGCGCGAGCATCTCGGCACACCAGACGCCGCATGTAGGCGGCGTGCTGAGCGATGCCGCGAATTTCCCGCCCTTCTTCTGGTCGCGCGACGGCGGCGACCTTCGGGTCGCGCATTTCCTCGGCATCCATGCCATGCAGGCCCTGCCGGCGATCGCGTTGCTCGGCGCCGGTACGGGGATGGTCTGGCTCGGCGCGGCGGGATGGACGGCGCTGAGCCTCGGCGCCTATGCGCTCGCCCTCGCCGGGGTGCCGGTGTCGCCCTGACCGCCGCACGCCCGCCACGATCCCCCGCCATCCATCTGACGTGACCGAGAACGTCGTTCGCCGCCGCAGCCTCTTCGCCGCGCTCGTCCTCGCCATCGCCGCGCTGCTGGTCTGGCTGACTTGGCGCGCGCTCGCGCCTGGCGGCGTCAACACCGCGGAGTGGCTGATCCTGCTCTGCGTCCTGCCGACCGTGCCCTGGGCCGCGCTTTCGGCGGCGAATTCCATCACCGGCCTGGCGATCCTCCTCGACAGCGACGACCCGCCGGGCTTCGTGCTGCCCGCGCTGCGCCGGGCGCGGCCTGGCCCGCCGCAATCCGTCACCGCGCTCGCCGTCTGCATCCGCAACGAGGACATGGCTTCCGTGCTGCCCCCGCTCGGCCGCCTGCTGGACGGGCTGGCGGAAGCCGGCGCGGCCGACCGCTTCCGCCTCTGGCTGCTGTCGGACACGCAGGACCCCGCCCATGCCGCCGCCGAGGCAGCCGCCATCGCCGCCTTCGCGGCGCGGCATCCGCATGTCCATTACCGCCGCCGCGAACGGAACGAGGGCTTCAAGGCCGGCAACTTGATGGACTTCCTCGACCGCCACGCCGGCGAGGCCGCCTTCTTCATCACGCTCGACGCCGACAGCGTGATGACGCCGAGCGCCGTGCTGCGGCTGGTCGCGATCATGGAAGCCGAACCGCGGCTCGCGATCGTGCAGCAGCTCATCGTCGGGCGCCCCGCCGCCGCGGCCTTCCCGCGCCTGTTCCAGTTCGGCATGCGCGCGGGCATGCGGAGCTGGGCGACCGGCCAGGCCTGGTGGCAGCTCGATGCCGGGCCCTATTGGGGGCACAACGCGATCATCCGCTGCGCGCCCTTCCGCGACCACGCGCGGCTCGAGCCTCTTGCCGACGGGAGCCGCATCCTCTCCCACGACATGGTGGAGAGCGTGCGCCTGCAGGCCGCGGGCTGGCGCGTGCGCTGCCTGCCGGAGGAGGACGGCAGCCTCGAATCCAACCCCCCCGCCATGCCGGAATTCCTCATCCGCGACGAGCGCTGGGGGGCGGGCAACATGCAGTACTGGCAGCTGCTGAAGCTGCCCAACTTCACCCCGATGGGCCGGCTGCAGCTGCTGCAGGCGATCCTGCTGTTCCTCGGCGCGCCGCTCCATGCGGCGGTGCTGGTCCTCGCTGCGGTCAACGCGGCCACGGGCGGCGGCGCGGCGACGCCGATGGGGGCGCTGGCGATCGCGGTCTTCGCGCATTGGCTCTGCTACTTCGCGCCCAAGCTGTCGGGCTATGCGCAGGCGCTGATCCAGGCTCCGGTCGCCGCGCGCTACGGCGGCCGCGCCGCCTTCGCGAAGGGCGCGGCGGCGGAGTTCGCATTCATGCAACTCTTCGAGCCGCTGTCGACGCTGAACAAGGCGATGTTCCTGGTCACGCTGCCCTTCGGGCGGCGCGCGGGATGGGCGCCCCAGAACCGCGCCGCGCGCGGCATCGCCTGGCAGGACGCGGCGCGGCTGCTCTGGCCGCACACGCTGATCGGCGTCGCGCTGACGCTGATCTTCGCCACGGTCTCGCCGGCCGCGCTGCTGGTCGCCCTGCCCTTCACGGCCGGCATGGTGCTGGCGATCCCGCTCTGCGTGCTCAGCGCCGACCCCGCCCTCTCGGCCTGGCTGCGCGATCGGCGCATCGCCGCGACGCCCGAGGAATTGGAGGAGCGGGCCGCCCAGCGTGAATCAGCGTGAAAGCAGTGTGAAAACCGCACGCCGCCCAACCAATGCGCGAATATTAATGCCGGCAACGCCAGGGCTTGCCTCATCCTCCTTCCCATCATGTCCGATCAGGTCCGAAGCCGGCCATGGCCGGGCCGGCCGGCCGGCGCGGCCGGGCTGCGCGGGATCGCCCTGGCCGCCGATGCGGCGCGGCGCCTCGGCCCGCGCCCGGTCGCGCTGCGCCTCGGCGACGCCGCCCTGCGCCGCCTCGGCGTCGCGGCGCTGCGGCTTGCCGACCGGCCGGTCCCGGCCGGGCGCTTCCTGCCCGCCACCGCCCCGCCCGCCCCGACGCTGACCGCGGCCGAGGCCGACCGGATCCTCGGCGCCGCCGCGTCCCTGCCGCAGCATCCCGACTGGCATCGCGGCTTCGACCCCGCCGCGCCGGCGCTGTCCCTCGACCTGCATCGCGGCGCCGGCGCGCGCCCGGCCTGGGAAGCCAGCCGCCTCGCCGCCCTGCCGCTGCTCGCCCAGGCCGCGCGGCTCGATCCCGACGGGCCGCATCTCGCCCGCGCCGATGCGCTGGCCACGCTCTGGTGCGTGCAGAACCCGCCCTATCGCGGCGTCGCCTGGGCCTGCGGGCAGGAAGCGGCGCTGCGCGCGCTGCACGTCGCCCTCGCGCTCGCCCTGCTCGACGCCGATCGCGACCCGCCCCCGGGCGCGCGCGCGCTGCTCGACCGCTGCGCGAGGCGCATCGCCGCGACGCCGCTCTATGCGATGGCGCAGGACAACAACCACCCGATCTCGGAAGCCGCCGGCGCCTTCGCCTGCGCGCTGCTGCTCGGCCGCGATGCCACGCCGCATGCCGCGTCGCTCGCCGCCTGCGTCGCGCGGCTGGTCGCCGCGGATGGCGGCTTCGCGCAGGTCTCGCCGGGCTATGCGCGCCTCGCGCTCGACGTGCTGGCGATCGCGGAGTGGCTGCGCCGCCGCGCCGGGGCGCCGCCCTTCCCCGCGCCGCTCGGCCGGCGCGCGGCGCTGCTCGCGGGCTGGCTGCACCGCGTCTGCGATCCCGCGGGCGGCGCGCCGCGCCTCGGGCTCGAGGACGACAGCGCCTTCGCCGACCTCTCGCTGTGCGGTCCGCGCGACGCGCGCGGCAGTGTCGAACGCGCGGCGCGGCTCTTCGCGGGCTGCCGCGCGGATGCGCCCGACGATCCCGGCTGCACCTGGCTCGGCCTGGCGCAGCCACGCCTCGGCATGCCGCGGCCGCCGCGCTGGCGGTCCGAAGGAACGATGGGCTGGCACGAGGCGGACGCCGCCGCGGTGATGCGCGCCGGCGGGCTGCGCTTCCGCCCCGGACAGTCCGACCTCCTGCACGTCTCGCTGCGCGACGGCGCAACCTGGATCCTGCGCGACGGCGGCACCGGCAGCTATGCGCCGCCCGCGTCGTGGTGGTGGGATGCGCTGGGCGGCGCCGCCGCGCACAACGCGCCCGTCTTCGACACCGAGGATCCGATGCCTCGCGCCGGCCGCTTCCTGCTCGCGCGGTGGCCCGCGATGCGCGCCCTGCCGGACGGCGCGGCGATGCGCGACGCCGCCAGCCGCGAGACCGCGCGCGAGATCCGCGTCGCCGGCCGCGACTGGACGGTGGAGGATCGCCTGGCCGGCCCGTTCCGCCGCGTCGCCTGGCACTGGCGCCTCTGCCCCGCGACCTGGCGCTTGACCGCGGACGGCGCGGAGGGGCCCGCTACCATCGCCTTCGAATCCGATGCGCCGCTCTCGATCGCGCTCGTCGCGGGCCATGAGAGCGATCTCTACGGCACGATCCGCCCCGCCCCGGTGCTGCGGGTGGAGGCCGCGGCGCCCGTGACGCGGCTGACGACGTGGATCCGATTGGGCAAGGGGGTCGCATGCCGCTCGGCGAGCTGATCGCGGGGATTCTCGCACGCTGGCGCGGCGTGTCGCTCGCCGCCATGGCGCTCTTCGCCGCCGGCGTCACGACGGTGATGGCCTGGCCGACGAGCTACGTCGCCGACGCCGTGGTCGCGCCGGCCGAGACGACGGGCATCGCGACCTCCTCGCTGCTGTCACACGCCATGCCGCTCGGCGGGCTGCTCGATTTCCGCGCGACCGGCAATTTCGCGATCTACATCGGCGCGATGCGATCGAGCCAGGCGGCGGAGTTGCTGGCCGCGGAGACGCCGATCCTCGCAGAGCTCACGGCCTGGCGCACGGCCTGGCCGATGGGCGAGATCCGCCAGGCGCTCGGCCTGCGCATCGAGGCCGATCTCGACGACCTCCGCGCCTGGCTCGAGCGGAGCCTCTCCATCACGCAGACCCCGAACCAGGTGACCTGGACCATCGCGCTGGCGCATCGCGACCGCGACGCGGCGCTGGCCTATCTGCGGCGCCTGCACGCCTTCGCCGAGGGCAAGGTGCGCGGCGACCTCGAGGAGCTGGCGCGAAGGCGCGTCCGCGCGCTGGAGGCGCGGCTGAACCGCCAGACCGACGCCGCGATCCGTCAGGCGCTTTACGATCTTCTGGCGCAGAGCCAGCGCGCGGGGGTGATCGCGGCGGCGGACGACGTGGTGGCGGCGCGGCTGGTCTCCGGCCCCTCGGTCGGCCTGCGCCCGTCATTGCCGAACCGGCCGCTGCTGATCCTGCTGCTGGCCATCGCCGCGCCGATGGCCGCGCTCGGCATCGGCACGGCCGCCGTCCTGCTGGGCGAGGCGCGGCGCCCCGCCCGCCGGCTGGTGCCGGAGCCCGCGGAGTGATCGTCGCGCCGCTCGCGCTGCTGGCCGGGGTCCTCGCCGCAGCGATGCAGGTCGCGGGGGGGCTGAAGACCGCGCCGGGGCTCGGCGCGCTGCCGCTGGACCTGACCGTCGCGACCGTCGCCGCGCTGCCGCCGCTGCTGGGGCTGCTGCTCGCGACGCGGCGCTGGAACGTCGATCCCGCGATCGCCTGGCCGCTCGCCGGCGCGCTGCTGCTGCCGCTCTGGCTCGTCGTCGCGACGGCCTGGTCGCCCTCGCGCGAGGTGGCACCGGAGAAGCTGGTGGACGTCGTGCTGGCCGGGCCGGCGATGCTGGCCGCGGGCATGCTGCTGGGCGCGGATCCCGCGGCGCGGCGCGGGCTGACCGGCGGGTCGCTGCTCGCGGGGATGCTGCTCGCCGCGGGCATCGTGCTGGCCGCGCGATCGGGCGGGCTGCTGCGGGAGATCGTTGTCCAGGACTCCGCGAAGACGAACTACCAGGTCGCCGGCCTCGCCATCGCCATCGCCGCCGCGCTCGCCGCGGTCCGCGCGAGCGAGAGCCGGCATCTCCTCCTCGCTCTGTGCTGGCTCGGGCTGGTCGCGGCGCTGGCCGCGGCGGCGCTGCTGCCGGGCGGGCGCACGGCGCTGGCGACGCTCGGCCTCGGCGTCGCGGTGGCGCCGGCGCTCCGGCTGTGGCGGGGCGGGCGGCCCGGCGCGGCGCTGGCCTGGCTCGGCGCCGCGGCGCTGGCGGGGATCGCATCGGTGGCGCTGCTGATGCTCGATCCCGGCCGCGCGGCGGGGCTGCGCACGCTGGAGCGCCTGACCGGCGGCGTGGAGGGGCTCGATGCGCGGCTCTCGCTCTGGTCGGCCGCGCTGCATTGGGGCGGGGAGGCGCTGCCGCTGGGCCTGGGTACCGGCGGCTTCACCATCGCCGCCGGGCATGGCGAGCGGCGCGGCCTCTATCCCCACAACCATGCGCTGGAGGTGCTGGCCGAGGCCGGGCTGCCGGGCCTGCTGCTCTGGCTGCTCGCCTTCGGCGGCGGGCTCGTCGCGGCCATGGCGCTGCTGCGGCGGACGGAGGCCGGGCGCGCGGCGCGCATCGCGGCGATGGTGCTGCCGGTCGCGGTGACGGCGATGGTGTCGAGCGACCTCGGCAACCGCATGGCCTGGTTCGCGCTGGGCCTGGCGCTCAGCCTCGGCGTCGGGGCGCGCGATGTACGCGCGCGGGGGTAAGCGGGCGCTCGACCTCGTCGCGGGGGCGGTGCTGCTGGCGCTGCTGGCGCCGGTGATGGCGGTGATTGCGCTCGCCGTCGCGGCCCGGCTCGGCCTGCCCGTGATCTTCCGCCAGGACCGCGCGGGGCAGGGCGGCGTGCCCTTCCGGCTGCTGAAGTTCCGCTCGATGCGCGAGGGGCCCGGCAGCGACGAGGAACGTCTCGATAGCTTCGGCCGCGCGCTGCGTCGTTCGGGGCTGGACGAGTTGCCGCAACTGCTGAACGTGCTGCGCGGCGAGATGTCGCTGGTCGGGCCGCGGCCGCTCCCGCTTCACTACGTGCCGCTCTACTCGCCGCGCCAGGCGCTGCGGCTGGCGGTGCGGCCGGGCATCGCGGGGCCGGGCGTGGCGGCGGGGCGCAACGCGATCTCCTGGGCCGCGCGGCTGGAGCTTGATGCGCGCTATGCCGGCGCGCCGCCGACGCTGGCGGGCGATGCGCTTCTGGTGATGGGGACGCTCGGCGTCTGGGCCAGGGGAAGCGGGGCGGCGGCGGCCGGGCATGCGACGATGCCGCCGTTCCGTGGTGGACCGGATACGTAGGAAGATTTCCGTTTTCACGCTGTTTGACGCTGCTTTCACGGGCATTCGGCAACGCTTCTCAACCATGCTGTGCGGGCTTGAGGGAAAGTCGCTGCGACGTGTCAGTCCGTCTCTATCCCCCGGAGATGACCCGCCGCGGCGCCGTGCTGCCCTTTCCGGGTCGCCCAACCGAATGGCTGCACCTCTCGCCCCCCGCTCTCACCGGACGGGAGATCGAGAGTCTTCGCCTCACGCTGGAGGCCGGCTGGCTTGCGCCAGCCGGCCCCGCTCCGGCGGCGTTCGAAGCCGCCGTCGCGGACTCCACGGGCTTCCTGACCGCGCTCGCCACCGCGTCCGGCACGGCCGCGCTGCATCTGGGCTACCGGGTACTGGACGTGCAGCCCGGCGACGAGGTCTGGGCACCGACCGCGACCTTCGTCGCGACCATCGCGCCGGCGGTGCAGATGGGCGCGGTCCCGCGGCTGCTCGACGCGACCGGGCCGGGCTTCACCCTCGACCCCGGGCTTTTGTCCGAAACCCTCGCCCGCGCCGCCCGCCGCGGCCGCCTGCCGCGCGTCGTGGTGCCGGTGGATCTGTATGGCCAGCCCGCGGAGATGGACGCGATCGTCGCGGCCTGCGAGCGCTGGGGCGTCGCCGTGCTGTCCGACAGCGCCGCCGCCATGGGCTCCACCATGCGCGGCGGGGTGCATGCGGGACGCGGCGCGCGGCTCGCCGCGTTCTCCTTCAACGGGAACAAGATCGTCACCACCGGCGGCGGCGGCGCGCTCGCTTCCGACGACCCCGGCCTGCTCGGCCGCGCCCGTGCGCTGGCCGCCCAGGCACGCGAACCCGCCGCGCATTACGAGCACGAGACCACGGGCTACGCCTATGGCCTCTCCTCCGTCCTCGCCGCCGTCGGCCTCGCGCAGCTGCCGGCCCTGGAAGCCCGGGTCGAGCGGCGGCGCGAAATCTTCGCCACCTATGCCGCGGCGCTGGGCGACCTGCCGGGTTTGTCCTTCCTGGCCGAGCCCGATTGGAGCCGATCCAACCGCTGGCTCACCGTCGCGCAGATCGAGCCCGCCGTCTTCGGCGCCGACCGCGAACAGGTCCGCCGCGCGCTGGACGATGCGGGCATGGAAAGCCGCCCGGCCTGGAAGCCGCTGCACCTGCAGCCGGCCTTCCGCGACGCGCCCCGCGCCGGCGGCGCCCGCGCGGCGGAGCTCTTCGAGCGCGGCCTCTGCCTGCCCTCGGGTAGCAGCATGACGCCGTCCGACCAGGCCCGCGTCATCGAGGTGGTGCGGGGCTGTGCCCGGCGCTGAGCGCGAGCCGGAACCCCTCGCCCCGCTGCTCAGCCGGCGGCCGCTCCGGATCCTCTACCTCCACCAGCACTTCTCCCGCCCCGAGGGCAGCACCGCCACGCGGTCCTTCCTGAACGCCCGCGCGCTGGCCGAGGCCGGGCACGACGTGCTGCTGGCCTGCGGACGCTACCAGGGCGCGGCGACCGGGCTGACGGGACCCTTCCGCCGCGGCGCACGGCGCGGCGCGATGGACGGCTTCGAGGTCGTCGAGTTCGACATCCCCTGCGGCAACGCGCAGCGCCTGGCGCGACGCAGCCTGACCTTCCTGCGCTACGCCGCGCGCGCGGCGCGGCTCGCGCTCGGACATCGCTGGGACCTGGTCGTCGCTTCCTCCACGCCGCTGACCGTGGCCATCCCGGCGCTGGCGGCGAAGCGGCTGCGCGGCACGCCGTTCCTCTTCGAGATCCGCGACCCCTGGCCCGAGCTGCCGCGGGCGCTCGCCGGCGATCGCCTGCCGCGCCCCATCCTCGCCGCGATGGAGCACCTGGCGAACGCCGCCTGCCGAGAGGCCGCCTCCGTCGTCGCGCTGACCGAGGGCATGGCTGTCACCGCGCTGCGGCGTGGCGCCGATCCAGCCGGCGTCCATGTGCTGCCGCAGGGCGCCGACCTCGCGCTGTTCGGCCCGCATGTCGAGGCCTGGCGCCCGCCCTGCGCCGCGCCCGGCGAGCTGCTCGTCGTCTATGCCGGCGCGCATGGCGAGGCCAACGGCCTGGACCAGCTGCTCGACGCCGCCGCGATGCTGCGCGGCGCGGGCGTGCGGCTGCTGCTGGTGGGGGAGGGCGCGTGCAAGCCCGCCCTGGTCGCGCGCGCGGCGGCCGAGCGGCTGCCGGTCTCCTTCCTCGATCCCCTGCCGAAGCCGCGGCTCGCAGGGCTGCTGGCCGGCGCCGATGCCGGGCTGCTCTGCCTCGCGCCGGTCGCCGCCTTCGCCGAGATGTCGGCACCGAACAAGCTCGCGGAGGGGCTGGCGGCAGGGTTGCCCATGGTCACCAACGTGCCGGGCCGCGCCGCGCGCCTGCTGGAGGACGGGCGCTGCGGCATCGCCGTGCCGCCGGGCGATGCGGCCGCACTCGCCGGCGCGCTGCGGCGGCTGGCGCATGATCCCTGGACGCGCACCGCCATGTCGCACGCCGCGCGCTGGGTGGCGGAGGAGCGGCTGGATGCGCGCCGCATCGCGTGCGACTTCGCTGCGGTCGTGGTGGCGGCGGCGGCCGCGACCGAAGGAGTCGCGGCGGCATGACGATCCTGATGCTCTCCGCCGCGCATCCCGCCGACGACGTCCGCATCGTCGCGAAGGAGGGCGCGGCACTGGCGGCGGCGGGACATGGCGTCGTGCATCTGTCGCCGGGGCCGGCCGCGCCGCGGCTCCTGCATGGCGTCGAGCTGCGCGGGACCGGCGCGGCGCCGCGCGGCTGGCGCGCGCGCATCGCGGCCATCCCGCGCCTGGCGCGCAAAGCGGCGGCGCTGCGGCCCGCGGTGATCCATGCGCATGAGCCCGACAGCTGGCTCGCCGCGCGGATCGCCGCACTGCGTTGCGGCGCGCGCGTCGTGCTCGACGTGCACGAGCATTACCCCTCGCGGCTCGATCCGCGCCTGCCGCGCGGGTTGCGCCCCGTCGCGCGGGGCGCGCTGTCGCTGGCCTGCCGGCTGCTGTCCCTCGGCACCCAGGCCGTGGTGGTCGCGAAGGACGGGCTCGACGCGCCCTTCGGCGGGCCGGCGCGCTGCATCAAGGTGCGGAACTACGCGGCCGATCCCGGTATCGCGCCGCGCCGTCACACGCCGGGCCCGCTGCGCCTGGTGCATCTCGGCGCGCTGGGCGAGGCGCGCGGTGCCGCAACGATGCTGCGCGCGCTGGCGCTGCTGCCGGAGGAGACGCGGCTCGTGCTGGTCGGCCGCTTCACCGATGGCAGCGAGGCCGCCTTCGACGCACTCGCCGCCGATCTCGGCGTCGCGACGCGCGTGGAGAAGCATGGCTGGCTTCAGCGGGAAGAGGCGCTGCGCCTCGTCGCGGGCTGCGACGTCGCGCTGGTGCTGTTCCAACCCGGCGTGGAGAACCATCGGCTCGCGCTGCCGCACAAGCTGTTCGACGCGATGCTCTGCGGGCTGCCGGTGATCTCGCCGGATTTTGCCGTGGAAGTGGCGGCGGTGGTCGCGGAAGCCGGCTGCGGGATCGCGGTGCCGACGGCGGATGCGTCGCGCGTCGCGGCGGCGGCGCTGGCCCTGCAGGATTCCGCGCTGCGCGCGGCGATAGGCGCGCGCGGACGGGACGCAGCGCTGACGCGGTTCGGCTGGGCGGGCGAGGCGGCGCGGCTTGTCGCGCTGTATGAACGGCTGGTGCCGGGGGCGCGCGCATGGCCGCCAAGGGAACGAGCCCTCTCCCCCGCCACGGGGGAGAGGGTTGGGTGAGGGGGACGCGCAGGGTGCCAAGCGCGCTCTTCACCTTGCTCGCCTTCCTCACTCTGCCCTCTCCCACCTGCGGGTAGAGAGGGTTCCGAATCAGGGGAGCCTTTGGATGCGGCGTTCCATCATCGCGCGCCAGGGCGCGTCGGGCGGGGCGTCGTCCACGATGGATTGCCAGAGGCGCCTCGCATTGGCCGGCCGTCCCGCGCGCTCCTCCGCGACGCCGGTCACGAAGCGCAGGCGGATGTCCTGCGGCTGCATGGCCAGCGCACGCGACAGCAGCGGGATCGCCTCGGCGTCCTTGTCCTGCTCCATCAGCGCCTCCGCGACATCGGCGGCGACCTGCGGCTCGAAGCGGATCGCCAGCGCACGGTTCCAGGCCTCGACCGCGGCGTCCGGCCGGCCACGGTTGCGCTCGGCATTGCCGAGCAGGACATAGCCCTGCCGCGCCGCCTCGGTGCCCGGCGGCACGGTGGCGAGACGTGCGCGAAGCTGCGTCAGGAGCTGTTCCTCGGCCTCGGCCTGCTGGCGGCGCAGATCGTAGGGCGCGCTCGGCATGTCGGGCACGCCGCGCATGAGATAGAGCCCGATCGCCGCGGCGGGGACGACGAAGAGCGCGGCCGCGACCAGCGCGGCGCTGCCCTTGCCGGCGCCCGCCGCGTCGTCCTTCGGCGCGGCGAGGATGCGGCGCTGCACCTCGAGCGTCGCGGCAGCATGCGCGGCCGCATCGAGCCGCCCGGCCTCGCGTTCGCGGTCGAGCTCGGCGAGCTGGGCGCGGTACAGCGCCAGGTCGGCCTCCGCGCGGCCGCGCGCGCGTGCGGGCCTCAGCACCGCGACGGCGAGCGGCAGCATCGCGACGAGCGCCACCGCGCCCACGAGCAGCCACAGCATCACGCGCGCGATCCGTCCTGCGGCGGCAGGCCGAGCGCGGCGAGTCGCTTGCGTTCATCTTCCGTCAGCGGTGCCGGCGGCGGCGTCGCGGCGGCGCGGCGGCGCAGCCCGACGATCAGGCCGAGCCCGCCGAGGACCGCGATCAGCGGCGTCGCCCAGAGCGCCGCGGTCGACCAGGCGAAGGGCGGCTTGAGCAGCACGAAGTCGCCGTAGCGCGCGTGCAGGAACTCGATGACGCCGGCGTCGCTGTCGCCGGCCGCGATGCGCTCCCGAACGATGAGGCGGAGGTCGCGGGCGAGGGAGGCCTCGCTGTCCTCGATGGACTGGTTCTGGCAGACCATACAGCGGATCTCGCGCCCCAGCGCGCGGGCGCGTTCCTCCTGCGCGGGGTCGGGCAGCATGTCGGCGGGGTTGGAGACGGCGAGGGCGTGGAAGGGGAGGAGCAGGGGGAGCGCGAGGGCGAGACGACGCAGCGACCGGCCCCCTTCCCATCCCTCCCCCGCGACAGCGGGGGAGGGGGAAGAGCAGCGGCCCGCTAAGCCCTCCCCCGCTGTTGCGGGGGAGGGTTGGGAGGGGGCAACCACCCGCGCAACCCCGCTCACGCCCACTGCCTCAACAGCGGCCGCAGGTCGTTGGTCAGCACGTCTTCCGTGATCGGGCCGGCCCAGCGCCAGCGGATGATGCCCTGGCGGTCGATGAGGTAGGTCTCCGGCACCCCATACAGACCCCAGTCGATCGCGACGCGGCCGGGCTCGTCCGCCGCCAGGCGCGCGAAGGGATCGCCGCGGTCGCGCAGGAATTTCAGCGCATCCGCCGGCTTGTCCTTGTAGGCGATGCCGAAGATCGCGACGCCCTCGCGCGACAGGCGCATGAGCTGCGGATGCTCGATGATGCAGGGCACGCACCAGCTCGCGAAGAAATTGACCAGCACGGGGCCGGGCAGAGCCCGCAGGTCGGCGGCGCCGAAGGGCTGCTTGCCCGCGCCCTCCAGCGCCGGCAGCGCGAAATCCGGCGGCGGCTTGCCGATCAGCGCGGAGGGCACGCCGCGCGGGTTGTAGCTGCCGGTGCGCATGCCCTGCAGCATGCCGTAGAAGGCGACGCCGCCGGCCGCGACGACGCCAAGCGGCGCGAACAGTAGCACGCGTCGCGACGCGGGTGTCACGCGGGCGCTCCCTGCGCGACCGCCTTGCGGTTCGGCGCGGCGACGCGGGTGCGGCGATCGGCCAGCGACAGGCCGCCGCCCAGCGCCATCACCGCCGCGCCCAGCCACAACCAGGGTGCGAGCAGGTTGTAGTGGATGCGGATCACCGCCTTGCCGGTCGCCGCGTCCTCCTCGCCGATCACGGCGTAGAGGTCGTAGATCAGGTTGGTGCGGATCGCGACCTCGGTCGTGTTCTGCCGCGCGACGGGGAACCAGCGGCGCGAGGGCTCCATCACATGCAGCACGCGCCCGTCCTGCAGGACGGAGATCGTGGCGCGGCGGGCGCTGAAGTTCGGGCCCTGCGCGTCGGCCACGCGCTCAAGCCGCCATGTGTAGCCCGCCATCTCCGTGGAATCGCCGACGGCCATCGCCACCAGCTTCTCCTGCGCCAGGCCCATCCCGGCGATGCCGGCCGCGACGACGCCGACGCCGGCATGTGCGAGCGCCGCCCCCCAGGCCGCGCGCGGTAGGCCCCTCGCGCGCGCCCAGCTGTTGGACAGCGTCGTGCGGAAGAGCGCGGTCCGGTCGGCGATGTCGGTCAGTGCGGCGCCGATGACCCAGGCCGCGAAGGCGAAGCCGACGGCGGGCAGCACCGGCGCGCCCGTCAGCAGCAGGGCGACGAAGAAAGCGGCGAAGGCGATCAGCGCCGCGGCCCAGAGCCGCTGGATCACCGGCCAGAGCTGCGCGCGCTTCCACGGCATCAGCGGCCCCGCCGCCATCGCCAGGATCAGCGGCACCACCAGCGGGAAGGCCGCGGTATTGAAGAAGGGCGGTCCGACCGAGACCTTCGCGCCGAACAGCGCGTCGGCGAACATCGGCCAGAGCGTGCCGACGAAGACCACGGCGCTCAGCGAGCAGACCAGCAGGTTGTTCAGCACGATCGCGCCCTCTCGCGAGACCGGCGCGAAGATCCCCGTCGGCGCCATCGCCTGCGCCCGCCAGGCGAACAGCAGGAAGGCGCCGCCGACATAGAACAGCAGCAGCCCGAGGATGAAGAGCCCGCGCTCAGGGTCGTTGGCGAAGGCGTGCACGGAATTCAGCACGCCTGAGCGCACGAGGAAGGTGCCGAGCAGCGACATCCCGAAGGCGATGATCGCGAGCAGCACCGTCCAGGTCTTCAGTGCCTCGCGCTTCTCCACGACGATCGCGGAATGCAGCAGCGCGGTACCGATCAGCCAGGGCAGCAGCGACGCGTTCTCGACGGGGTCCCAGAACCAGAAGCCGCCCCAGCCCAGCTCGTAATAGGCCCACCAGGATCCGAGCGCGATGCCGCAGGTCAGGCAGGACCAGGCCGCCAGCGACCAGGGCCGCACCCAGCGCCCCCATGCCGCGTCCACGCGGCCCTCGATCAGCGCCGCGATGGCGAAGGCGAAGGTCACGGCATAGCCGACATAGCCGAGGTAGAGCAGCGGCGGATGGATCGCGAGCCCGATGTCCTGCAGCACCGGGTTCAGCCCCTGCCCCTCCACCGGCGGCGGCCAGACGCGGTCGAAGGGGTTGGAGGTCCGCAGGATGAACACCAGGAAGCCGACGGAGACAAGGCCGAGCACGCCGAGCACGCGCGCCTTGAGCGAGGACGGCAGACCGCGCCCGAAGGCCGAGACCGCGAGACCGCAGAGCGCCAGGATAGAGACCCAGAGGATCATCGAGCCCTCGTGGTTGCCCCAGGTCCCGGTGATCTTGAACAGCATGGGCTTCTGGCTGTGGCTGTTCTGCACGACGTTGGCGACCGTCGTGTCATTGATCGCGTAGGACCACATCAGGCAGAAGAAGGCGGCCAGGATCGCGACGCATTGCCCAATCGCGAAGGGCGCGGCGGTGGCCATCAGGCGAGCGTCGCGCTGCTGCGCGCCGACCATCGGCAGGGTCGCCTGCGCGAAGGCGAGGATGAGGGCGAGCGCGAGGGCGAAGTGCCCGACTTCGGCGATCAAGAGCCGGTCCTTCCTGGCGGCTGCGTCGGCCGCTGACGGTCGGGGTTCGTCGCGCGGTCCCCGCGCGCGGGATCGAGCGTATTCCAGGACGCCGCTGGCGGGGCCGCGCCCTGGTCCGGGTTCCAGTGGCCCGAGCGCTTCAGCGCGTCGGCGACCTCGGGCGGCATGTAGGTCTCGTCGTGACGGGCCAGCACCTCGGAGGCGCGGAAGACGCCGTCCACGCCGAGCCTGCCCATCGTCACCACGCCCTGCCCTTCACGGAACAGGTCGGGCAGCACGCCGGCATAGGTCACCTGGATCGCATGCGCGCCGTCGGTGACGCGGAAATGCACGACGGGGCGCTGGCCGCTCGTTGCGGGCTCGCGCTGGACGGAGCCGGATTCCACGAGGCCGCCGAGGCGGAAGGCGCGGTCGGGCGTCGGGCGGCCCTCGGCCGTCATGATGTCCGACGGCGAGCGGAAGAACACCAGATTGTCCTGGAAGGCGGTGAGCGTCAGCGCGGTGGCGCTGCCGAGCCCGATGGCGCAGAGCAGCAGGATCCACATGCGCCGCTTCTTGCGGGTCATGCGCGGTCGCCCCGGGGATCGAGTTGCTTCAGCCGCGCCTCGGCGCTGCGCTGACGCAGGAAGGCGCTGATCGCGAAGGCGCCGAACACCGCGGCGGTGACCCCCCAGGACAGCGCGACATGCAGGCCGTGCGTGCTCATGCCGCGTCCAGCCTTCGCGCCCGCGCCGTCTCCAGCGCGCGCACGCGGCGCTCCATCACGGCGGCGCGGGTGCGGGCCAGCACCGTGACGGCGAAGAGGAAGGTGAAGCCCAGGGCGCAGGTCAGCAGGGGATAGAGCATGTCCACATGCATCCCCGGCGCATCCAGGCGCGTGACCGAAGCCGGCTGGTGCAGCGTGTTCCACCAATCCACCGAGAACTTCACGATGGGCACGTTGACGATGCCGACAAGGGCCAGGATGGCGCCGGCCCGCGCGCCGCGTTCCGCGTCGTCGAAGGCGCGCACCAGCGCGGCATGGCCGAGCCACAGGAAGAACAGCACCAGCACGCTGGTCAACCGCGCATCCCAGACCCACCAGGTGCCCCACATCGGCTTGCCCCAGAGGCTCCCCGTCGCCAGGCAGAGTGCGGTGGCGGCCGCGCCGACCGGGGACAGTTCCCGCGCGGTCAGGTCGGCCAGCGGGTGGCGCCAGATCAGCGACATGATCGAGAGGACCGCGAGGCCGGTGTACCCGCCCATCGCCAGCCAGGCCATCGGGACATGGACATACATGATCCGGACCGTCTCGCCCTGCTGCCAATCGGTGGGGGAGAAGACCAGCGCCCAGGCCGCGCCGACCCCGGTCACGCCGATGGCCAAGGCCCAGAGCCAGGGCATCCAGCCCTCGGTCAGGCGCAGGAATCGGCCGGGGTTGGCGAACCGATGCAGCGACCGCGACCCCGGAGGTGCAGGTGCGTCAGGTCGCGGACCGGTTGCAGGGCTCGGGGCTGGGCTGGCGTCCACGGGGTTAACCTAGGCCGGGATCGCGCCGGATTGAAGCGCCCGGCTGCGCGGGTTACCTCCCGCAACAGCAACCGGAGGTCCCGTCCCGCATGCCGCGCCGGCAATACTGGCTCGTGAAGTCGGAGCCCGACGCCTTCTCCTGGGCGCAGCAGGTCGAGCGGGGGGTCGAGCCCTGGACCGGCGTGCGCAACCACATGGCCAAGGCCAACCTGGTGGCCATGAAGGCGGGCGACCTCGCCTTCTTCTACCACTCGAACATCGGCAAGGAGATCGTGGGTGTGGTGGAGGTCGTGAGGACGGCCTATCCCGACCCGACGGTGGCTCCCGACGACCCCAAGGGGGAGTGGGTCTGCGTGGACATGAAGGCGGTAGGGCCGATGCCGAAGCCGGTGACGCTGGCCGCGATCAAGGCGGAGCCTGGCCTGGCGGAGCTCGCCCTGGTGCGGATGTCGCGCCTGTCGGTGATGCCAGTCAGCGCGGAGCACTGGAAGAAGCTCTGCAGGATGGGCGGCTGGAAGGGCTGATGTCGGAGGTCTCCGCCAAGGAACGCGTGCTCTGCCGGGTGGACGAGATCCCGGAGGGCGAGAGCCGCGGCTTCCCGCCGGCGCCAGGCGGCTTCACGGGCCTCTTCGCGATCCGCCGGGGCGCGGCGGTGCATGTCTATGTGAACTCCTGCCCGCATATCGGCCTGCCGCTCGATCCCGCGCCGGACCGGTTCCTGGACGCGAAGAAGCAGCACATCGTCTGCTCGGCTCATGGCGCGCGCTTCCGCATCGAGGACGGCGAGTGCTTCTCCGGCCCCTGCTACGGGGAGAGCCTGGAAGCCGTGCCGGTGCGCATCGACGCCGAGGGGCGGGTGATCGTCCCGGCGGACGCGGGCGTGTGACCGTGCTGGACATCGGCTCATGCGAGCCCATATCCTGGCTCAACTGAGCCAAGGGCTGTCCCATGTATCCCGTCGAGATCCCGAAAGTCGTCAGCGCGCTCGGCGGCCGCCGCGCGCTCGGCGTCGAGCCGCGCTCGCTCGATGAGTTGTCCGAGGCCGTGGAGCACGGCTTTCCCCGCGCCGTCGTCCGCGCGCTGGCGGCCAGCGCCGCGCCCGCCGACGCGGCGCCACCACTGCGGCGCCGGATCGAGGCGCTGGTCGCCTCGCCGGCCACGCTGAAGCGCAGCGCGCGCCTGTCGCCGGCGGCCAGCGAAAGGGCGGAGCGGCTCGCCCGCGTCGCAGCCCTGGCCGTGCAGGCGCTCGGCGACGCGGCGGAGGCGAAGGCCTGGCTGACCGAGCCGCATTCGCTGTTCGGCGACCGCGCGCCGATCGAAGTCGCGGCGACAGACCTCGGCGCGCGGCTGGTCGAGCGCGTGCTGCACAACATCGAGTACGGCCTGCCGGTCTGAGCGGTGCAGCTGTTCCGTCTCGGCACGGCGGCGCATCCCGTCTGGGACGGCGCCGGCGCCGCGGCGCATGGCGGGCGGTGGAACGCGCCTGGCCAGGCCGTGATCTACGCCGCGGGGTCGCTGGCGCTCGCGATGCTGGAAAGGCTGGTGCAGCGCCGCGGCTTCGGGGCGACGCTGGTCGTCACGGCCGAGGTGCCGGACGACGTCGCCTTCGAGGACCTGCTGGCGGCGCCGCCCGGGGGATGGCGGTCGCTCGCCAGCCCGTCGGCGGTTGCGGCGGGCGCAGCCTGGATCGCCGCGGGCCGCACCGCGCTGCTGCGCGTGCCTTCGGCGGTCGTGCCGCGGGAGGCGAATTTCGTCGTCAACCCCGCGCATCCCGACGCCGCGCGCATCCGCGTCGGGCGGGCGGAGACGCTGGACTGGGATCCGCGCCTGTTCGGCATCCCGGCGCCGCGGCGCTGAAGCCGCGCCTTCCTTCCGCCACGCACGGCACCGTTCCGCCGCAACCGTCGCGAAAACACCTTGGCGACGCCCAATGCCCGACGCGGGCCGTGCCCATCCTCCGTTCTGCGCCCGAAGCCCCGGGCGCCCGAACGAGGAGCTACATGATGCGCCAGTTCACCCGCCTTTCCCTCGCCGCCGCGCTGGTCGGCATGACGATCGCCCCGGCCTTCGCCCAGGGGTCCGTCACCCCCGCGACGCCCGCCACCCCGGCGCAGCGCCCTGCCGCGGCCGCGACGCCCGCCAACCCCGGCGGCAGCGTGACCCAGGCCCAGCCCGCGCAGCGCCCGGCGCAGCCCGCCGGCACGGTGCAGGGCCAGGCGAACCGCGCCACCCCGGCGACGCCGGCCACCCCGGCCTCGCCGAGCCAGGCGCCGCGGGCGACCAACTGACCCAACCGCGGGCGGCCTGACTTCCGGCCGCCCGGCTTCCCCTCCCCTCCCTGTCTCGCCGGCCCGTGACCCCCGTCACGGGCCGGTTGACGCATATCAAGGCCTTATGGCCCATAGGGCCGATAGGTGACGTCGAGCCCCGACGAGAGGGCCAGTCACCCAAGGTTGGGGAACGCGCATGTCCGACGCATTGATCGCCGTGAAGCCCGAGATCGCGGCCAAGGCCCGCATCGACGCCGCCAAGTACAAGGCGATGTACGACCAGGCCTCGAAGGATCCCGACGGCTTCTGGCGCGGCGAGATGAACCGCATCGCCTGGATGAAGGCGCCGACGAAGATCAAGAACGTCGACTTCAACGGCGACGTCAGCATCAGGTGGTTCGAGGATGGCGAGCTCAACGCCTCCGTCTCCTGCCTCGACCGGCACCTCGCGACCAAGGGCGACCAGGTCGCGATCATCTGGGAAGGCGACAACCCCGACAGCGACGCCAAGGTCACCTACAAGGAGCTGCACGCGCGCGTCTGCCGCCTGACGAATGCGCTGCGCAAGCTCGGCGTGAAGAAGGGTGACCGCGTCTGCATCTACCTCCCCATGATCGTGGAGGCCGCGGTCGCGATGCTGGCCTGCGCCCGCGTTGGCGCGATCCACTCCATCGTCTTCGGCGGCTTCTCCCCGGACAGCCTGGCCAGCCGCATCCAGGACAGCGAGTGCTCGATCCTGATCACCGCGGACCAGGGCCGCCGCGGCGGGCGTTCCGTGCCGCTCAAGACCAATGCCGACGAAGCGCTGAAGACCTGCCCCTCCATCCGTCATGTGATCGTCGCGAAGAACACCGGGAACGACGTGCCGATGCAGGCGGGCCGCGACATCTGGTGGGACGATGCATGCGCGGGGCTGCCCGACACCGCCGAGCCCGAGCGGATGAACGCGGAGGATCCGCTCTTCATCCTCTACACCTCGGGCTCGACGGGGAAGCCGAAGGGCGTGCTGCACACCACCGGCGGCTACATGGTCTGGGCGTCCTTCACGCACCAGAACGTCTTCGACTACCGCGACGGCGAGATCTACTGGTGCACGGCCGATGTGGGCTGGGTGACCGGCCACACCTACATCGTCTACGGCCCGCTCGCGAACGGCGCGACGACGCTGATGTTCGAGGGCGTGCCGAATTACCCCACGGTCTCCCGCTTCTGGGAGGTCGTGGACAAGCACCAGGTCAACATCTTCTACACCGCGCCGACCGCGATCCGCGCGCTGATGCGCGACGGCGAGGCGCCGGTGAAGAAGGCCTCGCGCAAGTCGCTGCGCATCCTGGGTTCCGTCGGCGAGCCCATCAATCCCGAGGCCTGGCTCTGGTACTACCGCGTTGTCGGCGACGAGCGCTGCCCGATCGTGGACACTTGGTGGCAGACCGAGACGGGGGGGATCCTGATATCGCCGCTGCCCGGCGCCATCGCGCAGAAGCCGGGCTCGGCGACGCTGCCGCTGCCCGGCGTGAAGCCCGCGCTGGTGGATGGCGAGGGCAAGATCCTGGAGGGCGCGACGGAGGGCAACCTCGTGCTGCTCGACGCCTGGCCCGGCATGATGCGCACGATCTATGGCGACCATGCCCGCTTCGCGCAGACCTACTTCTCGACCTTCAAGGGCATGTACTTCACCGGCGACGGCGCGCGGCGCGACGCCGACGGCTACTACTGGATCACCGGCCGCGTGGACGATGTCATCAACGTCTCCGGCCACCGCATGGGCACAGCCGAGATCGAATCCGCGCTCGTCGCGCACCCGAAGGTCGCGGAGGCCGCGGTTGTCGGCATGCCGCACGACCTCAAGGGCCAGGGCATCTACTGCTACGTCACCCTGAAGTCGGGCGAGGAGCCGAGCGAGGCGCTGCGCAAGGAGCTCGTGGCCTGGGTGCGGAAGGAGATCGGCCCGATCGCCGCGCCAGACGCGATTCAGTGGGCGCCGGGCCTGCCGAAGACCCGCTCGGGCAAGATCATGCGCCGCATCCTGCGCAAGATCGCGGCGAACGAGACGGACGGGCTCGGCGACACCTCGACGCTCGCGGACCCGACCGTGGTGCAGGACCTCATCGAGAACAAGGTCGGCTGACCCAGGCGCCGCCGCCTGCCGATGCGGGCGGCGGCTGGCCTCTCGGTCAGGCCGATACCGGGCCGTCTGCCGCCAGCGCCGCAGCCAGTGCATCGTCGCGATGCAGCGCGACGATCTTCCCCGCCATCTCCGCCGGCGTCGAAGGTTCCTGGAGGAGGGTGCCGCGTTCGCAGGCCGGAAGGGCCCGCGGCTTCGGCGCGCTGGGACTTTCGCAAAGGCGGGCCGTCAGGGCTCGCCTCGCCGCGTGAGCACAGTGGGGCCGAGGCTAGCCGAAGAGCACAAGGCCCGCAGTCCAGCCCAGGGTGAGGCTCGCCACGAACATCAGGGCGGAACGGTAGGCCAGCATTGTCGTCTCCTCTGGGGGTTGCGGGCTGCCTGTTGCGGGTGTCTCAGGGTGGCACCCGCGGATGAACCCCTGGTTAACGGTGCCGGCCCGAACGCGCCGGCGCGGCGCCAGGCACGACCCCGCCCGGGTTCTGCCCTGCGCCCGTGCCGCGTTGCGCGATGCCCGGGGTGCCGTCACATCGGGGCATGGCCCTTGATCCCACGACCCGGCTGATCCTCGTGCTCGGACTGGGCGCGGGGGCGTCCTCGCTCGCCGGCCGCGCGCTCGATCCGCTCGTCGGCGTCATCGGCGGGGAGTTCGGCGCGACGGCCGAGCGGGTGGCGCTGCTCTCCACTGCCTTCGCGCTGCCCTATGCGCTGGTGCAACCCGTGCTAGGGCCGATCGGGGACGCCGCCGGCAAGCAGCGGGTTATCCGCATCTGCCTGGTGGTCTTGACGCTGGCGCTGCTGGCCTCGGCCTTCGCGCCAGACCTCGCCTCGCTCGCCGTGTTGCGGGTGATCGCGGGCGGGGCGGCGGGCGGCGTCTTCCCGCTGGCGATCGCCGCGGTCGGGGACGGCGTGCCGATGGACCGCCGCCAGGTCGCGCTGTCGCGGCTTCTGGTCGCGGGCTTGACGGGATCGGTGATCGGCGGCGCGCTGTCGGCGGCGCTCGAGCCCATCATCGGCTGGCGCGGGGTGCAGGCGCTCTGCGCGCTAGCCGCGCTCGGCGGGCTGGTCGCGCTCCGTGGCCAGGCGCCGGCGCATCCGCCGCGCCGCTTCGACCTTGGCGAGGCGCTGCGCCGCTATGGCGTGATCTTCCGCCTGCCGGCGGCGCGCGTGCTGTTCTTCTCCGTCTTCGTGGAGGGCGCGCTGCTCTTCGGCATCTTCCCCTTCCTCGCGCCGCTCTTCGTGGAACGCGGGCTGGCCGGCGCCTCGGGCGGCGTCGCGGAGGCCGGGCTGGCGGTCACCTTCTATGCGTTCGGCGGTTTCGTGTTTGCCGCACTCGCGCCCTGGATGCTGCGCCGCTTCGGGCAGGTGCGGATGATCATGCTGGGCGGCGCCGCCTGCGCCTTTGGCCTGGTCAGCCTGGCCTTCGCGCCCTTCGCCTGGTTCGCGATCGCGGCCTGCCTGGTCTTCGGGCTCGGCTTTTACATGGTCCATTCCTCCATCCAGACACGGGTGACGGAGGTGGCGCCGGCCGCTCGCGGCACGGCGGTGGCGCTGCATGCCTTCCACTTCTTCCTCGGCCAGTCGCTGGGGCCGGTGGTGATGGGGGCGATGCGCGCCGTGCTGGGGCCGCAGGCGGCGCTGCTGGCCTGCGCGGCGGGGATGGTGGTGCTGGCGGTCTGGCTGGCGCCGAGGGGCCCGAAAGCCGCGCTTCGTTAGGACAGCGCACGGTTCGCGATTCGCCCCGAACTGGAACGGGCCGTGAATCCGCTTCGTCGGGCTTTGTCGTGAAGTGTCTGGAATCAAGCTACTGGCCCGAGTCGCGCGAACGAATCGCTGACCCCCGTGATTCGTTCTTCCGCCACAAGACCTTGGGGTGATTCCGATTTTCGGCCACAAGCGCGTTCCAGAATCGCCGCCCGATTCGCGACTCGGCGGGGCACAAGTGGTTGGGGTCGTTGCGCTTTCCCGTCACAAGCGCGTTCCGGTCGCGAATCGGGATTGGCCGATCAGAAGTCGCTGACGCGGCCCTTCCTCTCCCAGTCGCCGTAGCGCGTCGGCTCCGGCCCGGCAGGCCCGCCGACCTCCTTCGGCGTCATCCGCACGGGCTCCTCGGCCGGCGGGTCGCCGGCGGGGGGGATGTGCTCGCCGGGCAGCGGTGGCTCGATATCCGGCGGGGGCTGGGTGGGCCCGGGCGTCGGCGGCGGCACCGGGCGCCCCGGGGCGGGCCCGGTCGGTTCGTCCGGCGGCACGGGGAGTTGGGCCTTGCGGGGCGCCTCGCCCCGGTTGTCTCGGTCGCTCATGCCCCACATGTAGTCGCTCTCCCGCGGTCTGGTCGCGCTATCAACGCGCAAGGCGGGCATTCGGAGGTGTCGGGAGATCATGGCCGGCTATTTCCGCACCGCGCTGCTGCTCGCCGCAATGACGGCTCTCTTCGTCGGCGTGGGCTATGTCATCGGTGGCCGCCAGGGCATGGCGATCGCCTTCGTCCTGGCCTGCGGCATGAACCTCTGGGCCTGGTGGAACAGCGACCGCGTCGTGCTCGGGATGCACAACGCGCAGCCCATCGGGCCGCAGGACGCGCCGCGTCTCTTCCAGATAGTCGGCGAGCTCGCGGCGCGCGCGGGCCTGCCGATGCCCGCGCTCTACGTGATCCACGAGGACCAGCCCAACGCCTTCGCCACTGGCCGCAACCCGCAGAACGCGGCCGTCGCGGTGAACACCGGCCTGCTCGACATGATGAGCGAGCGCGAGGTCGCCGGCGTCGTCGCGCATGAGCTCGCCCATATCCGCAACCGCGACACGCTGATCATGACGCTCACCGCGACGCTGGCCGGCGCCATCGGCATGCTCGCGCAGTTCGGCTTCATGTTCCGCGGCCGCGACCACGACGGGCGCGGGAACGCCTTCGGCCCGATCGGGACCATCCTGCTGGTCGTGCTCGCGCCCATCGCCGCGATGATCGTGCAGATGGCGATCAGCCGGTCCCGCGAATACGAGGCCGACCGGATCGGCGCGGAGATCACCGGCGACCCGAACGGCCTGGCTTCCGCCCTCCTGCGGCTCGAGGGCTACAAGCAGGGCCGCGTGAACGAGGCGGCCGAGGCCAACCCGGCCAGCGCCCCGCTCTTCATCATCAATCCGCTCTCCGGCCTCCGGATGGACGGGCTCTTCTCGACCCACCCCGCGACGGCCAACCGCGTCGCGGCGCTGGAGGAGCTGGCTTCGCGGATGGGCGGCCCCCCGGATCCGGGAACTCGCATCCCGCAGGCGGGTTGGGGCGTTCCACCGCAGCAAGCCCCGGGACCCTGGAGCCAAGGGGCGCGACGCAATCCCTGGGGGTGAGCGTGGCCGCAGGCGTCGTCGCCGGCGGCCGAGAGAGGAACGGTCCATGCCCCACGCCTGGCGTCGGCTGCCCATCGCGGTGCGGTTCCTGTTCTCGCACGGCGCCCTCGGCTTTGCGGCCGCGGGTCTCTTCGTGGGCGGGCTGCTGGTCACCGACCCCAACGGCGCGGGGACGCTGCTGCTGACCGGCGCGGGGCATTGGTGGCCGCTCGCGCTGCTCTGGGGCCTGACAGGCTCGACCTTCGCCGGCGTGCAGATCGGCATCGCCATCATGCTGATGGGCGAGCAGCCGGCGCCCGGCCCGCCCGGCGGCAACCGCGCGCCGGGCGGTCCGGCGCCGGCCCGGATCCCCGTCCAGGCGCGGCGCCGCTGATCCCGGCGTGCTACGCCGCGGGCCGGATGTTGTGGTTCACATGGAAGAGGTTGGCCGGGTCGTAGCGCCTCTTCACGGCCTGCAGCCGTGAGTAGTTCTCGCCGAAGGTGGCGCGGATGCGCGCGTCGCCCTCGTCGTCCATCATGAAGTTGGGATAGGCGCCGCCCATGTCGAAGGGATGCACCGCGTCCCAATAGGCCTTGGCCCAGCGCGTGATCGCGCCGGCGTTCTGCGGGTTCGGATCGATGCCCGCGATCACCATGGACCAGGTCGCGTCGCGCGTCCGCCAGGCCGTGGCGTCCGGGGCGACGCGATGCACTGCGCCATCGATGGGATAGAGGTGCATCAGCGAGAACTCGCTCGGCGTGCGCGCGGCCTGCTCGAGATGCGCGGTGATCGCCGCATCCGTCAGCTCCTTCACGAAGTCGCCGCGCCAGTACCACTGCATCCCCTTGGGATAGAGCGGGTCGAACATCGACTGCAGCGCGGGATAGGGCATGGTGCCGCGCCAGTCGAAGAGCGGCGCGGGCAGCGTGTCGAGCAGCGGCGCCATGGCGCGGCGCCCCTCCTCCTCCGCTCCGACATAGCAGCACATCAGCAGGCAAATCCGCTTGCCCCAGACCGGCTCCGGGAAGGGCGCGGAGGAGACGAGCTTCTTGAGCCCGAGGAAAATGCAGAGCTCCTCCGGCATGCGCGGCAGGGCGTCGCGATAGGTCCGCATGATCTCGCCGGCCTGCGCCTGGTCGTAGGCGACCGGCCCGGCGAAGACCTGGCTGACGGGATGCGCGCGGAAGAGGAAGCTGGTCACCGCGCCGAAATTCCCGCCGCCGCCGCGCAGCGCCCAGAACAGGTCGGGGTTCTGCGTCGCGTTCGCCACGACGAAGCGCCCGTCCGCCAGCACCACATCGGCCTCGAGCAGGTTGTCGATGGTCAGCCCGTATTTGCGCGTGAGATAGCCATGCCCGCCGCTCAGCGTCAGGCCCGCGATCCCCGTGGTGGAGATGATGCCCGCCGGCACCGCGAGGCCGAAGGGATGCGTCGCGTGGTCCACGTCGCCCTGGGTGCAGCCGGCCTCGACGCGCACGGTCCGCGCCTCGGGGTCCACGCGCACGCCGCGCATGCGGCCGAGGTCGATCACCAGCCCATCGTCCACGCTGCCGAGCCCCGGCCCGTTGTGGCCGCCGCAGCGGATCGCGAGCGTCAGACCGTTCTCCCGCGCGTGGTTCACGGCGGCGATGACGTCGGCGACATCGGCGCATTGCGCGACGACACGCGGCTTCTTGTCGATCATCCCGTTGTAGAGCGCGCGGGCGGCGTCGTAGTCGGGATCGCCGCGTGCGACCGTGGTGCCGCGCAGCCGTGACCTGAGTGTCGCAACCGCATCGCCGCTCATGCCGTCCTCCCTTGGTGAACGTTCCGGCAGACGTTGGGTCGGCACCGATTCTGCGCTCGCGTTCGACGACACCGCAAAGCTTTCCCCGCGATGGCGGATCGCGTTTGCGTGTTGGCCGGTCAGGCCTTGCCGCTGCGGAGCCGCGTCGACCAGATGTGCCAGGCATAGGTCCCGAGGATCAGCGCCAGCACGATGTAGGAGAGCGGGCTCAGCCAGCCCTCGACCGCGTGGAAATGCTCCTCGAGCCACCAGCCCGCGCCGGCGAGCAGGCTGATCCAGACCGTGCTGCCGAGCGTCGTCCAGAGGTAGAAGACGCGGCGCGGGATCAGCACCAGGCCCGCGGGAACCGAGATCACCGTGCGGATGCCCGGCAGCAGCCGCCCGAAGAACAGCGCGACCGGGCCATGCTTCCTCAGCGTCGCCTCGGCGCGGTCGAAGTCCCGCCCGTCCACCGCGAACCAGCGCCCGTAGCGCGCGAACAGCGGGCGTAGGCGGGCCGAGCCCACGCGTCGCGCCAGCTCGTACCAGATGGCGTTGCCCGCCACAGTGCCGACGATGCCCGCCAGGATCGCGAGCGTCATGCTCATCTGCCCGCGCGCGGCGGCGAAGCCGGCCAGCGGCATGATCACCTCCGACGGGATCGGCGGGAACAGGTTCTCGAGGAACATCAGCGCCAGCACGCCCGGCCATCCCGCCGCGGCGATGACGCCCGTCACCCATTCGAACATCAGCGCGCCCGCACGGCCGTCACCGGCCGCGGCGCCACCACGAGCATGTGCATCCTTCTAGTTCCCGGCTGTGTAGAGGTTGATCGCGACTCTCCGGCCGCGTGAGTAGTTGAAGCCCGCTACCGTGCCCCGCTCCCGCAGCGCAAGGCCCCGCGTGGCGGCCTCGGCGCGGAAGGCGGCCTCGTCGCGGTCGGCGACGGCGACCAGGCGGCCCGGTTCGTCCGCCAGGAAACGCGCGGCCTCGGCGCCGTTCCGCAGCAGGCGGATCTCGGAGCCCATCGCGAACATCAGGGACGGCTCGTGGTAGCCGACAATGCCGAAGCGCTCGTGCGGCAGGCCTGGATCCGTCCGGTGCACCAGTTCGGCGATGCGTGGCGAGAGCCAGGGGGCGCGAAGCCGCGGCAGCACGCCTTCCAGCACCACCCAATACAGCGGCACCGCGCAGAGCACCGCGAGCAGCCCCGCGCGCGCCGCCTGGCCCTGCAGCAGCGCGCGGATCGGCAGCGCCATCAGCGCCGCCGCCGGCAGCACCAGCAGCGAGGCCACGGACAGCCGGCTGTCCGCGATGCGAGGCAGCGCCACCGCCGCTGCCGCCAGCCCCGCCGCGACCGCGCCGAGCGCGACGACCGACAGCCAGTGCAGCCAGCGCGGCGGGGGCGAGCGCAGCGGGTCCATCGCCCAGGACGCGCCGAGCAGCATCAGCGCCGGGAAGGCCGGCAGCGTGTAGTGCGGCAGCTTGGTCGTGAAGGCCTCGAACATCAGCCAGGTCGGCACCGCCCAGGCCAGCAGGAAGCGCGTCGGCGGCTGCAGCCGGTCCCCCCAGGCGCCGGGGATGGCGCGCAGCACCAGGAAGGCGCCGGGGAAGGCAATGATGCCGAAGATCGCGGCGTAGTAGCCGGGCGGGCCCCAGTGGTTCTCGTCGGCGCCGCCGACCTTGCTCAGCATGTCGCCGCCGATGGCGTCCGTGATGAACCGGCCTTCCGTCGCGATGGTCACCGCGATGAACCACGGCGCGGCGGCGAGCACCATCAGCGGCACGCCCCAGCCCGGGTGCAGCGCGCGCAGCCAGCCCGCGCGGTTGGCCCAGGCCTTGTCGGCGACCGCCAGCGTCACGCCGGCCAGCAGCGGCACCATCAGGCCGATCGGCCCCTTCAGCAGGACCGATAAGCCGAGCACCAGCCAGAAGGCGACGGCCTGGCCCTGGGTGAAGCCTTGCGGGTTGATGTAGGCCCGCGCGAAGAGGCCCATCGCCACCGCGACCGTCCCCAGCAGCGCCGCGTCGGTCTTGGCGATATGCGTCTCGAGCACCAGCACCAGGCAGGCGCCGAGCATTGCGGCGCCGAGGAAGGCCGCGCGTCGCCCGACCAGCGACCGACCGAAATGGTAGGTCGCCAGCACCGCCGCCAGCGCGCCGAGCAGCGAGGGGATGCGGTAGGGCCAGATCGCATGCCGCGTCTCGATCCCCGCGCGTTCCAGCACATGGACCGCCGCCGCCTGCGCCCAGTGGATGCCGGCGGGCTTCTTGTTGCGCTCGACCTCGCCGAGCCGGATGCGGACGTAGTCGCCGGTCTCGACCATCTGGCGGGAGGCCTGGGCGAAGCGGCTCTCGTCGCGGTCGCCGGGGGGAATGGTGAAGAAGCCGGGCAGCCAGAGCAGCGCGCAGAGCAGCGTGAGCCAGAGGGGCGCGCGCCGCGTCTCCGGCAGCCGGTCCAGGAATTCCGCGGCGCGCTGCATGGGGGGCGCCCCTAGCACGGGTCGGGACCGGGGGCCATAAAGCCTCCCTCCCATGTCAGACCAGCGCAGACACCCCGGCGGCACAGCCGGCTACCCCGTCCGCAAGGCGACGCTCGCGCTGCTCGATGCCGTGATGGTCCGCCGCCGACCGCTCGAGGAAGCGCTGGATGCGCTGCCCGCGCGCCTCGCTCCGCGCGACCGCTCGGCCGCGCACCGCATTGCCGCCGCCGTGCTGCGCCGCGCCGGCAGCCTCGACGCGGTGCTGGAGCCCTTCCTGCGCCGCGAGCCGCCGACCGAGGTCCGCGCCGCTCTGCGCGCCGGCGCGGCCGAGCTGCTGCTGCTCGGCACCCCCGCCCATGCCGCCGTCGCTGCCACCGTCTCGGTCGTGCCCAAGGCCTTCGCGGGGCTGGTGAACGCGGTGCTCCGCAAGGTCGCGACCGAAGGCCCCGCCGCGCTGGAGGGCCTGGATGCCGAGCGGCTGGACACCCCGCCCTGGCTCTGGAGCGCCTGGCACGGCGCCTATGGGCCGGCGGTCCGCGCCATCGCCCGCGCGCACCGCGAGACCCCGCCGCTCGACCTGACGCTCGCCCCAGGCGCGGCGGCTCCAGAAGGCGCGACGATGCTGCCGACCGGCACGGCCCGCCTGCCCGCCGGCACGCGCGTCGCCGACCTTCCGGGCTTCGCCGAGGGCGCCTTCTGGGTGCAGGACGCCGCCGCCGCCCTGCCGGCACGGCTGCTCGCCGCCCGGCCCGGCGAGCGGGTCGCCGATCTCTGCGCCGCGCCCGGCGGCAAGACCGCGCAGCTCGCCGTCGCCGGCGCCCGCGTCGTGGCGGTGGAGCGCGACCCGAAGCGGCTCACCCGGCTGAAGGAGAACCTGGCCCGCCTGAAGCTCGAGGCCGATTGCATCGAGGCCGATGCCGCGACCTGGTCGCCGGGCGAGGCCTTCGACGCCATCCTGCTCGACGCCCCCTGCACCGCGACGGGGATCATCCGCCGGCATCCCGACATCCCGCATCTCAAGCGCGCCGCCGACGTGGCGCCGATGGCGGAGACGCAGGCGCGGCTGCTGGCCCATGCCGCGACGCTGCTGAAACCCGGCGGGCGGCTGGTGCTCGCGACCTGCTCGCTGCAGCCCGAGGAAGGCGAGGCGCATCTGGCCCGCGCCGCCGGGCTCGGCCTCGCGCCCGATCCGATCCGGGCGGAGGAGTTGCCGGGGCTGGAGGCGGCGCTGACGCCACAGGGCACGCTGCGGACGCGGCCGGATCTGTGGGGTGACCGCGGCGGGTTGGACGGCTTCTTCGCGGCGCGGTTCTTGAAGGCCTGAGGCAGCGCAAACCCTCACCCGGCCGCTGCGCGGCCATCCTCCCCCGCTCCGCCGGAGAGGGAGATTCGGCGCCACCGCTCCCTCTCCCGATTGCGGGGGAGGGCTGGGGTGGGGGCGTGCGCTACACCACCAGAACGACGCTACTGCCGCGGTCCGACCGAGAGCTGGACCTCCGACCTCGTCTCGCCGCCGGTGCCGTCCAGGCGCTGCAGCATCACCAGCGCCCGCGGCAGGGTCCAGACCTGGCGCACGCCGCCCGACACCGTCTGCATCGGACCGACCTGCGCACTGGCCAAGCAGGTCCCAACCTCGTTCTGCAACTGGCTGAACCGCTCCGAGGCCGGGCTCGGCGGCAGGCGGGACGGGCCGCGCTGCATCACGGCGGTATAGGCCGGGATCTGCAGCGAGCCGAAGCGGGCATTGGCGCGGAACTCCTCGACGGAGCCCGGGATCTGCTGCGGCGGGCCGGACAGGCGCTGGAAGCTGGTCGGCGCGGCCTCCACCAGGCGGCGCAGGCCCTGGCAGAGCTGGGCCTGGGTCTGGGCGGTGGCGGCCAAGGGGTGGAACAGCGGGGCAAGGAGCAGGAACGACAGGATCAGACGACGCAAGCGGGAACCCTCCGGGCGCGGCGGAGACTGAACCCGGCGCCGCTGCCGGGCAAGCCAGCCAGACCGAAGGCTACTTCTCGCAGCGGAGCATCACCGTCGAGCGGTTGGCGATGTCCCCGATATCGGCCGCCGAACGGTCCGCCCCGCGGCTCTCCCCGGTCCGGAAGGGCACGCCGGCGCGGCGCAGGAAGCCCTGCGCCGTCTCGCCCTTCACCGCGAAGTTCACGTTGTCCACGTTCTGGACGCGGCGGTTGTCGAGCTTTGAGACGACAACGCCGACCACATGCCCCTGCAGGTCCAGCATCGGCCCGCCGGAATTGCCGGGCTGGACCTCCGCGCTGATCTGGAAGTTGTTGGGATCGTTGCCGACGCCGGCGAGCGCGTTGATGACGCCGCGGGTCAGCTTGGGGTCCGAGGAGAGCAGCCCGGCGAGAGGGAAGCCGTAGACGATCACGTCCTCGCCCCGGCGGATGGCCGGGCCGGCGCGGAACGCCAGCACCGGCCCCGGATTGCCGGGGATGGTGAGCACGGCCAGATCCAGCGCGCGGTCCACCTGCGCCGGGGGCGTCGCCGCCAGCCAGCGCCCGTCCGGCGTCCGCGCCAGGATGCGGTCGCAGCCATCCACGACATGGTGGTTGGTCATCACGCGGTCGGGCGCCACCACGAAGCCGGTGCCGGAGGCGACGCGGCGGGCGTTCGGGTTCGGCCGGGCCTGCGCCACCGGTGGCGTCGCCGGCGGTGCGGCGGCCGCGGGCGCCGGCGCAGCGGCGGTGGCGAGTTCCACCCGCTGGTCCGCGCAGATGTCGCGGTCGCGCAGCACCGCCTCCCGCCCGTCCGCCAGCACGAGCCGGATGTCGAAGCGGCAGCCGGCCTCGGCGTTCGGGCGCAACGCGAAGGACTGGCCGGAAGGCAGAGGCCCCCGGTTCAGCAGGTTGCCGCCCCAGTCCGGCCGGCCGCTGCGCACCGCGTGCAGCGCCGTCGCCTCCGTCCCCGTGCGGTTGACGATCCGCACGGGTTCGCCCGGCGGCGCCTGGGACGTGCCCGGCCGGGCAAGGATCAGGGCGAGAACGAGGGCGAGCAGGACGCGGCGCATGCTCACCATGTCGCGAGGCCGCGCGGGCCCGTCAACCCGCGCGCGGGCGCCCAAAACCTGCGCCAGATCAAGGCGCGGGCCTTGCCAGTCCCGCAGGCTTGCCCGCAAGCCGGCGGAAGGGGCCTTGACCATCCCATTGTGGGAAACCCCATCTGCCGGTGCATGGAACCGAACGCCACCGCGATGCCAGAGGCGCCGCTCCCCCTGTCGCACCTCTCCCTCCCCGTGGAGGGCATGACCTGCGCCTCCTGCGCGGGCCGGGTGGAGCGCGCGCTGCGCAAGGTGCCGGGCGTCGCCGAGGCCCAGGTGAACCTGGCGGCCGAGCGGGCCGACGTCGCGGGCACGGCCGGCCCCGTCGAGCTCGCCGCCGCGATTCGCGCCGCCGGCTACGGCGTGCCGGAGACCGAGCGCAGCATCGGCATCGACGGCATGACTTGCGCCTCCTGCACCGGGCGCGTCGAACGCGCGCTGGCCAGGGTGCCGGGCGTGATCTCCGTCAGCGTGAACCTGGCCGCGGAACGCGCGACGCTGCGCCTGCTGGCGGGCGTCGAGGACGCCGCGCTCGGCGCCGCGCTGGCCAAGGCGGGCTACCGCCTCGCGGCGACGGGCGACGACATGGACGCCGAGGAAGCGGCGGCCCGGCGCCGGATCGCGCGGCAGGGGCTGGAACTCGCCGGCGCCGCCATGCTGACCGCGCCCTTCCTGGCCGGCATGCTCGGCATGGCCTTCGGCCAGAACTGGATGCCGAATGGCTGGGTGCAGGCCGCGCTGTCCGGCGCGATGCTCGCCTGGTTCGGCCCGCGCTTCTGGCGCGCCGCCTGGGGTGCGCTGCGCGACGGTACGGGCAACATGGACCTGCTGGTCTCGCTCGGCACCGGCGCGGCCTTCCTGCTCTCGCTCGTCCTGCTCTGGAGCCACGGCACGGAGCACGCCTCCGATCACGGCCATTACTTCGAGGCGAGCTCCGTCGTCCTGTTCTTCGTCCTGCTGGGCAAGTGGCTCGAGGCCCGCGCCAAGCGCGGCACGGGGGCGGCGATCCGTGCCCTGCTCGCGCTGCGGCCGCGCAACGCGCATCGCCTGGACGACGACGGCACGGAACGCGAGGTGCCGGCGGCCGCGCTGCTCGCCGGCGACCGCGTCGCGGTCCGCCCGGGCGAGCGCATTCCCGTGGACGGTGTCGTCGAGACCGGCGAGGCCGGCGTGGACGAGAGTGCGCTGACCGGCGAGTCCCGCGCGGTCGAGAAGCAGCCGGGATCGAAGGTCTCGACCGGCACCGTGGCGCTGGACGGGCGCCTGGTGATCCGCGCTACCGCGGTCGGGTCGGAAACGGCACTCGCCCGCGTCGCGGCGCTGGTCGCGGCGGCGCAGGCATCGCGCGCGCCGGTGCAGAAGCTGGTGGACCGCGTCAGCGCGGTCTTCGTCCCCGTCGTCATCGGCCTGTCACTGCTGACCTTGCTGGGCTGGATGATCGCCGGCGCGGGCTTCGACACGGCGCTCCTGCACGCCGTCGCCGTGCTGGTGATCGCCTGCCCCTGCGCGCTGGGTCTCGCGACGCCGGCCGCCATCATGGCCGGCACCGGCGCGGCAGCGCGGGCGGGTATCCTGCTGCGCGACGCCGAGGCGATCGAGCGCGCGCATTCCATCGACCTCGTCGCCTTCGACAAGACCGGCACGCTGACCGAGGGCAGGCCGAGGCTCGCCGCGCTGCATACCGCTGCCGGCGTGACGGAGCCGGATGCGCTGGCGCTCGCGGCGTCGCTGCAGGCCGGCAGCGAGCATCCGCTGGCCAAGGCGGTGCTGGCGGCCTTCGGCGCGACGCCGCAGGCGGCGTCCTCCTTCCGTGCCCTGCCGGGGCGCGGCGTGGAGGGGACGGTCGGCGACCGCCGCCTCGCGCTCGGCAGCCCGCGGCTGCTGGCTGAGGCCGGCGCGGAGCCCGGTACGCTCGCCGCCGCGGCGGCAGCCGAGGCCGCGCAGGGCCGTAGCCTGGCCTGGCTGGTGGACACCGGGAGCCGCGAGGCGCTGGCGCTGCTGGCCTTCGAGGACGCGCCGCGGCCGCGCGCCGCGGCAGCGGTGGCGGAACTGCGCCGCATGGGCGTCGGCGTCGCCCTGCTGTCCGGCGACATCGAGGCCGCGGCGAAGGCGGCGGCCGCGCGGCTCGGCATCGATCGCGTCGCGGCCGAGGTGCTGCCCGAGGGCAAGGCCGCCCAGGTCCAGGCCTGGCGGAGAGAAGGGGCCGTTGTCGCCATGGTGGGCGACGGCGTGAACGACGCGCCCGCGCTCGCGGCGGCCGATCTCGGCATCGCCATGGGCACGGGCACGGATGTGGCGATCGCGGCGTCCGGCATCACGCTGATGCGCGGCGATCCGGGTCTGGTTCCTGCGGCGCTCGACATCACCCGCAGGACCTATGCAAAGGTGAAGGGAAATCTGACATGGGCCTTCGCGTACAACCTGCTGGGTCTGCCTCTGGCGGCACTCGGCTTCCTGTCGCCGCCGCTGGCGGGGGCGGCGATGGCGATGTCGTCGGTCTGCGTGGTGGCGAACGCGCTGCTGCTGGCCCGATGGAAGCCTGCTGCGGTCCCGTGACGCCGCGCGGCAACGCCCAGCGCGGGATGAACATCGGCGAGGCCGCCGCACGGTCCGGCGTCTCCGCCAAGATGATCCGGCACTACGAATCGATTGGCCTGATCGAGGCGGAGCGGCGGTCCAACGGCTACCGCACCTATGGGCCGCAGGACGTCGCGGTGCTGCGCTTCATCCGCCACGCCCGCGACCTGGCCTTCCCGCTCGAGGACGTGCGCAAGCTGCTCGGCCTCTGGCGCGACCGGTCGCGGGCTTCGGGCGACGTGAAGAAGATGGCGCTCGCGCATGTCGAGGCGCTGGAGGCGAAGTCCGCCGCGCTCGCCGCGATGGCCGAGAGCCTGCGGCACCTCGCCAGCCATTGCAGCGGCGACGACCGGCCGGAATGCCCGATCCTGGCCGAGCTGGAAGGCAAGGACGCATGACTGTCGAGCTCAAGGTCGCCGGCATGACCTGCGGGCATTGCGTGAAGGCCGTGACCTCGGCGATCCAGGCGAGGGATCCGGCGGCGAAGGTGGAGGTGTCGCTCGAGCGCGGCACCGTGCGCGCGGAGACGTCGCTGCCGGCGGCGGTCGTCGCGGAGGTGGTCGCTGAGGAGGGCTACAAGGTCGCGGCCTGATTTGCTGGCGACCTAACCCGGTCGAGTCTCGGGCAGCGCCTTCAGCCTTTCGGCGACCAGCGCCTGCAGGCGCCAGAGGTTGCGATCGTGGATGCCGCGCGCGGCAAGCTGCTCGACCGTGCGCTGCAGGTATTCCGCGCAGGACCCGGCATGGCCGCAGGCCGTGGCGATCATCTCCACCGTGCGCTCCAGCGGCACGCGGCCGGCATAGATCGTGTTGCCGCGATCCGCGACGAAGGCCAGCGCGCGCGTCGGCGCGCCATCCCCGGTCAGGCCGATCCAGCGCGCCTGGTTGGCGGAGCCACCGCATTGGTGGCGCACCGGCATCTCGCGCCTGACCAGGGCGAGCAGGTCATCCCAGAGCGTCGCCTCCGGCAGGCGCTGCGCGACGCCACGGCACTGGCCGCCGCGGTCGAGCACCATCATCAGGCCGGGATGGTCGGGCGTGCCGCGCCAGGACGACAGCTTCAGGCGGAAGCTGCGGTGCCAGCCACGCGCGACCGCGATCCGCTCCTCCTCATGCGGGCCGACCGGCTTCCACAGCAGCGAGCCATAGGCAAAGAGCCAGAAGGGCTCGCCCGGCCTGCGTCCCGCGAGGATGCGGCGCACCTCCTCCTCGAGCTCGGCGTCGGTCCGGCAGGTGACGCCGTCGGGCAGGCCGGTGTCGGGCACGTCGCGGTGCGCCCGGGCCACGAGCTCGGGCGAGAGCAGGATCTTCTTCATCGCAGGCGAACGAGAGTGCCGCGGGCCGCCGCCTCTGTCCAATGCGGGAAACGCGGGGCCGTGCCTCGCGTTGGCGCGGCTCCCCCGGAGCTTGGCAATGCATTTCCTGTGGCCCGACATCTTCAAATGGGCCGCGACGGCCTTCACGCTGGTCGGCGCGGGGATGACCGCGGCCGATCTCGGCAGGCGCCTCACGGGCTGGGGCTTCGGCGCGCTCGGCGCAGGATCGGCCTGTTGGCTCGCGGCCGCGCAGCTCGAGCAGGAGACGCAGATCGGGCTGACCAACCTGGTGCTGCTGGCGCTCAACCTGTTCGGCGTCTGGCGCTGGCTGGTGCGGAAGGCGCCCCAGGGAAAGCCGGCCGGGACGGAGGCGCAGCGCGCCCCGGCCGAGTAGTCACCGCCGCTTCGGCCGGTCGCGGCTGATGTCGATCGGGCCGCCGCGCTGGGCCGACAGCTCGCTGAGGTCGCCAGCCTGGTAGTCGTTGCTGCCCTCGCCGTCGCCGGCGCTGATGGGGTTGTCGATCGTGCCGGCGGCGCGGTCGTCGGTGCCGCGCGACGCCTCCGACGCATCGGCGCCGCCGGGGTTGGTCTGGCGGGGGATGGCGGTGGCGGGATCGGGGCGCTGGTCGATCTCGCCGCCGGTCTTGCGCTCGCCCCCCGGGCGCTCGGGGCGCAGCGCATCCTCGGCGCCGCGGGCCTCGCCTGGCCTGTCCTTGTCGTCCATCGCGCTTTCCTTCGCTGAAGCGAGGGGAACGCGTCGGCACCGCCGGGGTTTGGCGCGCATGGGACAGGACAAGGCGGCGCCCTGGTGGCAGGGCGCGGTGATCTACCAGCTCTATCCCCGCTCCTTCCGCGATTCGAACGGCGACGGGATCGGTGACCTCCGGGGAATCCTGGAAGGGCTGGACCATGTCGCCTCGCTCGGCGTGGATGCGGTGTGGCTGTGCCCGGTCTATGCCTCGCCCGGCGCCGACCTCGGCTACGACGTCGCGGACCACATGGCGGTCGCGGCGGAATACGGGACGCTGCAGGACCTCGATGCGCTGATCGCCGCCTGCCACGGGCGCGGGCTGCGCGTGCTGCTCGACCTCATCGTCGGGCACACCAGCGAGGCGCATCCCTGGTTCCTGGAATCGCGGGCCGGGCGGGAGGGCCCGCTCGCCGGGCGCTATGTCTGGGCGGACCCGAAGGCCGACGGGTCGCCGCCGAACAACTGGCTCAGCGTCTTTGGCGGCCCGGCCTGGCGGTGGGAGCCGGCGCGCCGGCAATTCGCGCTGCATCACTTCCTGCCGCAGCAGCCCGCGCTGAACCTGGCCGACCCCGCGACGATGGACGCGATGGCCGAGGTCATGCGCTTCTGGCTGGCGCGCGGCGCCGACGGCTTCCGGGTGGATGCGCTGGACTTCGTGGCGCACGATCCTCTGCTGCGGTCCAATCCCGCGGCCGGCCTGCGCGAGACGCCGGCCAAGCTCTTCGGCATGCAGCAGCACCTCCATGACATGATGGGCGAGGCGACCGATGCCGTGCTGGCGCGGCTGCGCGCCGAGGCGGATGCGTTTCCCAACCGCGCGCTGCTCGGCGAGTTCTCCTCCCAGCCCGGCGCGTTCCAGCGCATCGCGCGAGCCACCGGGCCGGGTCGGCTGCACATGGCCTATACGCTGGCGCCGCTGCGCGTCGGATTCGGCGTCGCAGCCGCCCGCGGGCTGATCGAGGCGGCGGCGCATCCCGAGGGCTGGCCCTGCTGGTCCTTCTCCAACCACGACGTCGTCCGAACGGCCTCGCGCTGGGCGCCCGAGGGCGGGCCCGATCCGCGCACGACGCGCATGCTGCTCGCGCTGCTGCTGACGCTGCGCGGGTCGGTCAGCCTCTACCAGGGCGAGGAGCTTGGCCTGACGCAGGTTGACATCCCCTCGCACGCGATCCGCGACCGCGCCGGCCGCGACGGGTCGCGCACGCCGATCCCCTGGCGGCACGACGCGCCGCATGGGGGCTTCACCACCGGCACGCCCTGGCTGCCGGTGCCCGATCCGCATCGCGGCCTGGCGGTGGACCGGCAGGAGGCGGACGTGGCCAGCCCGCTGCGCTTCACCCGCGCCATGCTGGCGCTGCGCCGCGCCAACCCCGCGCTGCGGCGCGGGGCGCTGGAGCCTCTCGAGCTCGCGGCCCCGCTGGTCGGCTTCGACCGCGTGACGGAGGCCGCACGGCTGCGCTGCGTGTTCAACCTCTCGGGCGAGGCGGCGCCCATCCCCGCGACGCTCGCCGCGCCCGCGATCCCCGGCGCGCCGGTGCCCGGCATCGGGGAGAGCCTGGCGGCCTGGAGCGCGGCGATGGGCCAGGCGGGATGACGTCTCTGGGTTGACCTTGGACGCCGGCGGCGTTTCAAGCGCGGACGTTCCAAGGAGCCACGCGCATGACCCCGGCCATCAAGGACGCCCTGATGGGCGTCACCACGGCGACGCTGACGACCGTCCTGCTGAAGAAGGGCGTGCGCTTCTGCTACGTGAACGGCGCGCGGCCGATCGTGCCGGGGAACTTCACGCGCATCGTCGGGCCCGCTTTCACGCTGCGCTTCACCCCGACGCGCGAGGACCTCGCGACGGTCGATTCCTGGTCCTCCCCGCGCTCGACCCGCGCGGCGATCGAGGACATGCCCGAAGGCTGTGTGGCCATCGCCGACGCGATGGGGCTGACGACCGCGGGGATCTTCGGGGACATCCTCTGCGCCCGGATGAAGGTGAAGGGCGTCGCGGGGCTGGTGACGGACGGGATGGTGCGGGACGGGCAAGGCGTGATCGGCACCGGGCTGCCGGTGTTCTGCCAGGGCTATGTCGCGCCGGCCTCGGTCGCGGCGCTGAATTTCGTGGGCTGGCAGGAGACGATCGGCTGCGGCGGCGTCACCGTCGTGCCCGGCGACATCGTGGTCGCCGACGGCGACGGCGCGGTGGTGATCCCCGCCGCGATGGTCGACGCGGTGACCGAGGCGGCGGTCGAGCAGGAGCGGCTGGAAGGCTGGATCATGAAGGAAGTGGGCAAGGGCCTGGCCCTGCCCGGCCTCTATCCCGCGAACGCCGAGACCAAGGCGCGCTACGACGCGGATAAGGCGGCGGGGCGCGTGTAGCTCACGCACATCGGGCCCATGACCTACGACGTCTTCCGTCTGCTGCATGTGCTCGGCGTGGTGCTGCTCCTCGGCAACGTCACGGTCACCTCGATCTGGAAGCTCTATGCCGACCGCACGGGCGACCCGCGGATCATCGCCTTCGCCCAGCGCCTGGTGACCGTCACTGACTGGTTCTTCACGTTCTGGGGCATCCTGCTGCTGATCGTCGGCGGCTACGGCGCGGCCTGGGTGGCGGGGATGGATCCGCTGCGCGAGGACTGGCTGGTCTGGGCCGAGATCATGTTCGCGATCGCCGGCGCGATCTGGCTGTTCCTGCTGGTGCCGATCCAGATCCGCCAGGCGCGGATGGCGCGGAGCTTCGCGGAAGGACGCGAGGTGCCAGCGGCATACCGGCGGCTCGGGCGGCTCTGGATCGTCTGGGGCTCGATCGCGACGGTGCCGCTGGTGGCGGCGACCTGGATCATGCTGCGGAAGGGCTGGTAAGGAACTTTACCGTTTTAGGCTTTTAACGTTTTAGCCCTCAAACCCCGGCGCCTTCCGGACAAACCCCCGGTCCGTCCAAAAAAGAAAACCCCGGTGCCACATGGGCACCGGGGCAAAGTGTGGTCCGCACACCGTGTGCGGAACCGCCGGGAGAAAACGTCGAGGCATCGCCTTGACGGAATACAATGTGAACCTGGCTCCCTCACCCCGCCGTGACCCACACGTGAAGGTTGTGACACCCGTTGCCCGTCTGCGTCGGTGTGACGACAAAGTCACATCAACCGTCCCGGTAGCAGCGATTTCTTCGCGACGCAGCAAACGGCGGCGGCCGTTGCGCTGCAATCGTCGCGCAGCGCAGGTTGTGTCGTCCCGGCGCCCTGGCCATCGCGACCGGCCGGACGCACCATCCGGCCCCCGATGGTATGAGAGGAGCCGCACCACATGATCCGCGCCGCCATCATCGGCATGGGCAGCTGGGGCCAGCACCTCGTGCGCTGCGCCGAGGGTGCGAAGCACCTCCGCTTCACCGCCGGCGCCACCCGCTCGCCGGATAAGGCGCGCGACTTCATCGGGCAGCGCGGCCTGCGCCTGATCGAGAGCTACGAGGCCGCGCTGGCCGACCCCGACATCGACGCGGTGGTCCTGGCCACGCCGCACACCCAGCACACCGGCCAGATCGTCGCGGCTGCCGCGGCGGGGAAGCATGTGTTCACGGAGAAGCCGCTCGGCGTCAGCGCGGCCGAGGCGGAGCGCGCGGCGAAGGCCTGTGCCGAGGCCGGTGTCACGCTCGCTGTCGGCTACAACTGGCGCTTCCAGCCGGCGCTGCGTCATATCCAGAAGCTCATCGCCGACGGCACGCTGGGGCGCGTGCTGCATATCGAGGGCAATTTCTGCGGCCCCTCGGCCTATCGCTTCCCCAGGGAACATTGGCGGCAGGACCGGAACGAGGGCCCCGCCGGCGGCATGACCGGGCGCGGCGTGCATGTCGTGGACGCCATGCTGTCGCTGGCCGGCCCGATCGAGAGCGTGACCGCGCAATCCTATCGTCTGGTGCAGGATTTCGGCATGGACGACACGACGTCGATGCTGTTCCGCTTCAGGGGCGGCGCGACCGGCTATCTCGGCACCTTCATCGCCACCGCCGAGACCTGGCGCATGCAGATCTTCGGATCGAACGGCTGGGCCGAGGTCGGCGATGTCGAGCACCTTCCGACCTGGGAGCTGCGGCTCTGCCTGATCGACCGCAACGACATCGGTAGGAAGCAGCGGCCGGAGGTGATCCGCTTCGAGCCCACCAGCACGGAACGCGAGGAGCTCGACCACTTCGCCGCGGCGGCGATGGAGCGCCGGTCGCTGGCGCTGCCCGGCGGCGATGCCGTGCACAACGTCGCGGTGCTGGAGGCGATCTTGCGCTCCATCGATAGCGGCGCGCGGGAGGAGGTGCGATGAGGCGGATCACGCGGCGCGCGCTGGTCGGGACCGCGCTCGCGACGCCGGCCTTCGCGCAGACCGGCGACTGGCCGAACCGGCCGATCCGGGCGGTGGTGCCCTCCACGGCTGGCGGACCGCCGGACCTGATCCTGCGCGCCATCGGGCCGAAGCTGCAATCGGCACTCGGCCAGCCCGTGGTGACGGAGAACCGCGGCGGCGCGGCCGGCGTGATCGGCACGCAATACGTCTCCCGCCAGCCCGCCGACGGCTACACCTGGCTCTTCACCACGGCGAGCCACGTGAACCTCGTGCCCTTCGTGGACAACGTGCCCTATGACGCGGTGCGCGACTTCACGCATGTGACGCTCGCCGCGCAGAATTTCGGGCAGGCGCTGATCGTGCATCCGTCCGTGCCGGCGCGGACCGTGCAGGAGCTGGTGGCGCTGGCGAAGCGCCAGCCCGGCAAGCTGACCTACGTCAACGCGGGCAACGGCACGGCGAGCCACATCCCGGCCGAGCTGATGAAGTCCATGACCGACACCGACATCCTGTCCGTACCCTATCGCGGGGTCGCGGAGGGGATGACGGACCTGCTCGCGGGCCGCGTGGACCTCTTCTTCGTCGGCACGCAGATTGCCTTGCAGCATGTGCAGACCGGCGCGGTGCGCGCGCTGGCGATCACCGGCGCGCGGCGCTGGAAGGGCATGCCGGAGGTGCCGACGATGCAGGAACAGGGGCTGCCGGGCTTCGACGTCGTGAATTGGTTCGGGCTCTGGCTGCCGGCCGGCGCGCCGCGCGCGATGGTGGAGCGCATTCACGCGGCGGTGGCGAGCGCGGTCGAGGATGCGGAGGTGAAGGCGCAGTTCGACACGCTGGGGCTGGAGGGGGTGGCGATGCCGCCCGATCAGTTCGCGCGCTTCGTGGCGGAGCAGGCGCGCATCGCGCAGGAGATCGGTCGGCGGGTGAACGGGCGGTAGGGGAGCCCGCCTCTCCCGCAGCGCTTCTCCCTCCCCCGCAAGCGGGGGAGGGCCGAAGTGGGGGTGCGGAGATCAGCGCCTACTGTTGCGCCCGGCGTCGCACCCTCACCCGGCCGCTGCGCGGCCACCCTCTCCCGCTTGCGGGAGAGGGAATTGCGCATCGCGGATGAGGGCGCCCTGCCCGCGCAGCGCCGACTGCAATTCCCCCACATCCACATCCCGCGCCTTCACCCCGCGATCACCCGCGATCGCCGCCGCGACGCCCGCCGCCTGGCCGGTCAGCCAGCATTGCGGGATCTCGCGCAGGAAGGAGTGGCTGTTGGGATCGCAGGCCAAGTGCCGGCCCGGCGCCAGCAACCCATCCAGCGCCGCCGGCACGATCGCTCCATAAGGCACCGAGACCGGAGCGAATTTCGGCGCCAGGCTCGGCGACACCCCGATCTCGTCCGGCGCGATGCGCCCGTCCCAGCATTCCCGCGTCACCGGCAACACGCCGGCCAGCCGCCTCGCATGCCGCACGCCGAGCTGCGGCGCCGACAGCATCGGGAAGGCGCGCTCGAAGCCCGGCGCTTCCGCGCGGTAGCGCTCGAGGTGGCGCATCATCAGGCGGTGGGAGATCGTCTCCACCTCCGACAGGTCGTCCACCATCACCGCGGAATAGCCGGCGAGCCGCGGGCCCATGAACAGCGCGACGTCGTCGCGCCAGGACGCGAAGGCCTTGTCGAAGAAGCCATGCGCCTCCTTGCCGCGGCGCATGAACTCGCCGAATTCCGCGGGCCTGGTCGCGCGCCAGTCGAGGTAGCGCGGCATATCCACGCCGCCGAACACCCAGCTCGTGTTCATGCAGTGATGGATGTCGCTGGTGTCCACGTCCTCGGCGAAGGCGGCGCCGGCGCGCGCAAACAGGTCGCCGTCGCCGGTCGCGTCCACCGTCACCTTGGCAAGCACCGCGCGGCGGCCCTGCTTGCTTTCGAAGATCGCGCCGGCGACGGCACCATCGCGCAGCACGGGCGCGGCACCCCAGGCGTGGAAGACCAGGTCCACGCCGGCTTCCAGCGCCATCTCCAGGCTCGCGGCCTTCAGCTCCTCCGGGCCCACCGTCGGGGAATGCGTGACGATGCCGTGGAAGGCGGCGGTGCGCAGCGCCCACCAGGCGGCGGTGGCGGCGTCGCGCGTCCCCCAGGCCTCGCGCGGCGGGCCGGCATAGGCGTCGCGCGGGATGCGATCCAGCAGCTCCTCGGCCAGGCCGCGGATCAGCAGCGATCCGTCCCAGCCCGTCATCCGGTCGATCCAGCAGACCAGGCCGCCGGTGCTGAGCCCGCCGAGGTGGTTGTGGCGTTCCAGCAGGATGCTGCGCGCGCCGCGCCGCGCCGCGGCGACCGCGGCCGCCCAGCCCGCGGGCCCGCCGCCGACCACCAGCACGTCGGCCACCGCATGGACCGGCACGTCGCGCGCGGGCTCCGGCACCGTCAGGCCCGTGGCCTCGCGCCGGCGGGACGCGCCGCGGCCGAAGACCTCGGAGGTGAAGAACAGGCGGCCGCCCTCGGCCGGTCCGGTCGGCGTTCCCATGGCACCAGCATAAAGCGACACGGCGTGGAGGCCATCACGCTTCCTGGTTGCGCCTCGCGCGACTAAGCTGCCGGGATGGGCAACCGAACGGCGATCCTGAACGGCTTCGGCCGGCAGATCGGCGACGGGATCATCGGCTTGCAGGCCCTGGACGTCGCGATGACGCGCGGCCTCGTGCCGGATCCCGTGCTGTTCCGCCTGCCCGGCCTGCCGCCGATGGTGCAGGCCGTGCACCGCGCCTTCGGCGTCGCGGTCCGCGACCTGCCCTGGTCGCACGCGACGCCGTCGGTTCCCTTCGCGGCCGCCGAAGGATTCGACGTCGTTGATATCCGCGACTTCGCCTTCGACCCGGATTTCCTGCGCCTTCCGATGTTCGACTACTTCCTGCGCGCGCTCGGTGGCGACGCGGCCTCGGTGCCGGCCGAGGATCGGCGCAACGGCTGGATGCTGCGGCGCGTGCGGCCGGTGCCGAGCGACGGGCTCGACGGCCGCATCCTGGTCTGCCCGCGCGCGGCCAATCCGATGCGCGCCATGCCGGACGCCTTCCACGCCGCCCTGCTGGAGGAGTTGCTGGCCTTCGGCCCCGTCGCGACGCAGGGCGCGGTGCCGGCGCATCTCGCGCGCTTCGTGGTGCCGGTGCCGCAGGTCGCGACGCTGGAGGAGCTCTGCGGGATCGTCGCCGGCGCGGCCTGGGTGGTGTCCACCGACACCGGCATGGTCCACCTGGCCGATGCGATGGAGCGGCCGTGCCTCGCCTTCTTCCCCACGCATGACCCGGTACTGCGCGTGCGGGACTATCCGTTCTGCCGGGCGGTGCGGCTGGAGAGCGGGCTGCCGGCGCAGGAATTCGCCCGGGATGAGCACGACGTCGCGGCGGCGCTGGCGGCCTGGACCAAGCCGGGCTGGCGGGACGGGCTGGTGGGGCTGCTGCGGGACGCCTGGCCGGGGTAGCGGGTTGCCCCCTCCCAACCCTCTCCCGCGAAAGCGGGGGAGGGCCGTCATGGCCACAACCTTCCCGCAACCCGGCGCCGCCAGTATAGGAGCCGCCATGCGAAACCTGCTGCAGGATGCCGACCGCGACCGCCTCGTCGCGCCGCTTGCGCCGCTCGCCCGCGCCGCGGGGATCGGGGGGCGTCCCCACCGCGCCCTGGCCGAGGCCGAGGGCAGCTCCTTCCTCCCCGTTGAGGCCAATGCCCGCGCGGCCGAATTGCTGCTGCTGCCCGGCATCCGCGACGCCGACCCCGCGACGGCAGACGCGATCCTGGACTTCCTGATGGCCATGGCCGACGCGCCGATGCCCTGCCGGCGCGCCGTAGCCGCCGGGCTCGAGGCGGGGCGGGACGATCCACGCGACGTGGATGTCTCGACCGCCTTCTGGCGCCTCGGCGGCGACCTCGGGCGCGGGGAGCTGACCCAGACGCTGCGCGGCGGGCGCGCCGCAATCCGCCATGGCGGCAACATGGTGGAGTTCCGCGCCGGCCGCTTCGCCACCTGCGCCGACGTGGAGGACGCGGTCGTCGAGCAGTCCGTCACGCGGCAGGACGGGCGCATCCTGCTGCGCCATGTCAGCGCGATCCGCGGCAAGGCCGGCTGGCTCTGGGGCTCAGTCGCGGAGGCCGGGCGCCTGGCCGTGACCTACGAGGTCACGCCGGGCAGCCCCGTCTTGCGGGTCACCGCGTCCTTCACCGCATCGCGCCGGCTGGACCGCGTGCGCCTGACCCTGTCGGCCGACGCGCTGGACGAGGGCGGGCTCGGCGCGACCGCCGCCCGCATCGAGGAGGACGGCGCCTGGCGCGACATGGCGATGCCCGCGGCGCCCGGCGGTTCGAGCTGGAGCAAGGGCAGGCCGGTCTCGCGCATGGTCATCGGCGCCGTGGGCTGGCCGGAAGGCGCGCCGGTGCTCGACCTGCGCCCGGCCGATCCGGCGCGCGTTATGTCCGTCACCGCGGAAGCTCGCCAGGCCGGCGCGGTGCATTGGCTGATCCCGCGCCATGGCTTCGTGACGCTCGCCGCCGGCGAGACGCTGACGGTCAGCGAGGACCGCTATCTCGGCCCCGCCCTGCCGGACGGCGCGGCGGCGGCGGCGCTGGAGGGGATGGACCTCGACGCCGCCCCGCCCTCGGGCGCGGTGCTGCAGGCCGTGGCCGCGGCGCTGTTCTTCGCCGGCACCTGGCAGGCCCGCATGCCGGAGGATCGCCGCGCGGCGCTCGCCGCCTTCGCCGAACGCCACTTTGCGCGGATCGAGGCCGCGGCGCCCGACGCGATGGCGCTGGCCGAGGCGGCGGTCGCGCTGGACTCGCTGCGCCGCGCCGGGATCGGCTGGGCGGCATCGGCGCAGGCGCGGGTGGTGGCGCAACTCGCGGGCATGCTGGACGAGAAGGGCGTGGTCTCGCCGCTCCTGCCGGCGCAGGCCATGGCGGCGCTCGCCTTCGCGCGCGCGGCCGGCACGGTGCCGGAGGCGATGCGTGCGCTGGAACGCGCGCTGGACGCGGTCGGCGTGCCGCTGTCGCTCGCGGACCGGCCGATCGATGCGACGCAGGCCGAGGGGCTGGCGCTGCTGGCGCGGGCCGCCGGCGCGGCGGTGCTGGCGGCGGAGGCCGGGCTGCAGGTCGCGCCCGGCACGATCGAGCGCGGCCGCGCGCTGCACCGCGCCGCGGTGAACCTGCTGCGCCCGATGGTGCAGCCGCGCGGCGGCGCGCTGGTCGTGCAGGGGCCGCAGGGCTTCGGGCCGGGGCTGCAGGCGATGGCGACGCTCGCGCTGCTGGCGCCGGAGCGGCTGGTGCTGACGCGGCAGACCGCGACGGCGTGAGGGTCCTGGCGGCCCTGCTGCTGCTCGGGGGCTGCGCCACGGCGGCGGCGCCGGCGACGCCGCCGATCCCCTACCCGCCCTCGGCGGCGGAGCGCGTGGTGCGGATCGCGACGGAGGAATGGCGGGACTGGGGATCGCCGGTCCAGCCGGCCTTCGAGGCCGGCCCGCCCGGCAGCCCGGAAAGCGACCCCCGGAACTTCCCGCGCGTGCTCGCCTACTGGCGCGCGGTGCCGGTGGATTACGGCGCGATCGCGGACAACCGCGCGCGCTACCGGGCCGTCCTCGCCGGCGCGCGGGAGGCGATCTGGGCCGAGCCGCAATGGTCGGCGGCCTTCATCTCCTGGGTGTTCCGCAGCGCCGGGGTGGATGCGCGGGAGTTTCCGCCGAATGCCACGCATGCGCTCTACCTGGATGCGCTGATCGCGGACGCCGCGGCCTTCCCGGACACCGCGCCCTTCCTGCCCAACGCACCGGAGGACTACGCGCCGCGCCCCGGCGACCTGGTGTGCCGCGACCGTTCCGCCGCGCCGCTGCGGCGCTGGCAGGACCGGCTGCCGGAGACCGGCGCGGTCCGCCCGATGCATTGCGACATCGTCGTCGGCGTGGATGCGCGGGAGCGGGTGGTGCGCGCAGTGGGCGGGAATGTCGGCGACGCCGTCACGATGCTGCATTTCGCGACGGATGCGCAGGGGCGGCTCTTGCCCGCGCCGCCGGGCCGTGCACCCGTGGTCGTCATCATGCAGAGCCGGCTCGGCCGGCTGCCGCCCTGGGGGAATGAATGAGCCACCTGTTTGATCCGCTGACCCTGCGTGGGGTGACGCTGGCCAATCGCATCGGCGTCTCGCCGATGTGCATGTATTGCTGCGACGGCGACGGCGTGCCGACGGACTGGCACCTGGCCCATCTGCTGCAGCGCGCGATCGGCGGCGCGGGCCTCGTCTTCGTGGAGGCGACCGCCATCACGCCGGAGGGCCGCATCACCCCCGGCGATGTCGGCCTGTGGGAGGATGCGCAGATCCCGGCCCATGCGCGCCTGGCGCGCGCCATCGCCCACGCCGGCGCGGTGCCCGCCATCCAGATCGGCCATGCCGGGCGCAAGGCGAGCCGGCTGGCGCAATGGCTGAACGGCCCGGCCGAGCCGGGGTGGGAGACGCTGGCGCCCTCCGCGATCCCGACGGCCGACTTCGCCGTGCCGCGCGCCATGACCGGGGAGGAGGTCGCGGCGCTGCCCGGCCTCTTCGCGGCCTGCGCCAGGCGCGCCGTGCAGGCGGGGTACCGGCTGATCGAGCTGCATGGCGCGCATGGCTATCTGCTCCACCAGTTCCTCTCGCCGATCTCGAACCGCCGCAACGACCGCTGGGGCGGCGACTTCGAGGGCCGCACGCGCGTCGTGACGGAGGTGGCGAAGGCCGTCCGCGCCGCGATCCCGGACGACATGCCGCTCGGGCTCCGCATCTCCCACACCGACTGGATCGAGGGCGGCTGGACGACGGCCGAGAGCGTCGAGCTGGCGAGGCGGGTGAAGGCGCTCGGGGTGGACCTGCTGGACGTCTCCTCCGGCGGGATCGAGCCGACGCGGCAGAAGATCCCGGTCGGGCCCGGCTACCAGGTGCCGGGCGCCGAGGCAGTGCGGGAAGGCGCCGGCTTGGCGGTGGCCGCGGTCGGGATGATCACCGAACCGGAGCAGGCCCAGGCCATTGTGGCGGAGGGCAAGGCCGACATGATCCTTCTGGCCCGCGCCGTGCTGCGCGATCCCTATTGGCCGATCCGGGCCGCGGCGGCGCTGGGCCGCCCGGACGCGGTGAGGACCCCGCCGCAATACGAGCGCGGCTGGAACGGCATCGCGAAGCTGCAGATGCGGATGGAGACGGCGGAGCCGATGAGGCCGCTGGGGTAGGACGCGGGCGGGAAGAGGTTACGCCCGCCCCCGCCTTCTACTCCCGCTACCGCGCTGGTAAGGTGCCCGGCCCCTCGGCCCTGCCGGGGGGATGGGAGCCAACGGGAACCAGGCACGCGGCGGGGCATAGGATCCCGCGGCGCCGGTCCCAGCGTCGGGGTGTCGGGCGATGAAGTTCTCCGTGGACAGGGCCGTGCTCCTCAAGGCGCTCGCGCATGTGCAGAGCGTGGTGGAGCGGCGGAACACCATTCCCATCCTCGCCAACGTCCTGCTCGAAGCGCGCGAGGCCGGGCTCAAGCTCACCGCGACCGACATGGAGATCGCGGTGGTCGAGGAGATCCCGGGCGTCACCATCACCCGCCAGGGCCGCACCACCGCGCCGGCCGCGACGCTGTATGAGATCGTCCGCAAGCTGCCGGAAAGCGCCAAGGTCGAGCTGGACCATCCCGGCGGCGACGCGCAGCTGACGCTCCGCGCGGGGCGCTTCGACGCCAAGCTCGCGGTCCTGCCGGTGGACGACTTCCCCTCCATGACGGAAGGCAAGCTGCCGCACAAATTCGCCCTGCCCGCCGGCGGCCTGCGGGAGCTGATCGACCGCACGCGCTTCGCGATCTCCACGGAGGAGACGCGCTACTACCTCAACGGCATCTACATGCACGCGACCGAGGCCGGGGGAGCGAAGGTGCTGCGCGCGGTGGCGACCGACGGCCACCGCCTGGCCCGCATCGAGGAGCCGCTGCCGGAAGGCGCGTCGGGCATGCCCGGCGTCATCATCCCGCGCAAGACGATCAACGAGCTGCGCAAGCTGGCGGAGGAGGTGCAGGACGAGATCCAGGTCGCGCTGTCCGACACCAAGGTCCGCTTCACGCTGGGGGCGGTGCAGCTGACGTCGAAGCTGATCGACGGCACCTTCCCGGAATACGAGCGCGTCATCCCGCGCGGCAACGACAAGGTGCTGAAGGTCGCGAAGAACGACTTCGCCGCGGCCGTCGCGCGCGTTGCCGGCATCAGCAGCGAGCGCTCGCGCCCGGTGAAGCTCAGTGTGGACCGCAACCACCTGCTGCTCTCCGCGATCAGCCCCGAGCTGGGCCAGGCGCAGGAGGAGCTGGACGGCGACACCGTGAGCTATGATTCGAGCCCGCTCGAGATCGGGTTCCAGGCCCGCTACCTCAACGACATCACCGACCAGATCGTCGAGCAGGTGGAGTTCCGCTTCTCCGACGGCTCGGCGCCGACCATCGTCACCGACAGTGCGAAGCCTGAGGCGCTGTACGTGCTGATGCCGATGCGGGTGTGAAAGCCTCGGCGGCCGGCCAGCTGCCGGGCCGCGTCCGCGGGCGGACCGGGCCGCTTTCCGTCCGTGCGGTGACGGCGCTCGTTCTCCTGGTGAACGAAGCTGCGATCAATGCCTGCAAGCATGTCTTCCGCCCGCGCCGCGGCACGCGCTTTTCGGTGCGGCTGCATGAGGGAGAGGACGGTATCGTGGACCTCGCGACGCGCGACGACGGCCCGGGCTTCCCGCCCGCCGTCCTCGGCGGCGCGCTGCAATGGCTCGACGGGCCGGGAGCAGGCCTGAGCGTCGCATTCAGGCCGCGCTGAACGGTTCCGGGCAATGCGGCGTCGGGAAAAGTCGGGGCCGACGCTTGCGCGACGGCCCCGAACCTTTGCGCGTCAACTTATTGCAGCGCGGAACCTGGTGGAGCCAAGGGGAGTCGAACCCCTGACCTCTTGAATGCCATTCAAGCGCTCTCCCAACTGAGCTATGGCCCCGCAGTCCTGGGAGGCGCGCCGTATAACCTCCGACCCCGGGGGGCGCAAGGGTGCGGCTGGCCAAATGATCACGCCGCTGTGCCCCCCTTCCAAGCCCGGCCTCGCCTCAATAGGGTGCGCCACAGACAGCCAGGGGTTTCGACCATGAGGAAGGTGCACAAGGACGCCAGGGACGCCCTGGCCGGCCTGCTGAAGGACGGCATGACCATCATGGCCGGCGGCTTCGGCATCTGCGGCATCCCCAACCTCCTGATCGAGGCGATCCGTGAATCCGGCGTGAAGGACCTGACCTGCATCTCCAACAACGCCGGCATCGACGGCGTGGGCCTCGGCATGCTGCTGGAGACGCGCCAGATCCGGAGGATGATCAGCAGCTATGTCGGGGAGAACGCGACCTTCGCAAAGCAGTACCTGGCCGGCGAGCTCGAGATCGAGTTCAACCCGCAGGGCACGCTGGCCGAGCGCATCCGGTCGGGCGGCGCGGGCATCCCCGCCTTCTATACGAAGACCGGCGTCGGGACCGCGGTGGCGGAAGGCAAGCCGACCGCCGAGTTCGACGGCGAGACCTACCTGATGGAGCGCACGCTCTTCGCCGACCTCGCGGTGGTGCACGCCTATACCGGCGACCACGAGGGGAACCTCAGCTACCGGAAGACCGCGCGAAACTTCAATCCGATCATGGCCACCGCGGCGAAGGTGACGGTCGCGCAGGTCGAGCACCTGGTCCGCCCCGGCGAGATCGATCCCGACCACATCCAGACGCCGGGCATCTTCGTCAAGCGCATCATCGCCTGCCCGCCGGGCTACGAGAAGCGGATCGAGAACCGCACGGTGCGGAAGCACGATCCCTCCGCCGCCGGCCCGGCCATCCGCCCGATCTGAGGAGAACGCGACCATGCCCTGGACCCGCGACGAGATGGCAGCCCGCGCCGCGCGCGAGCTGCAGGACGGCTTCTATGTCAACCTCGGCATCGGCATCCCGACGCTGGTGGCGAACCACGTCCCCGCGGGGATGACGGTGCAGCTGCAGAGCGAGAACGGGATGCTCGGCCTCGGGCCCTTCCCGTATGAGGGCGAGGAGGATCCCGACCTCATCAATGCCGGCAAGCAGACCATCACGGCGCTGCCGACCACATCCTTCTTCGACAGCGCGCAGTCCTTCGGGATGATCCGCGGCGGGCATATCGACCTGTCGATCCTGGGCGCGCTGCAGGTCGCGCAGAACGGCGACCTCGCGAACTGGATGATCCCGGGCAAGATGGTGAAGGGGATGGGCGGCGCGATGGACCTCGTCGCCGGCGTGAAGATGGTGATCGTGCTGATGGAGCACGTCGCCGGCACCAGCCACAAGCTGCTCAAGGAATGCAACCTGCCGCTGACCGGGCGGCGGGTCGTGGACATGGTGATCACCGACCTCGGCGTCTTCGCGATCGACAAGAAGGGCAGCGAGCCCATGCGCCTGGTCGAGATCGCGCGCGGCGTGACCGAGGAAGAGATCCGCGCGAAGACGGGCGCAGACTACAAGGTGGCGGTCGCCGCCTGACGACTGCGGGGGAGGGCCCGGCCCTCCCCCATCCGCCGCGCCTCAGCGGAAGGCAAGGACCACCAGCATCACGCTGCCCAGCGCAATGCGGTACCACGCAAAGGGCGTGAAGCCGATGCGTCCGATCACCGCCATCACCCAGCGCACCACCACCAGCGCGACGACGAAGGCCACGACGAAGCCGACTGCGATCTGCCCGAGGCCCGAGAAGTCGAGCTCGTGCCGCGCCTTGAACAGCGAATAGACCGTGGCGGCCAGCATCGTCGGGATCGCGAGGACGAAGCTGAATTCCGCCGCGGTGCGGCGCTCCACGCCGACCACCAGCGCGGTGATGATGGTGGCGCCCGACCGCGACGTGCCGGGGATCATCGCCAGCGCCTGGCCGAAGCCGATGAGCAGCGCGGCCAGCGGCCCGATCTCCGGCACGGAGCGGATGGTGGGGTCGGGGCGCGCGCGCTCGATCAGGATGATCGCGATGCCGCCGGCGATCAGCGCGAAGCAGACGACATAGGGGTTGAACAGCAGCCGCGTGATCGTGCCGTGCAGCGTCGCGCCGATCACCGCCGCGGGCACGAAGGCGAGGATGAGGTTGATCACGTAGTAGCGCTGCGCGCCGGGTCGCCAGGCGTTCAGCACGAGGTCCAGCAGCGTGCGCCAGAACAGCACCACGACCGCCAGGATCGCGCCGAGCTGGATCGAGATCTCGAAGACCTTGCCCGGCGGGCCCTCGAAGCCGATCAGCGTGCCGAGCAGGATCAGGTGCCCGGTCGAGGAGATCGGGAGGAACTCGGTCAGGCCCTCCACCACGCCCATCACGGCGGCGGAGAGCAGGGCGGTCAGGTCCATCGTGGTCGGCGGCTCCGGGTGTCGGAGCGTGATAACCGCGGCCGGCGCGCCGGGCCAAGGCGGCGGGCGATGAACAAAAGAAAAGGCCCCCGGGAAGGGGCCGTCGTGGAGGTGGTTTCCGCCCCCACCCCGGCCCTCCCCCGCAACTGCGGGGGAGGGAGAAGTGGCGGAGGAATCAGGAACTCAGCGCACCGTCTGGGCGGCGGTGAAGGCGAAGTTGTCATAGCTGTTCTCCGCCACGCGGAACCACTGGAACATCTCCGTGCGGAACGGCAGGTAGCTGTCCATGATCTTCTTGAAGCGGGCGTTGTTGCGGCCGATCTCGGCGATCTGCTCCTCGTTGGCACGCCAGGCGGCTTCCAGGATCGGGCGCGGCCAGAAGCGGAGCTGCGCGCCGGCGGCGATCAGGCGGCGCAGCGCCGGCGGGTTCAGCGCGTCGTAGCGCGCCACCATCTCGGCATCGGCCTCGCCGCAGGCGACCTGCAGCGCGGCCTTGTAGGGATCGGGCAGCGCGTCATAGGCGCGGCTGTTGGTCATGAAGTGCAGCCGCGCGCCCGGCTCCCAGAAGCCTGGCGCGTAGTAGAAGCGGGCGACGCGGACGTAGTTCGCGCGCTCGTCGTCATGCGGGCCGACGAACTCCACGGCATCCAGGACGCCGCGCTCCAGCGCGGAGTAGATGTCGCCGGGCGCGACGTTCTGCGGCACGGCGCCGAGCCGCTGGAACAGCTGCCCCGCCAGGCCCGGGATGCGGAACTTCAGGCCGCGGACCTTGGCGAGGTCGGGGATTTCCTCGCGGAACCAGCCGCCCATCTGGGCGCCGGTGTCGCCGGCGGTGAAGGCGGTGATGTTGTAGTCGCGGAACAGCTCGTTCGCGAGGTCGTTGCCGCCGCCGAAGCGGAACCACGACGTCATCTGCCGGGTGTTCAGGCCGAAGGGGAAGGCGGTGAAGGGCGCGAAGCCCGGCTCCTTGCCGACGTAGTAGTAGGAGGCGGTGTGCGCGCATTCCAGGCTGCCCTGCTGCAGCGCGTCCACGATGCCGCCAACGGGCACGATCTCGGGCGCGGGGAAGAGCTGGATGCGGAACTTGCCTTCGGTCAGGACCGAGACGCGCTGGCTGATCTTCTCGGCGGTGCCGAAGAGGACGTCGAACAGGCGCGGGAAGGCGGATTGGCAGCGCCAGCGGACCTCCGGCAGGGACTGGGCGAGGGCGGGGGTGGCGAGCGCCGGCACGGTGGCGGCGGCGCCCAGCAGGGCACGGCGATTCACGGGCGGTTTCCTCCGGCGAAGCGGTTCTCGCGGGCACCTGCCCGCGGCTGGGGCAGGCTTAATCCATCGGGACGCGGCGGCAAATAGGTGCCGTTGCAGTCAGATGACGAAGCCCGCCAGCACCACCGCCGCGGCGATCATCTGCAGCAGGTTGGCGATCACCGACAGGCGATGGGCGCGGTCGAAGCCCTTCGCCGCCGCCGCGTCGCCGGCCTTGGCGCGGTCGGACAGCGCGTTGATCCGCGGCATCAGGGCCTGGCGCAGCCAGACGCCGAGGCCCGCCACCGCCGCCATGATCCCCGCATCGACCCTGGACAGCGGGAGCAGCGCCACGGCCGCCGCCGCCGCGCAGCCCACGACCCAGAGGTAGTAGCGGGGGAACAGCGCGCGGATGAACTGCCCGCCTGCCTCGGCCGGCAGCACGCGGAAGACCAGGGGCGCGACAAGGGCGGCGAAGAACACCATGCCTCCCGTCAACAGCGCGGCGGCGAGCAGGGCGATGAGGGCGAGCACGGTCACCGCCGGGATATCGGCCCGCGCCACGGGCGCGCAAGCTCGGCGCCTTGGCGGCGCAGGCGACCCGCGTCACGCCGCACCCTCGGCTTTCACGAAGTCCACGAAGGCGCGCAGCGCCGGCGCCATGTGCCGCCGGCTCGGGTAATAGAGGAAGGGGCCGGCGAAGCGCGGCGCCCACGCCGCCAGCACCTCGACCAGGCGCCCATCCGCGAGCTCCGCCGCCATGAAGCCCTCGAAGGCCTGGATCAGCCCGAGGCCGGCGACCGCGGCGGCCGTCCGCACCTCGATGGACTGCGTTACCAGCGGGCCGTCGGGGCTGAGGCGCAGCGTCTCGCCCGCCTTCTCGAACTCCCAGGCCGCGACGACGCCGCTCTCGAAGCGGTGGCGCAGGCAGGGCAGGCGCAGCAGGTCGCGGGGATGCGCCGGCGTGCCATGCACCGCTAGGAAGCCGGGCGCCGCGGCGGTGGCGTAGCGCTGCTCGCGCGGGCCGATCGGCACCGCGATCATGTCGCGCTCCAGCCGCTCATCGTAGCGGATGCCGGCGTCGAAGCCGGCGGCGAACACGTCCAGGAAGCCGTTCTCCACCGCGATCTCGACCGACAGGGCGGGATGCGCCGCCATGAAGCGCGGCAGCAACCCCGGCAGCACCAGCCGAGCCACCGCGCCCGGCACGTTCAGCCGCAGCGTGCCGGAGACGCCGCGCCCCGCCTCGATCTCGTCCAGCGCCGCGCGGACCTCCCCGAGCGCGGGCGAGAGCCGCGCCAGCAGCCGCGCGCCCGCCTCGGTCGGCGTGACGCTGCGCGTGGTGCGCACCAGCAGGCCGAGGCCGAGGCGCGCTTCCAGCCGCCGCACCGCCTCGCTGAGGCCGGAGGCGGAAACCCCGCGCAGGCTCGCCGCCCTGCGGAAGCTGCGGGCGCGGGCCACGGCGGCGAAGGCGTCGAGGTCGGCCAGGTCGGGCTCGGGCATTGTGCGAAATACCGTACGGGGCGTTCCGAAGTTCACGGATTATCGCACGGATCGTCCCGCCCCATAACCCGTCGCGTCCGAACCCCGGCAGGAGCCCTCGTCATGGACCATCGTCAACTCGGCGCGGCCGGCCCGCGCGTTTCCGCCCTCGGCCTCGGCTGCATGGGCATGTCCGATCTCTACGGCCCCGCCGACCGGGCGGAGAGCATCGCGACCCTCCACGCCGCGCTCGATGCCGGCGTGACGCTGCTCGACACCGGCGACTTCTACGGCATGGGCCACAACGAGATGCTGATCGCCGAGGCGCTGGGGTCGCGGCGGAAGGACGTGCTGCTCAGCGTCAAGTTCGGCGCGCAGCGCGGCCCGGATGGCGCCTGGCTCGGCTACGATGCGCGGCCGCAGGCGGTGAAGGCGGCGGCGGCCTACAGCCTGAAGCGGCTCGGCACCGAGGTCATCGACACCTACCGCCCGGCGCGGCTCGATCCCGCGGTGCCGATCGAGGAGACCATCGGCGCCATCGCCGACCTCGTGAAGGCGGGCTACGTCCGCCATGTCGGGCTGTCCGAGGTCGGCGTGGAGACGATCCGCCGCGCCGCCGCGGTGCACCCGATCAGCGACCTGCAGATCGAGTATTCGCTGGTGTCGCGCGGGGTCGAGGACGGCATACTGCAGGCCTGCCGGAGCCTGGGCATCGGCATCACCGCCTATGGCGTGCTGTCGCGCGGGCTGATCAGCGGGCATTTCGCAGCGCCGGCCGGCCCGCGCGACTTCCGCGCGCATTCGCCACGTTTCCAGGGCGAGAACCTCGCGCGGAACCTGGCGCTGGTGGAGGCGCTACGCGGCGTCGCCGCTTCGCGTGGCGCGACGGTGGCGCAGGTCGCGATCGCCTGGGTGGCGGCGCAGGGCGCGGACATCGTTCCGCTGGTCGGCGCGCGACGGCGCGACCGGCTGGCGGAGGCGCTCGGCGCACTGCCGCTGCGCCTGACCCCGGCGGACCTCGCCGCGATCGAGGCGGCGGTGCCGAAGGGCGCGGCCGCGGGGTCCCGCTACGCCGAGGCGCAGATGGCGACGCTCGACAGCGAGCGGTGAGCGTCTCCGCGCGCCCCGCCGTTCCGGACGGGGCGCGCGGCGCGGCTCAGTAGCGGTACTGCTCGGCCTTGAAGGGGCCCTGCTCCGGCACGCCGATGTAGTCGGCCTGCTGCTTGGACATCTTCGTCAGCGTCGCGCCGACCTTGGCCAGGTGCAGCGCGGCGACCTTCTCGTCGAGGTGCTTCGGCAGCGTGTAGACCTTCCGCTCGTACTTGCCGGGATTGGTCCACAGCTCGATCTGCGCGAGGGTCTGGTTGGTGAAGGACGCGCTCATCACGAAGCTCGGATGGCCGGTGGCGTTGCCGAGGTTCACCAGGCGGCCTTCGCTAAGCAGGATGATACGCTTGCCGTCGGGGAACTCGATCTCGTCCACCTGCGGCTTCACATTCGTCCACTTGTGATTCTTCAGCGCGGCGACCTGGATCTCGCTGTCGAAGTGGCCGATGTTGCACACGATCGCGCGGTGCTTCATCGCGCGCATGTGGTCGATGGTGATGACATCGACGTTGCCGGTCGCGGTGACGAAGATGTCGGCGCGGGGTGCCGCCTGCTCCATCGTCACGACCTCATAGCCTTCCATCGCGGCCTGCAGCGCGCAGATCGGGTCGACCTCAGACACCATCACGCGGCAGCCGGCGTTGCGCAGGCTGGCGGCGCTGCCCTTACCGACGTCGCCGAAGCCGCAGACCATCGCGATCTTGCCGGCCATCATGACGTCGGTGCCGCGGCGGATGCCGTCCACCAGGCTCTCGCGGCAGCCATAGAGGTTGTCGAACTTCGACTTGGTGACGCTGTCGTTGACGTTGATCGCGGGGAAGAGCAGCCGGCCTTCCTTCGCCATGACATAGAGGCGATGCACGCCGGTCGTCGTCTCCTCCGACACGCCCTTGATGGACGCCGCCAGCCTGGCGAACCAGCCGGGCTTCTCCGTCAGCGTGCGCCTGATCAGGGCGTAGAAGACCTCCTCCTCCTCGTTCGTCGGCTTGTCGAGGAAGGCGGTGTCGCCCTTCTCGGCCTTCAGGCCGTAATGGACCAGCAGCGTCATGTCGCCGCCGTCGTCGAGCAGCATGTTCGGCTCGCCACCATCGGCCCATTCGAGGGTCTTGCGGACATAGTCCCAGTATTCCGGCAGGCTCTCGCCCTTCACCGCGAAGACCGGCGTGCCGGTCGCGGCGATGGCGGCCGCGGCATGATCCTGGGTCGAGAAGATGTTGCAGGACGACCAGCGGACATCGGCGCCGAGCGCCTTCAGCGTCTCAATCAGGACCGCGGTCTGGATCGTCATGTGCAGGCAGCCCGCGACGCGCGCGCCCTTCAGCGGCTGCTGCCTGCCGTATTCCTCACGCACCGCCATCAGGCCGGGCATCTCGTCCTCGGCCATGGCGATTTCCTTGCGGCCCCAATCGGCCAGCGAGATGTCCTTCACGACGTAGTCGGCCATGGCCTGCGATCCTGTACGGGTAGCGGTGCGGCCGGTTAGCACGGGTGGGGGAGAAGGCCAAGCCTTACCCGTCAGATATAAGGATATGTTTATGTCTTCCGGAGCACAGGATTCCACTTGGCATCCCCCGCCGCACGAACCATCCTCTGGCCTGTCGAGACGTTCGCCTGGACCTCCGCCTCCCCGGATGACCCCCCCGCCAGCCCAGCGGCGCTTCCTGCGTGCGCCCGACACGCTCCGCATGGCGGAGCAATTGAGAGCGACGGGGGCCAATGTGCGCCAACTCATTGCAGAGCTTCGCGAAGCGCGCCGGCGAAGCCCGGCCCCGCGCACCGCGCCGGGCGAGGGGGAGCTGATCCTCGCATCCTGGAACCTGCACAAATGCGTCGGCCTGGACGGGCGCTTCGACCCGCACCGGTCGATCGCCGTGATCGCCGAGTTCGGCGCCGACATCGTGGCGCTGCAGGAAGCCGACCGGCGCTTCGGCAAGCGCATCGGCCTGCTGGACCGCAAGCTGCTGGAGAAGCAGACAGGCCTGGTCCCGCTTCCCGTCTCCGACCTGCAGGAGGGGCTGGGCTGGCACGGCAACGCGATCCTGGTGCGGCCCGGCACGCGAGCCCGGCTGCGGCGCCTCGATCTTCCAGGGGCGGAGCCGCGCGGCGCCGTCGTCGCCGACCTCGACCTCAGGCACGGGCCGCTGCGGCTGGTCGCCGCGCATTTCGGCCTGCTGCCGCGCTGCCGCCGGCGCCAGTCCACCGCCATCCTCGCGGCGCTCGAGGAGCGGGACCCCCTCCCGACCGTGCTCTGCGGCGACCTCAACGAATGGCACCCCGGGGAGAAGTCGTCGCTGCGCATGCTCGCGCCGCTGTTCGGGCCCGTCGCGGGCGGCCCTGCGAGCTTCCCGGCGCGCCTGCCGATGCTGCCGCTGGACCGCATCCTGGCCTGGCCGAAGCCGCTGGTGACCGATGTCGAGGTGCATGACAGCCCGCTGGCGCGCATCGCCTCCGACCACCTGCCATTGACGGCCCGGCTGCATCTCGCGGCGATCGCCGAGACCTTCGCCGAGCGACGCGCCGCAGCGTAGCCGGACCGAACCGCCTCCGTTGCCGGTCGTTTGGCAGGCGGAGGATCCCTCGCCCGGCATGACCGCCCCGCTCCCGACCCGCCTGGAACGCGCCGTGCGCGCCGCGCTCGTCGCGATCGGCGCCGGCGGGGAACGCCAGGCCGGCATCACCGTGCTGCCCCTGGCGCCGGAGGCCTATGCGATCCGCGCGGCCTCGGCCCGCGCCGCGGGGCGCAGCCTCGACCTGCAATACTATGTGTGGCGCGGCGATCTGACCGGACGGCTGCTCGCGCGGGAGGTGCTGGCCGCGGCGGATCGCGGCGTCACGGTGCGGATGCTGCTCGACGACGCGTTTGCCATCGGCCACCAGCGCGCGATCGCCGCGCTGGACGAGCATCCGAATATCACGGTGAAGCTCTTCAACGGCACGCGCTGGCGCCGCTTCGGCCGCTGGGGCTACGCGCTGGAAATCGTCTTCGGCGGCTGGCACCTCAACCGGCGCATGCACAACAAGGCCTGGATCGCCGACGGGCAGCTCGCCGTCGTCGGCGGGCGCAACATCGGCAACGAGTATTTCGGCCTGGACGAGGAAGGCGCGATCAATTTCCGCGACCTCGACCTGGTGCTCGCCGGCGGCATCGCGCAGGGCGCCTGCGCGGTGTTCGAACGCTACTGGACAAGCCCGCTGGCGCGGCCGGCGACCGAGACGTCGGCCGCCGGCAACCGCGCCGGCGCGCTGGACGCGCTGCGCCGCGACCTCGATGGCTGCCTGCGCGATCCCCGCGCGACCGGGCTGCTTGCGGCCCTGCGGGAGCCGCCCTCGCGCCGCATCCGCCGCGGCCTGGCGCCGGTCGCCGAGGATGCCGTGCGCGTGATCGCGGAGCCGCCGGAGAAGGCGCGGCGAGGCCTCGGCGCGCGGCGGCGCGCGCGCGCGGCGGGCGGCATCGCAGCCGACATCGCGGATGCGCTGCGCGCCGCGCGGCGGGAGGTGCGGCTGATCTCGCCCTATTTCGTGCCGGGCCGCGCGGGCATGCGGCTGCTGCTCGATCTCGTGGCGCGCGGCGTGAAGGTGAGCGTGGTCACGAATTCGCTGGCAGCGACGGACGTGGTCGCGGTGCATGGCGGCTACATGAAGTATCGCCGCCCGCTGCTGGAGGCCGGCGTCGCGATCCACGAGCTGAAGCCCGGGCCGGAGGACGAGAAGGCAAGCCTGCTGGGATCGCGCGGCGGTGCGGCGCTGCACACCAAGGCGCTGGTGGTGGACGGGCTGCTGGCCTTCGTCGGCTCCTTCAACCTCGACCCGCGCTCGGCCGCGCTGAACACGGAGATGGGCGCCTTCGTGCGCAACCCCGCCGTGGCGAAGGAGGTCGCGGCGGAACAGGAGCGGCTGATGGATCCCGCGCTGAGCTGGCGCGTGACGCTGCGCGGCGGGCGCATCGCCTGGTGCGACGAGGCGCGCATCCGCCACGCCGAGCCCGGCGCATCCTGGCGGCGCACGCTGGTCGCCTGGCTCGCGCGCGTTCTGCCGGTGGAGGAGCAGCTGTAGCAAGGCGCCGCGCTGCGCTATTCTGCCGCCAGCAAGGAGGAACCCAGGATGACGGTCACGATCCGTCCCGCCGACCCGGCGCGCCCCGGCTTCGTGGGCGAGGTTTCGGGCCTCGACATCGCCGGCGGCATCACGCCAGCAGAAGCCGCCGCGGTGGAGGCCGGCATGGACCACTACGGCGTGCTGGTCTTCCGCGACCAGCGCATCGACGACGCGCAGCAGGTCGCGTTCAGCCGGCATTTCGGCGAGCTCGAGCTGGCGACCGGCGACATCGCGCAGGGCACGCAGCGGCGCCTCTCGATGGAGATCAACGACATCTCCAACCTCGACCGTGACGGCGGCGTGCTGGCGCGCGACGACCGGCGGCGTCTCTTCGCGCTGGGCAACATGCTCTGGCACAGCGACAGCAGCTTCAAGCCGACGCCGGCGAAGTATTCGCTGCTCTCTGCGCGCGTGATCCCGGGCTCCGGCGGCAACACCGAATTCGCCGACATGCGCGCGGCCTGGGACGCGCTGGACGAGGAGACGAAGGCGCTCGTCCGCGACCTGATCGCCGAGCACAGCCAGCTGTACTCGCGCGGCACGCTCGGCTTCGATGCCTTCACAGAGGAGGAGCGCGCGAAATGGCAGCCCGTGCCGCAGCGCCTAGTGCGGCGGCATCCGCGCACGGGTCGGCTGTCGCTGTTCCTCTCAGCCCATGCCGGCGCGATCCGCGGCTGGCCGATCCCGGAGGCGCGCATGCTGCTGCGCGACCTGACGGAACACGCGACGCAGCGGGACTTCGTGCATGCCCATGTCTGGCGGCCGGATGACCTCGTCATGTGGGACAACCGCGTGACGATGCACCGCGCGCGCCGCGCGCCGCCGGACCAGGTGCGGGACCTGCACCGGACGACGGTGGCGGACGTGGCGCCGACGCTGGAGCAGGCGGCGTAATGGCTGCCGGGAGGGACGCTGTCCCTCCCGTACCCTCCCTGCCAGGGGCCGTCGGGCCCCTGGACCCGCGATCAGTATAACGACGAAGGGGGAGGGGGCACGTCGGCCCCCTCCCCCTTCGTCGTTGAACTCATGGGTTCCAAGGGTCCACTGACCCTTGGCGGGAGGGGTACGGGGAGGGCAGCTTCCTCCCCGGGCCACGGCTCTGCCGGCAGCGGCGCGAGCCACAGCGCGAAGAGCCCGGTGACCGCCGCGCGCCGGATCGGGGCGCGGTGGAAGGTACGGATCCTGATCGCCTCGTTGCTCATGATGCGGAGCGTCGGTGTTGCGCTGGGCGATGGCAGGGCCGGGGTGGGGCGTGAATGGGGCAATCACCGAAGGCATGCTTGCAATTGCGAATGACTCGCAATATCACTCTCCGCAGCAGGAGACCTCGACCATGCCGCCTTCCCTCTCGCGCCGGCGCCTCGGCGCGCTGGCCGCCGCCTTGCTTGCCGCCCCGCCCGTCCTCGCGCAGCGCGTGCCGACCACGGTGATCACCGACATCGCCGGCCGGCGTGTCGAGGTCCCGCGCGGTGCGAAGCGCATGGTCCTGGGCGAAGGTCGGCTGCTGGCCGCGACCGTCCTGCTCGATCGCGACAACCCCTTCGGGACGCTCGCGGCCTGGGGCAACGACATGCGGCTCTTCGATCCCGATGCCTGGCGGCGCTACCGCGCACGGTTCCCGGGCATGGAGCGCATCCCCGAACTCGGCTCCTCCTACTCCGGCGATTTCAGCGCGGAGCGCGTGATCGCGCTGGATGCCGATGTCGTGGTCTTCACGCTGGGCTCGATGCGGCGGATGCAGGATGCCGGCATCATCGCGACGCTGGACCGCGCGGGCATCCCCTCGGTCTTCGTGGATGTGCGCGAGGAGGCCGTGAAGAACACGGTGCCGAGCATCGAGATCCTCGGCACCATCATGGACCGGCCCGGCGCCGCGCGCGCCTTCGCCGATTTCTACGCGGAGCAATCCGCCGTCGTGCGCGACCGCGTCAAGGACCTGCCGGACGGCGCGAAGCCGCTGGCCTTCATCGAGCAATCCGCGGGCTACGACCCCAACGAATGCTGCCGCACCTGGGGCGACGCCTATCTCGGCGCGCTGCTGGGGATGGCCGGCGCGCGCAACTGGGGCACGGCGCATTTCCGCGGCGTCGGCGGCCTGGTGAACCCCGAGGCACTGCTGGCCGAGGATCCCGACCTGATCATCGGCACCGGCGCCAACTGGGCGGAGACCAAGCCGGATGTCACGGCGGTGCTGCTGGGCTACGACGCGACGCCAGCCGAGGTGCAGAATCGCCTGCGCGCGCTGGCGCAGCGACCGGTCTTCGCGGGGCTGAAGGCGGTGCGCGAGGGCCGCTTCCACAGCGTCTATCACCAGTTCTACATCAGCCCGTATCACGTGGTCGCACTGCAGGCCTTCGCGAAGTGGTCGCAGCCCGAGCTCTTCGCCACGCTCGATCCCGAAGCGACCTTCCGCACGCTGCATGAGCGCTTCCTGCCCATCCCCTATGGCGGGATCTTCTGGGCGACGCTCGAGCGGCCCGCGGGTTGATGTCCGCCGCCATTGCCCGCGATCGCTCGCCGTGCGAACGCCGCAGGCGGGTGGACGAGCAGCGTGAATCGCCGAGCCCGATGAAGCCAGATGCGGCTGGCCCTAATGACCGTCAGGACAAGACGGATCTGGCCGCGCCGGTCGCAGCCTATCGCGCGCGGCTGCGCTGGCAGTCGCTGGTGCTGGCCGTCGCGGCGAGCGCGATGCTGTGCAGCTTCGCCTGGGACCTGGCCACGGGACCTGGCGCGCTGTCGGCCTCCGACATCCTGGCCACGCTGCTCGACCCCGAGGCGCAGCCGCGACGGCTGCGCGTGATCGTCTGGGACATCCGCCTGCCGGTCGCGACGATGGCCGTGCTGATCGGCGCGATGCTGGGCCTGGCCGGCGCGCAGATGCAGACCATCCTGGCGAACCCCCTGGCCGATCCCTTCACGCTCGGCATCTCCTCCGCCGCCTCGGTCGGCGCGGCGCTGGCGGTCGTGCTGGGCTGGGGGCTGCTGCCGGGTGTCGCGGGCACCGCGGCGGTGACCGGCAACGCCTTCGCCTTCGCGCTGCTCGCGGCCGCGGCGGTGCATCTGCTGACGCGGCTGCGCGGGGTGAACGCGCAGACCATGATCCTGTTCGGCATCGCGCTGATGTTCAGCTTCAACGCGCTGCTCGGCCTGTTGCAGTACCGCGCCAGCGAAGTGCAGTTGCAGCAGATCATCTTCTGGATGATGGGCTCGCTCGGCCGGTCCAACTGGACGCGCATCGGCATCGCCTTCGCGGTGCTCGCCGTTGCGGCGCCGCTGCTCTGGCGGCACCGCTGGGCGCTGAGCGCGATCCGCCTCGGCGAGGAGCGCGCGCGCTCGCTCGGCGTGGATGTCGGCCGCGTGCGGCTCGAGGTCCTCGCGCTGGTCTCGCTGCTGGCCGCGACCGCGGTGTCCTTCGTCGGCGTGATCGGCTTCGTCGGCCTGGTCGGCCCGCATGTCGCGCGGCTGCTGGTGGGCGAGGAGCAGCGCTTCTTCGTCCCGCTCTCGGCAATCGGCGGCGCGGCGCTGCTGTCCGGCGCGTCCATCGTGTCGAAGACGCTAGTGCCGGGAACCATCTTCCCGCTGGGCATCGTCACCGCGCTGGTCGGCGTGCCGGTGTTCCTGTCGCTGGTGCTGTCGCGCCGGGGGATCGGCTGATGGCGCTGCATGTCGCCGACCTGCATGTCGCGCATGGCCGCCAGCGCGTGATCGCCGGCGCGACGCCCGATCCGTTCAGGCCGGGCACGCTGACCGCGCTGATCGGGCCGAACGCCGCGGGCAAGTCCACCTTCCTGCGTGCTGTCGCGGGCCTGATGCCTTCGCGCGGCGCGATCCGGCTGCACGACGCCGACATCGCGCGGCTGCGCCCGGCGGAGCGCGTGAGGCGCGTGCGCTATGTCCCGCAGGCCTATGCCACGACCGCGGCGCTGACGGTCTTCGACACCGTGCTGCTGGCGCTGAAGCAGCGCGGCATGGGCGGCGCCGACGACGAGGCCGCGGCGGCGGCGATGCTCTCGCGTCTCGGCATTGCCGACCTCGCCTCGCGGCCGGTCGGCGCGCTGTCCGGCGGGCAGCAGCAGATGGTCGCGGTCGCGCAAGGCCTGGTCGTGCCGGCGCCGGTGCTGCTGCTGGACGAGCCGACCAGCGCGCTCGACCTGCATCGCCAGCTGCAGGTCCTGGCCCTACTGCGGCGGATCGCCGAGGAGCGCCAGGCCATCGTCATCGTCGCGCTGCACGACTTGGCGCTCGCCGGTCGTCACGCCGATCGCGTGCTGCTGCTGCGCGAGGGTGCGATCGCCGGCGATGGCGAGCCGGAGGCAGTGCTGTCCTCCTCCTGCTGCGCCGCGGCGTATCGCGTGTCGCTGCGGGTGGAGCGGAACAGCCGGGGGTCGATCACCGTGGAGGCACATCTGTGATGGACGGTGCGAACTGGTCGCTGAAGGACGAGATCGCGGCGTATTGGTCGGATCGGTCTGCGGGCTTCGACGACGACATCGCCCACCGCATCGGCGACGGCGCGCCGGCCGCCGCCTGGCAAGCGATGATCGCCAAGGCGCTGGGGCCGCTGGAAGGCAAGCGCGTGCTCGATCTCGGCTGCGGTACCGGCGAGGTCTCGCGCATGCTGCGCGCGCTCGGAGCCTCGGTGACGGGCGTTGACCTCAGCGAGGCGATGCTGGCCCGCGCGCGGTCGAAGCTCTGCCCGCTGAACTGGCGCGGCTTTCTCGGCGATGCGGAATCGCTGCCGGATCGCGATGCGACCTACGACGCGGTCGTGACGCGACACCTCGTCTGGACGCTGCCCGACGCGCCCGCCGCCTTCGCGGCCTGGGCGCGCGTGCTGAAGCCCGGCGGGCGGCTGCTGGTGGTGGATGGCGACTTCGTACGACCGACACCGGTTGGGCGCGTGAAGCAGGCGATCGCGCGCTGGCTCGCGCCGCCGGCCAGGCGCGGCGACGAGGAGGTGAAGGCCCGCATCCAGGCCCAGGTGCATTACCGCGGTGGACTGCGCGTGCATGTGCTGGAGCGTGACCTGGCGCGCGCGGGATTCGGCGGGTTCCGCCGGCACGACGTGGCGCGGGTGTATCGCGCACAGGTCGCGGGGGCGCGGCTTGCAGTGCGGCTACGCGTGACGGCGTGGGAGAGGTTCGCGGTGTCGGCGGTGAAGGGCTGAGGAAGGGCGCGCGGACCCCTACCCGCCTCGCTCCGCTCGGCATCCTCCCCCGCAAGCGGGAGAGGAAGATTCACCGCAGCCTGAAGCCCAGGGCGGTCAGTGCTTCGCGCATGCGGTGGCGTCCGTTCAGCGCGGCGGCGCTGCCGACGCGGTTCAGCATCCGCTTCGTCCAGTCCTGCCGCCCCATGCCGACCGCTTCCGAGAAATCCGCGAGCCGCGCGTCATAGGCCACGATCTCCTCGGCCTCGTCCGCGGTGCGATAGGTCTCGTGGTGCAGCACCAGGTCCTGCGGCAGGCGCGGCTTCACCGCCGACGGCACCGCGGGATCGGGATGGCCGATGCTCATGCCGAAGACCGCGACGGCGTTCGGCGGCAGCGCCAACTCCTTGGCGACGGCTTCCGGGTTGTAGCGCAGCCCCCCGACATAGACCGTGCCGAGCCCGAGCGATTCCGCCGCCACCGCCGCGTTCTGCGCGGCGAGCGTCGCATCGGCCAGCGCCACGATGAAGGATTCGAGGTAGTCGAGGCCTTCCAGCTGCCGCTGGTGCCGCTCGCCGAGCCGCGTCAGCCGCGACAGGTCGGCGATCCAGCAGAGGAAGACCGACGCCTGCTCGATGAAGCGCTGGTTGCCGGACAGCGCGGACAGCCGCGCCTTGCGCAGGGGATCGCGCACCGCGACCACGCTCCAGGCCTGCTGGTTCGACGAGGTCGGCGCGGATTGCGCGGCGGCGACGATCGTCTCCAGCACGCCGTCGGCCAGCGGATCCCGCAGGAAGGCCCGGATGGAACGGTGGTTCAGCAGCACGTCCAGCACCGGGTTGGTCGGCAGCGCGACCGCCGGCGCCGCGCCGCCATAGCGGGGCGCGAGATCTGCGCGTTCCGGCAGGTCCATCAGCCCCGTTCCGTCACGCCCGTCGCGAAGCCGTCCACGAGCTCGCGGATGCGCGCGGGATCGGACTGCTCCATCACCCGCCGCGCGAAGCGCGCGCAATCCCCGATGTCGAGCGCACGCACCGCCTGCTTCACGCGCGGGATCGCGCTCGCGTTCATCGACAGGCACCGTATGCCGAGGCCCAGCAGCAGCGGCACCAGGCGCGGATTGCCCGCCATCTCGCCGCAGATGCTGACCGGCATGCGAAGCCGCAGCGCGGCTTCCGTCGAGAACTGCATCAGGCGCAGCACCGCGGGGTGCAGCGGGTCGTAGAGATGCGCGACCTCCGCGTCGCCGCGGTCCACCGCCAGCGTGTACATCGCGAGGTCGTTGGTGCCGATGGCGAAGAAATCGGCCTCCAGCGCGATCGCGTCGGCCGCCAGCGCCGCGCCCGGCGTCTCGATCATCGCGCCGAGTTCGGGCAGCTTCTCCGGCAGCTTCTCGCCGCGGCGGCGCAGGCGCTTGGCGACGCGGTCGTAGATGTCCCGCGCGGCCTTCACCTCCCCCGGCACGGTCACCATCGGCAGCATCACGCGCACCGCGCCTTCCGGCGCGACGGCAGCGACGCGCAGGATCGCCGCGAACTGGATCTCCAGAAGCTCGGGGCGCTTGAGCAGCATGCGGATGCCGCGCAGCCCCAGCGCGGGGTTGGGCGAGATATGCGTGGGCTCCACGCCCTCGGCCAGCGCCTCCATGTCCTTCTCGCCGCCCCAGTCGAGCACGCGGATCGTCACGGGATCGCCGTTCATTGCCTCGACGATCGGGCCATAGGCCGCGACCTGGTCCTCCTCGTCCGGCAGGTCCTCGCGGTTCATGAAGAGGAACTCGGAGCGCAGCAGGCCGATCCCCTGCGCGCCGGCCTGCGCGATCAGCGGCAGCTCGGCCGGGATCTCCATGTTGGCCTGCAGCTCGACCAGCTCGCCATCGGTGGTGATGGCGGGCAGGCGCCGCAGCTTCGCCAGGCGCTGGCGTTCGCGCGCGTAGGCCGCGACCTGGTCCTTGGCGTGGCCGAGCGTGATCGTCGTGGGATGCAGCGCGACGGTGCCGGCGGCGCCGTCCAGCACGGCCTGGTCGCCGCGGCGCGCGGCCTCCGTCAGGCCCGGCGCGCCGAGCACGGCGGGAATGCCGAGCGCGCGCAGCATGATCGCGGTGTGGCCGTCGGCGCCGCCTTCCTCCGTCGCGACGCCGGCGATGCGCGAAGGGTCGATCAGCGCCGCGTCGGCGGGGGTAAGTTCCTCGGCGACCAGGATCGCGCCCTCCGGCACGTCCTTGAAGCTGCGGAAGCCGCTCGCGGTCAGGTTGCGGGTCAGGCGGCGCGCGATCTCCCTGACCTCGCCGGCGCGGCGCTTCAGCCCGGCCTTGTCGTCGTCCTTGGCCGCGAGAATGACATCGGCGATCGCCTCGGCCTCGTCATGCACCGCGGTCTCGGCGGCGAGCAGGCTGGTCTCGATGCGCTTGCGCGCGCCGCGGATCAGGCGGCTGTCGGCCAGCATCATCGCATAGGCATCGAGCAGCGGCTCCAGCTCCTCCTGCGCTTCCTCCGGCAGGACGGACAGCCGCGTCTTGAGCTTGGCAACCTGCTTCTTCGACGTCGCGACGGCGTTGGCCAGGCGCTGCTTCTCGGCATCCACCAGGCCGGTCTCGATGGAGCGCCGCGGCGCCTCGGCCGGCGGTTCGGAGGTGTCGAAGACCGTGCCGATGGCGATGCCGGGCGCGACGGGGATGCCCCTGATCAGCACTTCCTTGGCGCGGCGCGCCATGCGGCGCGCGGCGGCCTCGGACGGCCTGTCCTGCCGGTCCGGGTGAGGCTTCTCGCGCTCGGCCTTCTCAATCTTCATGGAAGCCGGCCTCGACCAGGCCGGCGATCGCCTCGAGCGCTTCCTTGGCGTCCCAGCCTTCGGCTTCCACCACGATCTCGCTGCCCTGGCCGGCACCCAGCATCATCAGCCCCATGATGGAGCAGGCCGGCACGGTCTGGCCGTGGCGCGAGACGTTGATGCAGGCGGAGAAGCGCTCCGCCACCGTGACCAGCTTGGCCGCGGCGCGGGCATGCAGGCCGCGGCTGTTGGTGATCGTCAGGGTCCGCTGCATCGCGAGCCCCCCCGACGCATCGCAGCCGCAGGGATCGGCGGCCGTGGACGGCGCGGGGACGGCGGCGGCCTTGGCCTCGCCGGCTTCATCGGGCCACTCGTTCATGATCGTCTCCCGCCCGCGCTCTTCGGGGCGCGCGCCTGATCGATGGGCGTGACGGAGGCGGGCTTAGGCAACTCCGGTATCTCCGCCCCGCAGGAGATGTATTTCCGGCCGGCGGCGGTAGCGTGGCTGACCGCCTCGACGAGTGGTTCGGCGCCGCGGATCTTCGCGAGCTTGACCAGCAGCGGGACGTTCACGCCGGCGATCACCTCGGTCCGGTGATGGTCGCAGAGCTGGAAGGCGAGGTTGGACGGCGTGCCGCCCAGGATGTCGGTCAGCACGATGACGCCGTCGCCCTGGTCGACCCGGGCGATGGCGGCGCGGATATCCTCGCGCCGCGTCTCCATGAGGTCGTCGGGGTAGATGCAGACGGTCGCGACGCCGGCCTGCGGGCCGACAATGTGTTCCATGGCCGCGCGGAATTCCTCCGCCAGGCGACCATGGGTGACGATGACGAGGCCGATCATCGCTTTCGTGCCCGACGACGCCGCAGTTCAGCCAACGCACGACGGCGCGCCGTCGTGCCAGGATGCCCGGCGCGCGTTGCGCCGCCGGGCTGGCTCAGGGGGGTGATCATGATGAACGTGCCAGGGCCTCCCGCCCCGCTGGGGTGGCGCCGGCGGCGGCGGGGGGTGCCGCCACGGGCGCGAGTTCACGGTGTATAACGTCGGACCGCCACCCACCCCTTGCCAGATGGGCAGCCAGGCGTTCCGCGACAAGCACCGAGCGGTGCCTGCCCCCGGTGCAGCCGATGGCGATGGTGAGGTACTTCTTTCCCTCGGCGGCGTAGCGGGGCAACAGCAGGTCCAGCAGGCCTGTCATGCGTGCCCAGAAGGGGGCAAAATCCGGATCGGCCTCCACGAAGGCGGCGACCTCCGCGTCGCGGCCGGTCATCGGGCGCAGCACCGGGTCGTAATGCGGGTTGCGCAGGAAACGCATGTCGAAGACGAGGTCGGCTTCCCGCGGCAGGCCCTTGGGGTAGCCGAAGGACATGATGGCCACGTCCAGCCCGTCGGCAGCGCCGGGGCGGTAGCGGCCCTCGATGATCCGGCGAAGCTCCGGCAGCGGCACGTCGGAGGTGTCCACCACCAGGTCGGCGGCGTCGCGCAGCGGCGCGAGCAGCGCGGCCTCCCGCGCGATGCCTTCGGACACCCGCGACCCCAGCGAGCCGCCGGGCGCCAGCGGATGCCGCCGCCGGGTCTCGGAGAAGCGGCGGAGCAGCACGGCCTCCTCGGCGGTGGCGAAGACCAGGCTGGCGTCGATGTCGGGGCTGCCGCGGAGCTGCTCGACCGCGGTCACGACATCCGCGGCGTCGAAGCCGCGGGATCGCGCATCCACCCCGATCGCCATGGGGGATACGCCGTCATGGACGAGTTCCTGCAGGATCGTCAGCGGCGGGTTGTCCACCGTCTCGAAGCCGAGATCCTCCAGCGTGCGGAGGATCGAGGCCTTGCCGGCCCCGGACAGGCCGGTGACGAGGACGATGGGTCGGCGCGGGGGCATCGTGTCCATCACGTCCCGAACGCGCCGGCGGCGCAGAAGGCGCGGCCGCACACGGCATCGAGCGCGAGCGTGACCTTGTCGGGCGCCGCGGCCTCCCGCGCCGCGAGGGACAGGCGGGGGATGTCGCGGTCGCCGGCGGCGAAGCGGCGGGGCTCCGGCAGGCGGGGCGGTTCCTGGCCGGGGGCGAGCAGATCCACCGCCAGGCGAAGCCGGGCCGGGGCGGTGACCGGCATGTCGCGGAACAGGCCGAGGCCGCGGACTTCCAGCATGCCGCGCAGCGCCCCGGGCGGGGCGGCGGTGAGGCCCTCCGCATCCTCGGTCAGCTCCACCTGGTCGTCGGCCACGAGCGTCCAGCCGCGCCCGAGCAGGCGAAGGACCATGTCGGACTTCCCCGCGCCCGAGGGCCCGAGGAACAGCACGCCATCGCCGCGGAGCGCGGCGCATGAGGCGTGGAGAGGCATGCAGGCAGGCCCCCGGTGGCAAGGGGCGGGAAGATGGCAGAAACGGGGCAGGCGGTGAAGGGAGGGCCGTTGCGCTCCCGGTGCGCGTTCGCGTGCGTGATACCGGCGCAACAGCCGGAAGGCGCGGGGCGCCGGCAGCAGGCATGACGGTGGCGAAGGAGAGCCGCCCATGTCCCGCTTCCGCTGCATTGCCATGCCGACCGAGGCCGCCACCCGCTTCCGCGCGACCGGCCGGGACGACCGCGGCAACGCGCTGATCGAACGCACCGCCGACGGGCCGGGCTTTCCCTGCCGCCACTGCCTTCGGCTCGCCGAGCCCGGCGAGGCGATGCTGCTCGGCAGCTGGGACCTGCCGCGGCCGCTCGGGGTCTACTGGACGCCGAGCCCGATCTTCGTCCATGCGCGGGACTGCGCGCGGTTCGAGGAGCCAGACGCGATCGCGCCGACGGTGCTGGCGAACGGGATCGTGTCGGTCCGCAGCTACGACCGAGACCAGATGTGCCTCTATGACCTCGGCCAGGTCTGCGCGGGGGAAGAGGTGGAAGCGCCGCTGATGCGGGCGCTGGCCGACCCGCGCACCGCCTTCGTGAACATCCACACGGCGCGGCCGGGATGCTGGCTCAGCGGGGTGGAGCGGCTGGACTAGGCGGGCGGGGGCTGCCAGCCTCCGCCGCCATGACGCCCTCCCGCCACGACATCGAGGCCGCCGCCGCGCGCATCGCGCCGCATATCCGCCGCACGCCGGTGATGCGGATGGGGGGCGGCGACCTCGCCCTCTCCGTCCCGCTGATCCTGAAGCTCGAGCTCCTGCAGGCCACGGGCAGCTTCAAGCCGCGCGGCGCCTTCAACCGGATGCTGAGCGCTGCGCTGCCGGCGGCCGGCGTCGCCACCGCATCGGGCGGCAACCACGGCGCCGCGGTCGCCTATGCCGCGCGGGCGCTCGGCGTGAAGGCGGAGGTGTTCTGCCCGACCGGCACGCCGGCGACCAAGACCGATCGGATCGAGGGCTATGGCGCGATCCTGCACAAGGTCGGCGCGGCCTACGACGACGCGCGCATCGCGTCGGAAGCCCGCGCCGCGGAAACCGGCGCGCTGGTGGTCCACGCCTACGACCAGCCCGAGGTGCTGGCCGGCCAGGGCACGGTCGGCATGGAACTGCAGCAGGACGCGCCGGAGGCGACGCATGTGCTGGTCGCCACCGGCGGCGGCGGCCTGATCGGCGGCATCGCCGCCTGGTATGCCGGCAGCGGCACCAGGGTGATCAGCGTGGAACCCGAGGGCTGCCCGACGCTGGCGACCGCGCTGAGGGAGGGCCGCCCGGTCCCCTGCCCCGTCGGCGGGCTGGCGGCAGACAGCCTCGGCGCGCGGCAGGTCGGCGGGCTGATGTTCGAGGTCGCGAGGCACAACGTGGCCGAAGCCGTGCTGGTGAGCGACGAAGCGATCCGCGAGACGCAGCGCCGGCTCTGGCAGGCGCTGCGCCTGGTTGCGGAGCCCGGCGGCGCGGCGGCGATGGCCGCGCTGGTCAGCGGCGCCTGGGTGCCCCCGGCAGGGGCAAAGGTCGCCGTGGTCGTCTGCGGGTCGAACACCGACCCCGCGAAGGTGGTGTAGGCGGCCCGAAGCCCGCGGCCGCGGTCAGGCCGTGCGGCGCTGCAGGCGCTGCCATAGGCTGCCGTCGCGGTTGTAGAAATCCTGCCGGAAATCCAGCCGCCCCTCCGGCGTGACGACGGCCGTGTGGTACAGGATGTAGACCGGCATCGGCCTCGGCAGGACATGCCGCTGCGTGGCGGGGTCGGAGGCGATGTCGCGGCGGATGTCCGCGACCGGCCGCTCGAAGATCAGGGCGGCGAGGTCGAGCGGGTTCTGCACCCGGATGCAGCCGTTGCTGGCCTGGCGCGTGGCCTGGGAGAAGATCGCCTTGTTCGGCGTGTCGTGCAGGTACACGTCGAAGCGGTTCGGCATGTCGAACATGATCACGCCGAGCCCGGATTGGGGGCTGGGCGCCTGCTCCGCATCGCCGTTCGGCAGCAGCACCATCCGGTGGCGCCTCAGGTAGTCCGGGTCGCGACGCAGCCGCGGCAGGATGTCCGCCGCCACGATGTCGGAGGGCACGATCCAGGGCGGGTTGAGGTAGGCGGCCTCGATGTTGGTGCTGAATTCAGGCGACTGCTTGCGGTCGTAGGCGGCGCCCACCACGACGCGCGTGGTGAAGACCGGGCGGTCGTCGCGGAACAGCACCAGGCGCTGGTCCGGCACGTTCACCCAGACGCGGTTGGCCGGCAGGGTCCGCGGCACCCAGCGCTGACGCTCCAGGTTGGCCTGGATCTGCATGTGCCGGAGCCGGCCCGCCTGGCCGATGCCGCTGCCGCCGGCGCGCGGCTGCCCCAGCGCCTGGCGCAACTGCCGGTATTCCGGCGTCGCCGGCGCCAGCGATTCGATCGCCGCCACGGGGTCCGGGCCGTCGATGGCTCGGTGGAGCACGGCGGCCACGTCGAGCGGCTCCGCGGCCAAAGCCTCGGCGTCCAGTCGGCGATTGGCCGGCAGGGCGCCGAAGGCCAGCGCGTCGGCATAGGTCAGGAAGGCATGCGACAGCAGAAGGTCGCGCCGGGCGGGGGGCAGGGTCTCGCGGCGCTCCAGCAGGCCGGCATGGAACAGCTCGGGGTCCAGACCGTGGTCGGCGGCGCCCTGCACCGCCTGGGCCAGCGCCTCGGCCTGGGCGGGGCGGGCGGCCCAGACCGGGGCGAAGCCGCGGCGGGCGTAGAAGCGGCGCAGCAGGGCGCCGTTCAGCGTCTCGCCGGCGACGACGGGATCGGGCCCGCCTTCCCTCAGCCGCGCGACCTCGTCCACCGGCCTCGGCGCAGCGAGGCGGGGCAGCTCGGGCTCCGGCGTCGCGCAGCCCGTCAGCGCCGCGGCCAGGGCGGCGCCCCCGGCCAGGACGCCTCGGCGGGACAGCGGGGCGGGCGTGCAGGCCGGATACACCCGGCCAGGATCGGGCCTGCCAGGAGATCGGAAGCCTTGCGCATCGAGTCGATCGGGGATGAACATGCAACCGCTGGTTTGACTTCCAGCCGAGAATTGTCGTTCGATCCTTTGTTGTCCACTCATGGACCGATCCTGGAGAAGCCGATGTCCGACGATACCACGCTGAAGAGCCGCCGCGCGCTGGTGCGCAAGGCCTCGCTGTTCGCCCTGCTGGCCCCCGCGGCGATGCTCGCGGCCTGCGCGTCCGAGCCGCCGCCCCCGCCGCCGGCCCCGGTCGCGGCTCCGCCGCCCCCGCCGCCGGCCCCGGCCCCCGCCCCGCGCCGCGCGCGCGGCTGATCCCGTTTCCATGCGGCGGACGCGCCTTGCGCGCCGCCGCATGGAGCGGTCCCCCCCTGACTAAAAAGCCGTCGCCAGGCTGGCCGAGGCCAGGATGCCGGGCGGCAGGTCCACGCCGACCTCGCGCGCCACGGCCGGATTGGCGAGCAGTTCGGGTGCCGCCACGGTTTCGGTCGCAATGGCGCCCGGTGGCGTGCCCGACAGGATCCTCGCGACCAATGATGCGCTGCGCCGCGCGGCGGCGCCGAGCGGCGTGCCGTAGGCGAGCATCGGGCGATGTCGCGCGCCGTCGCGGAACAGCAGATGTGGCAACCTTGCCGCGACCGCGCGCTCCACGATGCCGCGGCCATGGATGTTGCAGAACGGCACCTCCAGCACGAGCAGCGCCTGCGCGCCGGCCGCGCGGAAGCCCGCGAAGGCCTCGTCCAGCCCTGCGGGGTCCCGCAGCAGCGCCAGGTGGGCCGTCACGCCATCCGCTGCCGCGGCGGCCGTCGCGGCCTTGCCCAGCGCATCCGGCACGTCGGCATCCCCCAGGATGGCGAGGCGGGACAGGCCCGGCACGACCTGCTTCAGCAGCGCGATCTGCGCGCGGGCCTGCGCCGGATCGAAATTCGTCACCCCCGTGACATGGCCGCCCGGCCTCGCCGCATCGGGCACCAGGCCGGTCGCCACGGGATCCAGGACGACCGTGAAGACGATAGGGATGTCGCCGCTGACCGTGCGCAGCGCGAAGAGCGCCACCGCGCCGATCACCGCGATCGCGTCCGGCCGCGTCGCGACGAGCTCCGACGCCAGCCGCGGCAGTTCCTCGAACCTGGTCGTGAAGCGCGTCTCGAGCTGCACGTCGCGCCCCTCGGCCAGGCCCGCATCCGCGAGCCCGGCGCGGAAACCCGCGAAGCTGCGATGCGAGGCATCGCCCATGAAGAAGACGCCGACGCGCTTCGTCGGTCCTAATCCCGGCACGCCGCCAGCTTCCACAGCGCCACCGGCATCGCCTCGCGCTCCGGCACGCCGGGCAGGCCGCCATAGTGCAGCGCGACGCCGAGCCGCGGCATGAACAGCCAGGGCGGCGCGGGCCGGCCTGCCAGCGGCGGATCGGGCAACGACGCGAGTTCGGCGTCGAAGGCATAGAAGCCGAGCTGCATGACGAGGTCGTCGTCGATGTCGAGCAGCTCGAGCCCGTCCTCCCTGGTGCGGGCGCCCGGGGCGGCGACCGGCAGGATGGTCGTGCCGCCATAGCCCTGCGCCGCCGCGAAGACGAACCACAGCTCCCGCCCCGTCGCCCCCGACCGCAGCCGCAGCGAAAGGCTGCTGGCCGAACCCGTGCCCGGCCATTCCGCGCTCAGCGACGCCGTCCAGTCCTGCGGTGCATCCAGGCGCCAGGTCGCGCGCTCCGCCGGGCAGCTGTCGGGCGTCGCGCGCGACTCGATCACGTCGCGCTGCGCGCGGGCGGTGGAATCCAGCAGCAGATCGGCCAGCGCGAGCCTCGTGCCGTCCACGCGCAGCACGAGGTTCGCGGCGCCGCCGGTCGGGCAGCAATTCGGATCCGACGGCTTCGCCAGCCGCGCGCGGGCGACGGGCTGCGCCATGTCGTAGTCCACGGCCTGCCAGATCGAGAAGCCCGCCGGCAGCCGCGCCTCGGCCGCCGCGCGCCAGGTCTCGGTCTCGACCTCCGCCCAGGTCCCGCGGTCGCGGCGGTAGAGCAGGTCGGTGTTGGTCGCGCCCGATCCGCCGCCGCGGCCGGCGACGTGCAGCAGCAGCACGCCCTCGGCCTCGACCAGCTTCGGGGCCGAGACCTCGTGGCCCTCGAAGGTCCAGCCGATCGGGCGCCAGCCGCCGCGCGCCTCGCCCAGCAGCACGATGCCGGCGCGGTTGCCGTCGCGCTCGGTGAAGCCGGCCTGCGACTGCCAGAGCACGCGGGTGCGCCCGTCCTCGCTGATCGCGACGCCGGCCCCGGTGACGCGGCAGTTGCGCAACACCGCGCCCAGGCAGCGCGTCTCCAGCGTCTGCGGACGGGGGATCGCCTTGTTGTCGAGGGCGATGGCGCGCATGGCGCGGTCCATGGCGAGCCGCGCCTCGATCTCCTCCGTGCGGTCGGCGAGGTCGCCGGCCAGCGTCTCGCGCTGCGGCTCGAACGCTGCGAGGAAGAGCGCGGTGGTGGCGGGGCGGGACGTCGCGGCGGCGAGCGCGCGTTCCAGCCCGCGCAGCCGGGCCTCGGCGCCACGCAGCGCGGGATCGGCGCAGATGGCCTCGCGCAGCGGGCCCTGCGCGGCGCAGGCGGGCGCGGCGGGCGGCTGTTGCGCGACGGGTTGTCGTCGCTGCTGCGCCTCGGCGGGCGTGGCGAGCAGGAGAAACGGGATCAGGAAGGCGAGACGGCGCATGGCGCCAGCACGCTACACCAGCCCCTTCATCAGCAGGAGGCCCCATGCCGCGACGCTGACGCTGTCCTTGATCTCGGTCTCGCGCATCATTCGGTCCACCTCCTCGCGCGGGACGCGGCGGCTGATGAGGTCCTGCTCCTCCTGCTCCGGCCGCGCATCGCCTTCGGTCAGGTCGAGGGCGAGGAAGACGTGGAAGCCCTGGTCCATGGTGCCGTAGCCCTCGTAGAGGTAGCCCGCATGGATGAGCGTCGCGGAGATCAGCCCGGTCTCCTCGGCCAGCTCATGGGCGGCCGCCTCGCGCGGGTCGGCGTCCGGGCCGCCCCACATGCCCTGGCAGAATTCCCAGAAACGCGCGCCGACGGGGTAGCGGTATTGCTGGACCAGCGTGACGGAGCCGTCCTCGTGCACCGGCACGACGACGACGAAATCGTCCTTCTCGATCACGCCGTAGATGCCGGCGGAGCCGTCGCGGCGGCGGATCGTGTCCTCGCGCACGCGTATCCACCTGTTCTCGTAGACCAGGCGCGTGCCGGTCGCGACGATGTCCGGATCGTGGTCGTCCATCGCGGCGGCTACACCAGCCCCCGGACCAGCAGCAGGCCCCAGGCGGCCAGCGTCACGCCATCGCGCATCTCGCCTGCCCGGATCATGCGTTCGAATTCGGCGCGGCCGACGCGGCGGCTGACCAAGTCCTGTTCCTCGGCCTCGCGCCGCGCCTCGCCCTCAGTCAGGCCTGTGCCGAGGAAGACATGATAGCCCTGCGCGATCGTGCCGTAGGAGTTGTGCAGGAAGCCGGCGTGCAGCAGCGAGGCGGCGGCGAGCCCGGTCTCCTCGGCCAGCTCATGCGCAGCCGCCAGCGCGGGATCGGTGCCGGGCGGGCCCCAGAGGCCCTGGCAGAACTCCCAGTGCCGCGCCGCGACGGGGTAGCGGTATTGCTGGACGAGGGTGACGGAGCCGTCTTCATGCACCGGCGCGACGACGACGAAATCAGGCTTCTCGATCACGCCGTAGACGCCGGAGGACCCGTCGCGACGGCGGATCGCGTCCTCGCGCACGCGCATCCACCTGTTCTCGTAGATCAGGCGCGAGGAGACGCGCTCGATGTCGGGCCGATCCTCGCTCACAATCCGTTCGCGTCCTTCAGCGCCGCCGCCGCCGCGTGCTCGCCGCGCGCCTCCAGTGCGGAGGCGACGGCGATGCGGTCCGCAACGGGCCGGTTCTGGCTCTGCTTGCGCTTGCCCGTCCATTCCGCGACCTCGATCGAGACGCCGACCAGCGCCTTGAACATGCCGTCCATGTACTTCGCGGGTTGGGCGTCCATGTCGAAGCCGGGATCGGGCTCGTAGCGGAAGGCAAGCGCGCGCATCTGCACCGCGATCGCCTCCGTGTCCTCGACCAGGGTGGCATGGCCGCGCGCCGTCACGGCATCGTAGTTCCAGGTCGGCACGGCTGGAGTCGCGCGGTACCAGGCGGGGGAGACATAGGCGTGCGGGCCGCGGAAGACCGCCAGCGCCTCGGCGCCCGTGCCCTCGAAGGCGCGCCATTGCGGGTTGGCGCGGGCGAGGTGGCAGAGCAGCCGCGCGGGCCGGCCATCGGCGGGCGGCAGCAGGTGGAAGGGCAGGTGCGAGACCATGAAGGGGCTGGCGGTGACCAGCGTACCGAAGTCGTTGGCCTCGACGAAGGCGTGGATCCAGTCCGGGTCGTCCACGCGGAAGGCGGGCGGGGTGTACATGGGAGACATCCTGGCACGAGGCGAGCGGGCGCGCCGAATCACGGCGCGGACGGGATCAGGCGCGGGGTGCCGATGCTCGTCGCGCCGGGCGGCGCGCAACGTCCAGGTGTCGCGCGGTCATGCCGACATAGGCGCAAAGGCGCCGCGCCGCGTCCATTGCGACCTGCGCAACCCTGCCTTGCCGGCGCGCGCAGGGCATGGTGAGACGCGGGGATGACGGTCTCCTTCCTCGTCGCGGGGGTGCAGAAGGGCGGCACGACGTCGCTGCATCTCTGGCTCGACCAGCATCCCGGCCTGTCGCTGGCGCCGATGAAGGAGCTGCATTTCTTCGACGACGACGAGGCCTTCGCCGGCGACCCGCCCTTCGCGGCCTACGAGGCGCAGTTCGACCCGGACAAGCCGCCGGGGACGCCGCGCGGGGAATCGACGCCCGCCTATCTCTGGTGGCCCGGCGCGCTGGAGCGTATCGCCGCCTACAACGCCGCGATGAAGCTGATCGTGCTGCTGCGCTGCCCGATGCAGCGGGCCTGGTCGCAGTACCGGATGAATCGCAAGCGCGGCGAGGAGACCTTGTCCTTCGCCGATGCGATCGGCGCGGAGCCCGCGCGCATCGCCGAGGGCAAGGAGGCGCTGCGCCGCTTCTCCTACGTCTCGCGCGGGCGCTATGACGCGCAGCTCGCGCGGGCGCGGGCGCTGTTCCCGCCGGCGCAGCTTCTGGTGCTCAAGAGCGAGGATTTCCGAGCCGCGCCGCAGGCGGGGCTGGAGACGGTGTGCCGCTTCCTCGGCGTCGATCCCATCGCCTTCGACGCCGGCGAGGAATGGCATGTGGGCCCCGACCTCGGCGCGCTGCCCGGGGACGCCGCGGCGCTGCTGCGCGGAGCCTTCCGCGACGAGGTCGCAGAGGTCGAGGCGATGCTGGGCTGGGACTGCTCAGACTGGCTGGCGTGACCTCGCCCGGACGAGGAGGAACAGCCCCGACAGCGTCAGCGCGCCGCCCAGGATGTCGCTGACGAAGAGCCGCTCGCCCAGCAGCGCCCAGCCGAAGACGGCCGCGAGCGGCGGCGCCAACAGCTGCAGCGCCGAGGCCGTCGAGGCCGGCGCGCGCCGGAGCATCACGAAGTACAGCGCATAGGCACCGATCCCGACCGCCAGCATGGACCACAGCAGCCCGCCCAGCGTGAACCAGGTCGCGCTGCGCGGCGCCGCGCCTTCCAGCAGCAGCGCGAGGACCAGGCAGAGCAGGGCGGAAACCGCGGTCTGGCCGAGGCTCGCGGCCCACATGTCCACACGCGCCTTGGCCGGCGCATAGATCAGCAGCCCGATCGCCTGCGCCGCCGCCGCGCCGATGGCGAAGACGAAGCCCGAGGCCTCGGCCGCGTCCAGCCCCTCCAGCGCCCGCAGGAAGCCGAGCAGCGCGACGCCGGCCCAGCCCAGTGCGAGGCCGAGCCAGGCCATCGGCGGCAGCGGCCGGCGCAGGATCGCGCTCTCCCCCGCCGCGACGAGCAGCGGGGTGGTGGCGCAGATCAGCGCGACGAGCCCGGTCGGGATGCGCGCCATGGCCAGCCAGGCCAGCGCGAGATAGCCGCCCATGCCGAAGAAGCCGAGCAGCGCGACACGCAGCGCGTCCCGCCGCGAGGGCAGCCGCGCGCGCATCCAGACGGCGATGGCCAGCAGGATCGGCGCCGTGCAGCCGAAGCGGATCGCCAGCGACCAGAGCGGCGGCCATTCCCGCACCACCACGCCCGCGACCGTGAAGGCCGAGGCCCAGAGCGCGACGAAGGCCGCAGCGATGAGAAGGCCGCCCGGGCCCATCGGCCTAGCCCCGTCGCGCGATTGCGGCTTCCAGCGTGTTCTCGAGCAGGCAGGCGATGGTCATCGGCCCGACGCCGCCCGGCACCGGCGTGATCGCCGCGGCGCGTTCCGATGCCGGGCCGAAGGCGACGTCGCCGACCAGCCTGCCGCTGGGCAGGCGGTTGATGCCGACATCGATCACGGTGGCGCCTTCGGCCACCCAGTCGCCCTGCACCATCGCCGGCCGGCCGACGGCGGCGACCAGGATCTCGGCCCGTCGGCATTCCGCGGGCAGGTCGCGCGTGCGGGAATGGACGATGGTGACGGTGCAGTCGGCCGCCAGCAGGAGCTGGGCCATCGGCCGGCCCACGATGTTGGACCGCCCGAGCACCACGGCCCGTGCGCCCGGCAGCACGCAATCCGCGGCGCGCAGCAGGTGCATCACCCCCTTCGGCGTGCAGGGCACCAGGCCGGGCTGGCCCGACGCCAGCCGCCCGGCATTGAGGGGATGGAAGCCGTCCGCGTCCTTTTCCGGCGCCACCGCCGAGATCACGGCCTCGGCCCGGATCTGCGGAGGGAGCGGCAGCTGCACCAGGATGCCGTCCACCGACGGGTCCTCGTTCAGCCCCGCGACCACGGCGAGCAGCGCGGCCTCCGTCGTCTCCGCGGGCAGGTGGATCGTGGCGCTGTCGAAGCCGGCCTCCTGCGCCGCCTTGTCCTTGTTGCGGACATAGACGCCCGATGCCGGGTCCTCGCCGACGCGGACCACGCGCAGCCCCGGCCGGAAGCCCAGCCCAGCCACCCGTGCGGCAATGGCGCGGCGGAGCTCCGCGGCGACGGCTTTGCCGTCGATCAGGCGTGCGGTCATGCAAGAAGCGTCCCGATCCGTTCCGAAAGCCGCGCGGGGTCGCCCGCGACGCGCAGCAGCTTCAGGCGAGAGGCCGCGCCCTGCGCCAGCTCGACCGCGGATCCCGGCACGCCGAGCGCGTCGGCGACGGCGCGGCAGACCGCGTGGTTGGCACGGCCATCCTCCGGCGCCTCGGTCACGGCGACGCGCAGCGCACCCTCGGGCGAGGCGCCGCCGATGCCGGGCCGGCGCGATCGGGGCTGGACCTTCACGCGCAGCTCTATTCCATCGCGCAGCAGGCGGGCAGCGGTCAGAAGTAGAGGCCCCAGAGGATCAAGTAGCGTTGCAGTGCGCGGACTGCGATCCCGGCCGCGGTGATCAGCAGCAGGAGGACGAGCGGCGAGAGGTCCACCCCGCCGAGGTCCGGCAGGCGCCGGCGGATCGGCTTCAGCGCGGGTTCCGTCACGCGGTAGAGGAAATCCGCGATGGTCCAGACGATGCGATTGCGCCCGTCGAGGACGTTGAAGGACATCAGGGTCTGGACGATCGCCGCGAGCAGCACCGCCCACCAGAACAGGTCGAGCGCGGCCTGGACGAGGAAGAACACGGCATCGAGCATCTGGGGGTCCCTGGCCGGCGGCGGTTCGCCCGGAAGCTAGTGGCGGGGGCGCGACCGAACAAGCCGCGGTCCCGGCCTTGCCCCTGGCCTTGACGGGTCGGCCCCGGGCGACCATAAGCGGCGCCCGCGGCGGATGGGGCTGTAGCTCAGTTGGGAGAGCGCGTCGTTCGCAATGACGAGGTCAGGGGTTCGATTCCCCTCAGCTCCACCACCGTCCGCTGCGCATCCTACTGAAATCGCTGACGTTTTCTTCTGCTTGTTGGCGGTAGCCCCAACAATGTTCCCAACAGACCGGTCATCAAGGCTGCATAGATGACGTTGGTGGGCGCGATCAGGACAAGATGACAGCGAGCGACGCCTTCGCCGTCGGCGACCTCGCCCGCGACGAGGGCCTGGCGTTCCGCTGCTTCTGCGGTCTGCGGCGGTTTAGGCGGGACGAACTGGTCGCGCTCGTTGGCGCCGACGCCCGCCTGCACCACGTCGGCCTGCGGCCCGAGCTATGGTGCGGCACCTGCCGCGAGCCGCCGTTGAACGGCCAGATCGTCGTCATCGAGGACCGCAGGGACGAATAGGCCGCGACGCGCCCGCGGGGTGCCCACGGCGCCGTCGGGCCCTACCTGGGCGGCGCCCATCGCCAATACACCTGCGGCCGTTCTGGGAGGTCGCTCGGGACCATGGCGCGGGCCCAGGAGCAGGTGTCGATCCTGGCGAACTCGGCAACCGCCTTCTCCGCCACGGCGCTGTCCGCGAAGCCATGGAAGAGCATCAGCTCCGAGAACACTCACTCCGGGGTCATGTTGGGCATCCCGTTCATCCAGTCCGTGAAGACGCAGCCGTGCGTCATGGCCGGGGGCGTCGAGCATATCGTGTGGGCCGGGCCGCCGCGGCGGATGTCACGCCGATGGAAGACGTGCAGTTCGACGACGGCGACGGCGCTCGCCCTCACAGAACCAGCAGATGGCGGCATCCCGCGCGGGGATGAGGCTCGGCGTGTTCATGGCGACGATAGCATCCTCGGGGCTTCGCCGCGGCCATTCAGGGCGTCGCCTGGCGGATGCGGTCGAGGTGCAGTTCGCCCTTCGCGCCCCAGCCTATGACGCCCTCCAACACGCGCGGCCGGAACGCCTCGTAGAGCTTGAAGGCGACGCGGTTCAGTTCGTCGGGCGGAGGGCTCTTCGCTAGCCCCTCCATCGCCCCCCGCGCCTCCTGCAGGCGCTCCCCGAAGGCGCGGGCGATGTAGGCCCGCACCGGCGCCGCCGGCGCGGGCTTCCCGTCGCTGCCGGCGCCCAGGATGACGCCGTCGGGGTCGGCGACCAGGCCGATGTCGTGGCCCAACAACCGCACGACCTGCTCGACCGGCGCGCGATCGCCGGCTTCGCGCACAGCTTTCTCGCGCTCCTCAACGACCCCCAGCCGGCGGGCCTTCGCCTGGGCCGCGGTGCCGGCGACAATCTTCGCCATGCTCAAAGCGGTGTCGGGCGGGTGGCCGAGCTGCTCGGCGACCACGGCCGTCCACATGGTCAGCACCGGCGCGAAGTTGACGCGGACGGCGGTGGCTGGCCCGCCCGAGCGCGCGATCGGCCCCGCCCCCCGGCGCACAACGACAAGCGGGGGTGGGAGACCTCCTAATGCAGGCCCTGCGAAGTTCTATTTGGCACCCATTGGGTGGCGACCAGGACTGCGTGCTCAACTTCGCGGATGCGCTTGAAGCCAAACGATGCCTCCGCGCGGCTCTCAACGCGAGAGATGCGGGCCGCCCAGGTCTTGGTTCGCGCAGGTTTCTGCATGGCGCGCCGTGCTCACGCGCTCTCGTAGAGCCTGGTCAGGCTGAACTCGCGGTGGCCGAGCAGTTCGGCGGCCGTCAGCTCGCCATCCGCGGTGCGCAGCATGCAGTCCAGCAGCGCTTCGCCTGCGTCGTCCATGTTCATCCGCTTCTGCAGCAGGCCCGTGACGTCGACGTCGATGTGCTCCGACATCGTACGCTGCGTGCGCGGGTTCGCCGTCAGCTTGATCACCGGCAGGATCGGGTTGCCGATGACGTTGCCCTGGCCCGTCGGGAAGAAATGCACGGCATAGCCCGACGCCGCGCAGAGCGTGACCATCTCCGCCGCCGCCGAGGAGCTGTCCATGAACCACAGGCCTGGACCGGTCGGCTCCTCCGCCTTGTCCAGCACCCCGTCCACCAGGCACTTCCTGCCGATCTTCTGGATGTTGCCGAGCGCCTTCTCCTCGATGGTGGTCAGGCCACCCTCGATGTTGCCCTTGGTGGGCTGGCTCTCGCTGAGGTCGTTGGTCTTGTTCGCCTCGATCATGCGCTGGTAGCGGTCGAACATCGCCATGAACTGCGCGGCGATCTCCGGCGTGCGGCAGCGCTTGGCGACGAGGTGCTCGCCGCCGGTGATCTCGCTGGTCTCGCCGAAGACCAGCGTGTTGCCGTTCTCCCACAGCTTGTCGAAGGCATTCCCCACTGTCGGGCAGGACGCCAGGCCCGACGTGGTGTCGGATTCGCCGCACTTCGTGCTGACCCAGAGCTCCGTCAGCTCGGCCTTGGTCTTCTTCAGGCGGGACGCGTGCTTGACCAGGCGATACGCGGCGCGCGAGGCGTTGGCGATGGTGTTGATGTCGCCGTTCTGCTCGATGGCGAAGCCCTCGACGGGCTTGCCGGACTTTGCGATGCCCTCGACGATCCTGCCGGTCCAGCCGGGTTCGATGCCGATGACGATGACGCCGGCGACGTTGGGGTTCGTGCCCGTGCCGATCAGCGTGCGGAAATGGAGGTCCAGGTCCGCGCCGAACTGCAGGCGGCCGTAGGCGTGCGGGATCGCCATCGCACCCTTGATGTTGTTCGCCACCGCCTCCGCCGCCGCGTTGGACAGGTCGTCCACGGGCAGAATGATGACGTGGTTGCGCACGCCGATGCGGCCGTTCTCGCGCCGCCAGCCCTCGAAGGAAGCGCCCTTCAGATCGATGCCCATGATGGCGTTTCCCCTACCAGCGCTTCGTCTTGACGTTGTGGACGTGCAGATGCTCGCCGGCGCCGATGTCCTTCACCGCGCGGCCGATATCCACGCCGTACTTGATAATGGTGTCGCCGGACCTGATCGCCTTGATCGCCAGCTTGTGGCCGATCGGGATGTCCGACTTCGCGTCGAACTCGATCATCTTGTCCTGGTCCATGATCCAGCCATTGAGGCGGGTGCCGGCCTTCAGGCCCTCCACCACCACCACGCCCACGCTGTCGCCCTCGTCATGGACGACGAAGTGAATGGTCACGTTGCTTGCCTCCTCATGGTCTCAGGATAATCTTCGGTGCCGCGGCGCGGCCGGATCCGAGTTCGGCGAAGGCCGCCGCGCCGTCCGCCAGTGGGCGTTCCTCCACCCAGGAGAGATCGCCCAGCACGCCGCCGGCCAATGCGGCCAGCGCATGCTCCATGTCGGCGCGGGTGTAGCAGTAGGTGCCGAGGACGGTGATCTCCTGCAGCGTCATGCGCCGCGTATCCAGGCCGGGCTCACTGTCCTGCAGCCCGATATGCAGAATGACACCGCCGGGGGCGACGGCCGTGCTCGCCATGCGGCGCGTGACGCTGCTGCCGACGGCGTCGAACACCAGGTCCAAATGCCCGGCATCCGGCGGCGTCGCGCGGGGGTCGAACGGCTCCGCCGCGTCCGCCTTCGCCACGGTGCGGCGGCGTCCCTCGCCGGTCTCCGCCAGCATCACGCCCCGCGCGCCCCAGGCCTTGAGGTAGAGCGCCGCGAGCAGGCCGATCGCGCCGCCGCCGATCACCAGGCAGCGCGCCTCCGCGACGGGTCGCGCCAGCGCGCGCTGCGAGAGATGCAGCGCGTGCAGCACGCAGGCCGTCGGCTCCGTGAGCGCCGCGGCGATGTCGCTGGCATGGTCGGGGACGGCAATCAGGTTCGCCTCCGGTGCGGCGACGGCTTCGGCGAAGCAACCGGCGTACTGCATGCCGAGCATGGTGCGGTTGGGGCAGAGATGCGTGCGGCCTTCCGCACAGCGCGCGCAGCAGCCGCAGGGGATCAGCGGGTTCGGCACGAATCGCCGTCCGTTCGCCGTGCGGCCGACCGCCTCGTGCCCCAGGATCATCGGCGGCACGCGGCGCGGATCATGGCCGTGATAGGCGTGCAGGTCGCTGCCGCAGATGCCGGCGGCATCGACGCGCAGCAGCACCTGCCCGGGCGCGCGCGCCGCGGCATCAGGTTCGTCGCGCAGCCCCATGCTGTCGGCACCGAGGAAGACGAGGGCCTTCATCGCGCGGTGAATCCTCCATCCACGAAGAGCGTCTGTCCCGTGACGTAGTCCGCGGCGGGCGAGCACAGGAACACCGCCGCGCCTTGCAAATCTTGGAGCCGGCCGTTGCGGCCGAGGCAGGTCTGTGCTGCGAGCTTCGCTGCGCGATCGGCATCGGCGAAGACGGGCGCGGTCAGCGCGGTCGGGAAGAAGCCCGGCGCGACGGCGTTGCAGGTCACGCCGAAGCGGCCCCAGGCTTCCGCCATGGCGCGCGTGGCTTGCATCACGCCGCCCTTGGCCGCACCATAGGGAATGCTGTCCGGCATCGCGCGGACCGATTGCAGCGACGCGATGTTCAGCACGCGCCCCCAGCCCTTGGCGCGCATGCATGGCAGCAGCGCGCGGGAGAGGAAGAAGGGCGCGGCGAGCATGCTCTCGATCTGCGCGTCCCACGCCGCGTCGTCCACGATATCCCAGGGCTGGCGCGCGTTGAGCCCCGCGGCGTGCACGACGATGTCCGGCGCACCGAAGGGGATCGAGGCGCGTTCGGTGAACGCGGCGAGTCCCGCGCGGTCCGTCACGTCACCGGCGCAGGAAGCAGCGCGTGGGCCGAGGCGGGCTACGGCCTCGCGCAGCGCCTCCTCTTTCCTGGCGCAAAGCACGACCGAAGCCCCGGCGCCGTGCAGCGCCTCGGCGATGGCGAGTCCGATGCCGGAGGAGCCGCCGGTGATGAGCGCGACGCGGCCGTCCAGCGCGAAGCGGGAGAGGACCGTGCTCATCCTTGCGCGGCCTGCAGTTCCGATGCGACGATCGCCGTGATGTCGCCGCAAGCCTCCGCCGGTAGGGAGAGCGGGATGCGCATGTCGCAGAGTTGCCCCAGCACGGCCGCCGTGCGCGGCGGCGTCGCGGCGTCGCGCATGAAGCGCCAGTGGCGCGGCGCGCTAGTGTAGCCCTCGGCCTGCTCGGCGCCGAACCATTTAAGGTAGACGCCGCGCGTGCGGCACGCCGCGAGGAAGCGGGGGAAGCGGGCTGCGTCCAGATCAGGCAGTAGGAACTGGATCGAGCTCGGCACATGCTCCTCCGCGACCGGCCGATGCGGCAGGCGCAGGCCGGGCACGCGGGACAGCGCAGCTTTGAGGCGCGCGTAGCGGTCGCGCCAGATCCGCGCACGCTCCGCCAGCAGCGGCAACTGCGGGCGCGCGAGCGCCGCCGCCAGATTGGACAGGCGAAGCGAGAAGTTCGGGGTCGTGTCCTTCCAGCGCGCGAAGGCCGCCTCCGCCGGCCGCGCGCGATGCTGCGCGAAGAGCATGTAGCTGCCGGAGGCCAGCACCGCGCGCGCGGCGAGGTCCTCGTCGTCCGTGACGATCAGGCCGCCCTCGCCGGCATTGACGTGCTTGTAGGATTGCAGGCTGAAGCAGCCCGCACGGCCGAAGCGCCCGGCGGGGCGGCCCGCCCAGGACGCGCCCATGCTGTGCGCACAATCCTCGATGACGGTCACGCCGAGCTCGTCGCAGAGCCTCATCAGCGCCGGCATATCCACCATGTGCCCGCGCATATGCGACAGCAGAAGGTGCCGTGCGCCGCTTGCACGAGCCTGCCGCGCGAGGTCATCGAGGTCGATCACGAGATCCGGCGTGATCTCCACGATGACGGGTTCGGCGCCGGCATGGGCGATGGCGCCGGGCACGGGCGACAGCGTGAAGCCATTGGTCAGCACGCGGTCCCCCGGCCGCACACCGCTGCCGAGGAGCGCGAGGAACATGGCGCTGCCGCAGGAATTCACGCCGACGCAGAAGCGCGCACCGGTCAGCGCCGCGAACTCCGCCTCCAGCAGCGCCGCGTCGGAGGAATTGCCGAGCGTTTCCCCGTAGCGGTGCAGCCAGCCCCCGCGCAGCAGGTCGAGCGCCGCGGCGATCGCGGCCTCGGGCACCGCCGGCGGGGCGCTGAGGTCGAGGTCGAGGCGATCCGGCATCACGCCTCGACGGGCTCGCCGAGCGGCAGATTGTGGCCGGGAAACCAGCGCGCGAGGCGCAGGTCAGCCGTGCGCGCATGCGCCTCCATGCCTTCCAGGCGGGATATGCGCGCGGCGACCTCCGACAGGCGCTTCGCGCCCTCGCGCGTCGCACTCTGCCAGGTCAGCGGCTTGAGGAACTTGTGCACGGAGAGACCCGCGGAATACCGGGCCGCGGCCTTGGTCGGCAGGACATGGTTCGGGCCGCTGCACTTGTCGCCGAAGGCCACCGTGCTTTCCTCGCCCAGGAAGAGGCTGCCGTAGTTCGTCAGCCGCTCGCGCCACCAGGCGAGGTCCGCGCATTGCACCTCCAGGTGCTCGCAGGCGTAGCGGTCGGACAGTTCCGCGGCCTCGTCGCGCGTGTCGCAGACCGCGACCTCACCATAGTCACGCCAGGCGGCATCTGCGGCGTCGCGCGCGGTGGGCGGCAGCGCCGCGATGAGCTCCGGCACGCGCGCCATGACGCGTTCCGCCAGCGTGCGGTCCAGCGCGACCAGCCAGGCCGGGGATTCATGGCCGTGCTCAGCCTGGCCAACGAGATCGGCCGCGACGATCTCGGCGTCCGCGGTGGCGTCGGCGATGACCTGCACCTCCGACGGTCCCGCGAAGACGTCGATGCCGACGCGGCCGAACAGCATGCGCTTGGCCTCCGCGACATACTTGTTGCCGGGGCCGACGATGACGTCGGCGGGCCGCCCGCTGAATAGGCCGAGTGCGAGTGCGGCGATGGCCTGCACGCCGCCTAGCGTCAGGATCGTATCGGCACCGGCGGCGTGCATGGCGTAGAGCACCAGCGGATGGATCGGCCCGCCGCGATAGGGGGCGCTGCAGGCGACGACATGCTGCACGGCGGCTGCCTTCGCCGTCGCGATGCCCATATAGGCGCTGGCAATGTGGGCGTAGCGCCCCGTCGGGACATAGGCGCCGACACAGTTCACCGGCACGACGCGCTGCCCCGCCATGACGCCGGGCGAGACCTCGATCTCGAAGTCGCTGATGCTGGCGCGCTGGGCTTCGGCGAAGCGCCGGACATTGGCGATGGCTGCGTCGATGTCCTCCTTCGCCTGGGCGGGGATGGCGGCGACGGTTCGGGCGATCTCCGCCGGCGTGACGAGGATATCGCCCTCCCACTTGTCGAGGTCGCGTGCGAAGCGGCGCGCGGCCGCTTCGCCCTCGGCCTCGATGGCGGCGATCATGCGCCCCGCCACCTCGCGCGCCGCATTCTCGTTGCTGGCGGGCGTCCGGCCGGCGCGCTTCAGCCAGGTGACCGCCATCGCTCAGCGTGCCTCGGCGAAGGCGGACAGGCGCGCATCGTTGGCGACGCGCTTGAGGTATTCGTCGGTGACGAAGCTCCGCGGCTCCGGCGCCGTCTGCAGCGTGCCGACGGCCTTGAGGTAGTCGCCGAGCTTCACGAACCAGCCATCGGCGGTGGAGGCGCCGGACGCGCGGTCCAGCAGGCGAAGCTGCTCGGGCAGGGTGAAGGTCGGGCGGGTGTCGATCTCGGCCGCGAGATACTGCTCCGGCAGCGTCACGCCGCCCTGCTGGTAGAAGCGCGCCATCAACTGGATGGTCTCCGCGCGGTTCTGCTTCTGCCAGGCAACGGAGCGCAGATAAACCGCGAGATAGGCCGCGGCGCGATCTGGCTGTTCCCGCGCGAAGTCGCCGCGCATGATCAGCGCGCCCGGCACGGTCGCGCCGGCATCCTGGCCCGAGCAGATCACCACGCCCTCCGCGCGTTCCTGCAGCGTGTAGATGTTCGGCGCCCAGACGCCGGCGAGCGCGCCGTTGCCGGAGGAGAAGGCGCTGATGATCTGCGCCTGGCCGAGATTGACGAAGGTCACGTCGCGCCGCGACAGGCCCCATTTCTCGAGGCAGGCGAAGGTCGCGTATTCGCCGGTCGAGTTCGTCGTCAGCAGGATCTGCTGGCCGCGCAGCGAGCCCGGATTGGCGCGGATGCGTTCCACATCCGCGCGGCGCGCGACGAGCGCGTTGCCCGCACTTTCGTCGTTGGTGATGCCGACAGTCAGCATGCCGAAGCGCTGCGCGCCGAGCACGGCCGGCGCCGATCCCGTGCCGCCGGCATCCCAGGCGCGCGCAGCAAGGGCGGCGACCTGCGGCGCGCCGGCGGCGAAGGTGGAGAATTCGGGCTGCAGCCCGACCTCGCGCCACCAGCCCTTCTCGGTAGCGATGAAGTAGGGAAGCGCCCAGTAGAGCGCCGGCTGGTACGACACCTTGATCGCGAAGAGGCCCTGCGCGGTGGCGGGCCGGATGGCCGGCAGCGCGAGGGCGGCGGCGAGCAGCGTGCGGCGATTCATGGACGTTCTCCTTCCTGTTGTCGTTCAGTCGTCTGGCCGGATCTGGTCGCGCAGCAGGCGCCAGACATGGGTGCGGAGATGGGTGAAGCTCGGCAGGTCCATCACGGCGTCGATCGCCATGCCGTCCCAGCCTTCGGCGATGCGGGTCGGGCGCACGTCCACGATCTCCCGCAGCCGGCCGGGATCGCGCGCCAGCACGACGACTCGGTCGGCGAGGTAGACCGCTTCCTCCACGGCATGGGTGATGAAGAGCGTGGTGCGCGGTTCCCGCCGCGTCAGGCGAACCAGTTCCTCCTGCATCACCGTGCGGGTCTGGGCATCGAGCGCGCCGAAGGGCTCGTCCATCAGCAGCACGTCGGGCTCGATCGCATAGGACCGCGCGATGGCGACGCGCTGCTGCATGCCGCCCGACAGCTGGTGGGGGTAGCGGTCCTCCGTGCCTTCCATGTTCATCAGGCGGAGGTAGCGCGCGACGACCTCGTCCTGCTTCGCGCGGGGCGCGCCCCGGCAGCGCAGGCCGAAGGCGATGTTCTCCCGCACGGTCTTCCAGGGGAAGAGCGCGAATTGCTGGAAGACCACGGCGCGGTCCGGGCCGGGCGCGATGACCTGCTTGCTGCCCACCGTTACGCGGCCGGACGTCGGGTGATCCAGGCCGGCGGCCATGCGCATCAGCGTCGTCTTGCCGCTGCCGGAGGGGCCGACCACGGCGACGAATTCACGCTCCGCCACGTCGAGCGAGACGTCGTCGAGTGCGACGAACTGGCTGCCGTTGCGCGTCGGGAAGGCCTTGCCGACGCCCTCGAAGCGGATGTCCTTCATGCCTGCCCCCAGCGCGCCTTGACCAGCGCCTCCGCGCGGCGCAGCGCGACGTCGAGCGCGAGCCCGATCACGCCGACCGCCAGCATTCCCGCCATGACGATCGCCGGCGCCAGGTTCGACTGCGCCTGCACCATGACGTAGCCGATACCCGCCGAGGCCACGATCAACTCCGCGCCGATCAGCGACTGCCAGGCGAGGCCCGCCGAGACGCGCAGCCCCGCGACGATGGAGGGCAGGCTGCCGGGCAGCAGGACCTCCGCCATGATGCGCAGGCCGGACGCACCGAGCACCTGCGCGGCTTCCACGATGCGCGGCTCCACCAGCTTCGCGCCGCGATAGGCGTTGATCAGGCACGGCGGGAAGGCGCCGGCGAAGATCACCATCACGGGCCCGCCGATGCCGGTGCCGAACCACAGCGCGGCGAAGGGCACCCAGGCCAGCGGCGCGACGAAGCGCAGCATCTCGAAGACGGGCGTCACCATGTCGTCCAGCAGGCGCCAGCGCCCCATCGCCAGGCCGAGCGGCACGCCGACCAGCGCGGCCAGCCCGAAGCCCATGGCGAAGCGGCCGAGGCTCGCCGCGAGGTGCTGGACCAGCGTGTGGCCGGCGAAGGGCTCGAAGGTCAGCTTCCAGGCAGTGGCCAGCACCGCCATCGGCGGCGGCAGCGCGTTGCGCGGCACCAGGCCGGAGACGGCGACGCCGTGCCAGATCGCGAAGAATCCGATCGTGCCGACCAGGGTCAGCACCCAGCGTTCCAGCGGGTTCAGGCGCGCCACGGGATCAGCCTCCGCTCCGCTTCGGCCAGGAGCCGCGTCGTGGCCGCGCCAAGGATGCCGACCACGACCATCGCCACCGCGATCATCGGGGGGTTGATGTCGCGATAGGCGGCGTCCAGCACGCGGCCGAGGCCGAAAAAGGCGCCGACGAGTTCCGCCGCCACCAGCGTCGTCCAGGACGCCTGCAGCGAAAGCCGCAGCCCCGTGAAGATCATCGGCATCGCGCCGGGGACGATGACCTCGGTCAGCATCCGCCAATGGCCGGCGCCGTGCACGCGCGCCGCGGCGATCAGCGTGCGGTCCACGCCGCGCACCCCGGTCCAGGTGTTGATCACGGACGGCACGAAGGCCGCGAACCAGATCACCAGCACCTTCGCCCCGTCGCCGAGGCCGAGCCAGACGATCGCGAGCGGGATCCAGGCCAGCGGCGGGATCGGTCGCACCAGAAGGAAGGCGGGATTGAGCAGCGCCTCGGCGCGCGGCGAGACGCCCATCAGCAGGCCGAGCGGCACGCCGGTGACCACCGCGACGGCGAAGCCGATCAGAACAAGGCGCGTGGAATGCCAAGCCTGCACCCAGAGCGTTCCGCCGGCGTAGCCGTCGGTGATGAACTGCTCGAGCGCGGCGCCAAACTCCGGTGGTGAGGGGAAGCGGTAGGAAGTGACGAAGCCCGTGCCGGTGGTCAGCACCCACCACAGCGCCAGCAGGCCGACCAAGCTGAGCGTCCCGACGATGCCGCGGCGACCGAGGCGCAGGCGTGGCAGGCGGGCAGCCGCGCGCGGAGCGACGGCGGTCGATGCGCGGCCCTGCACTGGCATGTCGGGTGCCGACATCCCTGGGTTTCCTGCTCCCTGCACGCTTCTCATGTCGCCGCCGGATGACCGACAGCCGTGTAAGCGTTTTCAGGAGCGAAGCATGCAGGCCGTCGCGCTGTCAACAAGCATGTCGTGCGCGGTTGAACGCAAGCGTGAAAGCGATTACAGATTGGGCGTGCGCGAGAGGTCCGGAATCCGCGACGTGGCCGAGGCGGCGGGCGTTTCCGTCGCCACCGTCAGTCGCGCCCTCAACACGCCGGACCGCGTGACGCCGGCGCTCCGGGCCCGCGTCACCGAAGCCGCAAGGCGCCTCGGCTATCTCGGCAACGGCGCCGCGCGGGCGCTGGCCTCGCGCCGCAGCGGCGCGATGGGCGCCCTGGTGCCGACGCTCGACAACCCCGTCTTCGCCGCCTGCATCGACGCCTTCCAGCAGCGCCTCGACGCGCACGGCATGTCGCTGCTCGTCGCCACCGCAGGCTACGACGCCGCTGCGGAGACGCGCGGCCTGCGCACGCTGCTGCAGCGCGGCGTGGACGGCATCCTGCTGGTCGGCGCCTCGCACGAGCCCGAGACCTGGGCGCTGCTGCCGCCCGGCCTGCCGGCCGTGGTGACCTGGACGCATCGCGCGCAGGGCTGCGCGCTGCCCTGCATCGGCTTCGACAACGCCGCCGCGGCGGGGCGGATGGCGCGCCATCTGCTGTCGCTCGGGCACCGTCGCATCGCGATGATCGCCGGCCTCGCGCGCGGCAACGACCGCGCCTCTGCGCGCATCGATGGCGTGCGCACCGCGCTGGCGGAGGCCGGGATGACGCTGGCGGCGCCGCTCCTGGCGGAGCGCGCCTACAGCGTCGCCGAGGGCAGCGCCGCGATGACCGCGCTGCTCGACCTGCCTGACCCGCCCACGGCGGTGATCTGCGGCAACGACCACCTTGCCTTCGGCGCGCTGGTGGCGGCGCGGCGGAAGGGGCTTGCCGTGCCGGCCGATGTCTCGATCACCGGCTTTGACGACCTCGACTTCCTGGCCCATGGCGATCCGCCGCTGACGACGGTTCATGTGCCCGCCGCCGAGATGGGGCGGCGCGCAGCGGACCACCTGGCGGCGCTGGCGGGCGGGCAGGCGCCGCCGGCGCCGGCGGAACTCGAGGCGCCGGTCGTCCTGCGCGGCACCACCGCGCCGCCCGGATCCGCTAGAAGGTCCTCCGCATCAGGCTGAAGCTCTGACCCGTCGGGCCAGGGCCGGGATGCGTTGCGAGGAACATGGCGAGCGGCACGACATCCTCCGGCTGTTTCAGCCACTCGATCGGGTTGTTGACCACCGATCCCTCGCGCTGAGGCACGCCGGTCATCGCCGTGCGCACCGGGCCCGGCACGAGTTCGTTCACCGTGATGCCGTCGGCGCGCAACTCGTCGGCCAGGATACGCACGAGCATCCAGACGCCGGCCTTGGACGCGGAGTAGGCGGCGTGCCCGTGTAGGCTGGAATGGCCCATGCCCGATCCCGTCACCACCATCCGTCCGCCGCCGCGCGCGCGCATATGCGGGATCGCCAGCCGCGCGCAGTGGTAGACGCCGAAGAGGTTGACGCGGAAGGTCTCCTCGAAGGCGGCGGGATCGCTGGCCCCCACCGGCCGCTGGTCCAGGCTGACGCCGGCATTGGCGAAGAGCAGGTCGAAGCCGCCTTCCTGCGCGGCAACCGCTTCGTACAGGGCGGCGACATCGGAAGCGTCGCCGACGTCGCAGCGCCGCGCGATTGCGCGCCCGCCGGCATCGCGGACGCGCTGCGCCGTCGCTTCGACCTCCGCGACGCTGCGCGAGGCGCAGGCCACGGTCGCGCCGGCCGCAGCCAATGCTTTCGCGATCGCCGCGCCAATCCCGCGCCCCGCGCCGGTCACAACGGCAACCTTGCCGGCCAGAGTGGTCATGGGCGTGTCCTCCGCCGCGCAGCCTAGACGCGGGATGCCGTGCGCGCGAGCCGCCTTGACGCGCCGCTTCGCGCACCGATAGCGTCCGATCCACACACGCCGCGCACCGGGTTCCCGGCCAGAGACGCGAGCGCGAGGGAGGGGCGCATGACCCAGGCGCAGATCCGGCGTCGTCAACTCGTGCTCGGGGGCGGCGCGCTCGGCCTCAGTGCGTTGGCCTCGCCGCCCGTGGTCGGCCAGGCCAGGCCCTTCGCAGGCCAGACTCTCAACGGCGCAGCGTTCCAGAGCACCTTCCACGAATATCTGCGCCCGTTCTTCCCCGAGTTCGAGGAACGCACCGGCGCGAAGGTCAACTTCAACACCCAGGCCTTCCCTGTCTACAACCAGCGCACCGACCTCGAGCTTTCCACGCGCGGCAGCGCGCTCGACGTCATCAACGTCACCTTCATCTATTCCGGCCGCTGGATCGGCGCGGGCTGGCTGACGAACCTCAGCGAGTTCGTGAACGACGGCAACCGCACCGATCCCGCCTGGGACGCGACCGATTTCGTCTCCGGCACGCAATCCGCGATGCAGGATGCGCGCGGCAACACCTATGGCTTCGCCTGGGAAGCCGGCGCGATGCTGATGGCCGCCGCCCGCGCCGACCTGCTGGATCGCGCGGGCAAGGCCATGCCCACGACCTTCGACGAGCTGATCGCTGCCTGCGACGCAGTGCAGGGCCGCGACAACATGGCGGCGTTCGTCGCCGACGGGCTCCATCACTGGAACTGGATCCCCTACCTCATGGGCATGGGCGGCAAGGTGTTCCGCGACCCGCCGGAGAACCTGACGCCGATGCTGGCGACGCCGGAAGCGATCCGCTCCGCGCAGTGGTATGCGGATCTGCTGTCGAAGTACGGCCCGTCCGGCGTGCTTTCCTTCTCGGACGACCAGGCGATGCGCACGCAGATCGCCGGCCGCGCGAATTTCCGCACCCAGGCCGTGACCTGGCTGGTGCCGCTGGCCAAGCACGAGGACAGCACGGTCAAGAATACCGTGCGCTACGCCCTCATGCCCGCGGGGCCGCAGGGCAACTATCCCGGGTCCAACAGCCATGGCCTCGGTATCCCCGTCGGCTCCCGCCGCAAGGAGCTGGCCTGGGAGTTCATCAAATGGGCGCTGTCGAAGGAGATGCTGAACCGCATCGTGGCGGAGCGCAGCTATCCCAGCGTCTGCCGCCGCAGCGTGATCACCGGCGATGCCTTCAGGACCGGCATGACGCTCAACGGGCAGGACGTCGCTTCGCTCTACCTGCAGGTGCTCGAGCTCGGCGGGCGGTCAGGTTACATGAAGTATCGCACCGTGCCGGTCTTCCCGCAGGTCGGCGACACCATCAACCGCGGCATCGCCCGCATCGCGACGCGGCAGCAGGATGCGCAGGCCTCCATGCGCCAGGCGCAGCAGGACGCGATCCAGGTGCTGCAGCGCGCCGGCGTGACGCTGGACGCGAACTGACGCCGTGTCGGGCGCCGCCCAGGCGCTGCCGGGCGTGACGACGCGCGTAGCCGCGCATGGGGGCGCGACGCGGGCGCGCGACCGCTTCTACGCGCTCTGCGTCGCGCCCTCGCTGGCGGTGCTGGCGGTCATCACGCTGGCGCCGGCCATCTACCTGCTGGTGTCGAGCTTCACGCCGCTCGACCTCACGCGGCCGGAGACCGCCTGGAACTTCTCCCGCCCCTTCGCCAACTACGCCGAGATGCCGGCGGATTCGCGGCTGGTGAACTCGCTCTGGGTGCAGGCGAAGCTGTCCTTCTGGACGGTGTCGCTGCAGCTGTTGATCGGCTTCGGCTTCGCGCTGCTGCTGAACATGCGCAGCCGCTTCCTGGAGGCGCTGCGGACCGTCTTCCTGATTCCGATGGTGCTGCCTCCGATCGTCGTCGCGATCATCTGGAAGGTGCTCTACACGCCGGACATCAGCCCGCTGCACTGGGGCGTGTCGCTGCTCGGGTTCACCGTGCCCTCGCTGATCACCGATCCCGACTGGGCGCTGACCGCGATCATCGTCGCCGACACCTGGCAGTGGTTCCCCTTCACCATGCTGATGACGCTGGCCGCCTTGCAGATGATGCCGCAGGAGATGGTGGACGCGGCCAAGGTGGACGGCGCTTCCGCCTGGCAGATGGCCTGGCATGTCACGCTGCCATTCCTGAAGGGCGTGCTGCTGGTCGCTGGCCTGTTCCGCCTGATCGACAGTATCAAGGCCTTCCCGCTGATCTTCATCCTGACCGAGGGTGGGCCCGGCAGCGTGACGGAGGTGACGAACTACTATTCCTTCCTGCAGGCCTTCAACTTCAGCTTCCTCGGCTATTCCAGCGCCATCACCGTGGTGCTGCTGACGGCAACGGTGCTGATGAGCTGGGCGGTTATCCGCCTGGTCGGTTGGGGGCAGCATGGCGACTAGCGCGATGGCCCGCGAACGCCGCTTCGCCCATGTGCTGGCCGTGGTGCTGGCCTTCCTGTCGCTGGCGCCCTTCCTTTGGCTGCTGCAGATGTCCTTCAAGACCAACGCGCAGGTCTTCCAGTTCCCGCCGCCGCTTATCTTCACGCCGACGCTGGAGAACTATCAGGCGCTCTGGACAAGCGGGTTCCGGCAGAGCTTCGTCAACAGCCTCGTCGTCGCGGTCGCGGCCACCATCGCGCCGATGCTGATCGGCGTGCCCGCTTCCTATGCGCTATCGCGCTGGACGGCGAAGGTCGCGGGCACCTTCAGCCTCTGGATCCTGGCCTCGCGCATGGCGCCGCCGATCGCCTTCACCATCCCTTATTTCCTGGCCTACCGGCACCTCGACCTGCTGGATACGCGCACGGGCCTCGTCATCATCTACATGACCTTCAACCTCTCGCTGGTGATCTGGATGATGCGGCCCTTCTTCGACCAGCTGCCACGCGCGCTGGAGGAAGCGGCCTGGATAGACGGCGCGACGACGGCGCAGGGTTTCCTACGCATCATCCTGCCGCTGTCGGCGCCGGGTCTCGCGGCGACCGCGATCCTCTGCTTCCTCTTCGCCTGGAACGACTTCTTCTTCGCGCTGATCCTGACGCGGACCGAGGCTATGACCGCGCCCGTCGCCGTGGTGAACTTCATGAACTACGAGGGCTGGGAATGGGGCCGCATCGCCGCCGGCGGCACGATGGTGATGCTGCCGGTGCTGGTCTTCTCGCTGGTCGTGCGGAAGTACCTGGTCGCTGGCCTGACCGGCGGGGCGGTGAAGGGATGAGCCTCGGTCCCACGCAGTGCCGCCGCCTCGGCCGCACATCGCTTCAGGTCACTGCGCTCGGCTTCGGCGCCGCGCCGATCGGCGGCTTCCGTGCCACCATCCCCGACCGCGACGCCGTTGCGGTGGTGGAGGAAGCCTGGGGCCAGGGCGTGCGGCTGTTCGACACCTCGCCCTTCTACGGCTATGGCCGCAGCGAGCTGCGCGTCGGCGCAGGCCTGCGGGAGAAACCGCGCGCCGAATTCGTGCTCTCCACCAAGATCGGCCGTGTGCTGCGGACGCTGCGGCCGGGAGAGGACCCGCCCACCGGGATGCGCAAGGGCGGCCTGCCCGGCTTCGTGCCGGATTTCGACTACAGCTATGACGGCGTGATGCGCTCGGTCGAGCAGTCCTGCCTGCGCCTCGGCCTGTCCCGCATCGATATCCTCCTCGTGCACGACGTGGATTTCTGGACCATCCGCGACTACGACCTACTCGAGCAACGCTTCCGCACGGTGATGGACAGCGGCTATCGCGCGCTGGACGAGTTGCGCCGCGCCGGCGTGATCGGCGCGATCGGCTGCGGCCTCAATGAATCCGACATGTGCCTGCGCTTCGCCCGCGCCGGCGACTTCGACTGCATGCTGCTCGCCGGCCGCTACACGCTGCTGGAACAGGGCGCGCTCGACGAGCTCTTCCCGTATTGCGCGCAGAAGGGAATGAGCATCGTCCTCGGCGGTCCCTTCAACTCCGGCATACTGGCGGGGCCCGTGCGTGACGGCGCCTGGTACGACTACGCGCCGGCGCCGCCAGCGCTGATCGACCGCGCGCGGCGGATCGAGGCGGTCTGCGCGCGCCACGGCGTGGAACTCCCCGCCGCCGCGCTGCACTTCCCGCTCGCCCATCCCGTGATCGCCAGCATCATCCCCGGCGGGCTGTCCGCGACCGAGGTCGCGCAGAACGCCGGCCGCCTGCGTAGTCCGATCCCAGGCGCCCTGTGGCAGGAACTGCGCTACGAAGGACTGCTCCACCCCGACGCGCCCATCCCAGCCTGAGGAGGTCTGCTATGCGCAACAGCCGGATCGAGGTCGCGCCCATCGCCGGCGCTCTCGGCGCGGAGGTGCTCGGCGTCGATCTCCGCCAGCCGCTCGATGATGGCCTCTTCGCCGAGATCCGCCAGGCCTTCCACGACCACGCCGTCATCTTCTTCCGCGACCAGGACATCACGCCCGAGCAGCACGTCGCCTTCGCGCGCCGCTTCGGCCCGATCAACGTCAACCGCTTCTTCACCCCCGTCGCCGGCCACGCCGAGATCGCGGAGGTCCGCAAGGAACCCGACCAGAAGAAGAACATCGGCGAGACCTGGCATACCGACCACAGCTACGACGCGATCCCCGCGCTGGGCTCCATGCTCGTCGCGCGGGAGGTGCCCGACCACGGTGGCGACACCATGTTCGCCTCGATGTACGCGGCCTACGAGGCGCTGTCGGAGGGGATGAAGCGCACCCTCGCGCCGTTGCGCGCCGTGCATTCCTCGCGCCACATCTTCGGCCACAACGCGGGCTACCATGGCACCGACCTGGAGGGTCGATTGCACAATCCGGACGCTGCGACGCAGGACGCCGTGCATCCCGTCGTGATCACGCATCCCGACACCGGCCGCAAGGCGCTCTACGTCAACTCCAACTTCACCGTCGGCATCGAGGGATGGACGAAGGAGGAAAGCGAGGCGCTGCTCGGCTTCCTCTATCGCCACGGCGCGCGGCCGGAATTCACCTGCCGCTTCCGCTGGCGCAACGGCTCTATCGCGTTGTGGGATAACCGCAGCACCTGGCATTGCGCGGTGAACGACTATCACGGCCAGCGACGGCTGATGCACCGCATCACAATCGAGGGCACGGCCCTGCATTGAACCCGCCTTGCGTCCATCCGCTGGTCTTCATCCCGCGCTGGACACGCGAAGACGGCCCGCGCGCGATCGAGCGCGGGGCTTCCTGCGGCTTCGACGTGATGATCGTGCGCGGCCGCCACCCCGATGAGTTGGATGCCAGCGACATCGCGCCCCGCGCCAGCGCGGCGGGGCTGCGCCTGATCTGCAGCACCTACCATTCCCCCGGACGCCGATCCGCAAGCGACGATCCCGCCATCGCCGTCCGCGGCGCCGCGCGGCTGATGGATGCGGTGCGCCTCGCGCCCGACCTCGGCGCAATCCATCTCCGCGGCGTTCGGCACGCTGCCTTCTAGCGCCGTCGCGATATCGGGCGCGGCTGCCGCGGTGCCGTTGCCCTGCGCGGCGGAGATGGCGCGCGCCGTGAAGGCCCAACATGCTGCGGGCTTGGTATGCCCGACGGCCGCACCGATGTAGGCGGACGCTTCCCTGGTCAGGCCTTCGCGCTGCGCAGCAGGCCGCGGTTGACCCGCACGCAGGCTTGGCACGCTTCGAGGCGGCTGCGCACCTCTGCCATAAAGGGCATGACAGGCTTGGCTGCCCCTGCTGCCGGGTGATCCGATCCTCCGCAGTCAGAAGGACACGGAGCCGACCGTCATGGAGTGCCCGCTGCCCGGACGCGGGTTGCTGTCACAACGGGACCACCACAACGATCGGCCATGGCGCTTCTATGCTCACTGCGCCGCGGGAAGATGCGCGGCTGCCGTGATCGGCAGATCGGCTCCCGAGATGTAGCTCGCGGCGTCAGAGCACAGGAGGATCGCCGCACCAACGACTTCCTGGGGCAACGCTGCGCGGCCGATCGTCGGCGCCGCTCGCCGCTGGATCTCGGCCCATTCAGCGGGATCTTGCCGGCGCCATCGGTTGCGCTCTGTCGCAACGATGCCAGGCGCGATGTTGTTCACCATCACACCGTCGCGCGCGCATTGCACGGCGAGGTTGGCGGCAAGATTTGCCTGCGCCGCCTTCAGTGCCGCATAGGTCGCGAGCTGCGGTTCCGGCCGAACCTGGTTGATGCTACCGACTGTGAGCACCCGGCCCCAGCGCCGTGCACGCATCGGCGGGATCGCAACCTGCAAGAGGGCAACCGTCGCGGCAAAGTTGATCAGCACCTCGCGTTCGATCTGCTCGGGTCCGATCTCCTCGAACGGTGCGCGCGTCTGCACCGAGGCGCAAAGGACGAGGACGTCCACGCCACCGAGCGCCGCCTCGGCCCGACGGAAGATTGCCGGGGGCGCGTTCGGGTCGAGGAAGTCGCCCTCGATGGCAAAGCCCGCCACGCCGAGGGCCTCGATCGCCGCGACCGTTTCCGCGGCAGCGTTCGGCAGTCCGAATGCCGCGTCAGCCGCCGCGGAATGGTGGATCGCGACGGCCGCTCCCTGTGCCGCGAAGCCGAGCGCGATGGCGCGCCCCATGCTGACGCTGCCGCCGGTGACCAGGCAGCGCCGTCCCGCCATGGAGAAGATGTCCACCATCACCTCGCCTCCGCCGGTCGTGCCGCAGCCTGCGCCGGTTCGCGCCGCCGGACCAGGGGGCAGTGGGCGCACGGCGTCGCCCCCCTTTTCTGTTGCGTGCGCCCGGCCGACGCGTCAACGTCGAGGCGCGTGCCAGGGAGGAAATGCATATGGCCAGCTCGACGCTGCCGCGGCGCAAGCTCGCGCTTGGCGCGGCGCTGACGCTCGCCGCTCCGGCGGTGCAGGCCCAATCGCCGGTGACGATCACCTTCCGCTTCAACGATCCGGAAGCGCCGCAGATGCGCGCCGCGCTCGACGAGTTCGAGCGGGCCAATCCCTCGATCCGCGTGACCATGCAGCGGGTGAGCTGGGCCGATGCGCAGCAGCAATTCCTGCGCGAGGCCGCGGTCGGCGGCACGCCGGACGTGGCGCAGCTTGCCTTCGTCTGGCCCCGCTCCTTCGCCGCGGCGGGCGCGCTGCGGCCGCTCGACGACTTCGTGCGCCGTGGCATCGGGTTGCAGGGCTGGGACGACTTCTTGTCGCGCGACCTCGCGCTCGGTGCCGACTCGAAGATCTATGCCGTGCCGTGGACCACCGACACCTTCGCGATGTACTACAACAAGGATCTGCTCGCGCAGGCCGGCATCACCAGCTTCCCGACCGATTGGGAAGGTCTGCGCGCGGCGAGCCAGGGCGCGCAGCAGCGCACCGGCAAGCCCGGCTGGGCCTTCCCGGCGGGAAGCTGCGGGACGCCGTCGGTCTGGTTCTTCCTCAACTATTTCTGGTGGTCGAAAGGCCCAGGACTGATCGACCGCGACGGCGACACGCGGTTCCGCATCAGCATGACGGCGGCCGATATCCAGGAAGGCCTGGAGTACTACGACCGCTACCTCCGTGAAGGCCACAATCCCCGGAGCAGCCTGTCCATCTGCCTGTGGGGCGCACCGGAGGTGGTGGAGGGCCTGGTGAGCGGCGACATCGCGATCGCGAGTCTGCCCGATCCCGTGGCCATCGACGTCGCGACGAAGTGGCGGCAGCGCAACGGCGACCGTCCCGTTCCCTTCGCGTCGGCACCGCACCCGGCCGGGCCGAATGGCTCCCGGACGCATCTCGGGGGGCGCATGCTCGGGATCGGCGCGGCAAGCCGGCGCCCCGAGGAAGCCTGGCGGCTGATCGAGTTCCTCTGCAGGCCCGAGCCGACCTTCACGCGCCATTACACTAACTACACCCTGGCGCAGATCGCGGCGCTGCCGATGCGAAACTGGACGCCCGACCTGATGGGCTTCCCCGCGCAGCTTCGCACCGCGCGCAGCTGGGGTGCCTACAATGCCGGCCCGGTGCCGATCCCGTTTATGTGGAACGCCACGGGCCGCGCCGCTGGATCGGTGTTCATCGGCGAGAAGACCGCCGCCCAGGCAGCGCGGGAACTCCACGAGGCGATTACACGTGAATTCGCTCGCAACCAGCGCTGAGCGGAGGGGCGTTCCGCGGGTCGCCTCGCGTGCCGCCAGGCGGGGCGGCGGCGATCTTGCCTTTCTCCTTCTGGCGCTGGGACCGGTGTTCATCCTCCTGGCCGGTTTCTACGTCTATCCCACGCTGTTCAACCTGACGAACAGCTTCACCGACCTCAGCCTGTTCGGGCTGCGCCGCGGCGGCGACTGGATCGGTCTGGAGAACTACATCGAGCTTTGGCGTAGCGACGGATTCCGCCGCGTTGTCTTCAACACCATCGTCTGGCTCACCCTGGTCGGCGTCGGTGTCAGGATCGTCCTGGGGCTGGCCCTGGCCTTCCTGCTGAGCAGCCGCACGCTGCGCCGCTGGAGGCTCGCGACGCTGAGCCGGGTCCTGCTGATCGTCCCCTGGGCGACGCCCCCCGTGGTGGCGATCATCGTCTGGCGCTGGCTGCTCGATCCGCGCGTCGGGGCGATCAACGGTGCCCTGATGTCGCTCGGCGTGGTCGACCGGCCCATTGCCTTCCTGGCCGAGGCCGCCTGGGTCTGGCCGGCAGTGCTGACGATCATCACCTGGAACACGCTGCCGCTGGTCTCGCTCACCTTCCTTGCCAGCCTGCAGTCGCTGCCGCAGGAACTCCTCGAGGCCGCCGAGATCGACAGCGCCAACTGGTTGCAAAAGGTTCGCCACATCTACCTGCCGCACCTCAAGCCCGCGATCGTCGTGATGGTCCTGATGTCCACCTTCTGGACGTTCAACAACTTCATCTATGTCTGGCTCGCGACCGGGGCCGGGCCTGGCACGCTGACGAACGTCATGGCCACGGAGGTCTACATCAAGGGCTTCATCGATGGTCGGCTCGGCTTCAGCTCGGCGGTCGGCGTCGTCATGGCCACGGCGATGACGATCTGCGGACTGATCTACCTGCGGGTTGTCGCCGAGCGCGAGCTGCGCGAGGAGGAGGAGCGGTGAACGCCTTCGTCCTGGGCCGTCGCCTCGGCCTGTCGCTGGCGAGCGAGGTCGCGCTGGTGCTCCTCACCCTGCTCATCCTCCTGGTCCTGGTCTATCCGACGGCCTGGGTGCTTGCCGCATCCTTCAAGACGCCGGAGACGATGTTCGCGGCATCGCGCTGGGAGTTCACCCTGGCCAACTATGTCGCGGTGATGCAGGCCGGATTCTGGCGGAACATCCTGAACAGCCTGGTGATTTGCCTGGGCAGCGTGCTGATCTCCACGGTCATCGCCGCCAACGCCGCCTATGCCTTCTCGCGCGGACGATTTCGTGGGCGGCGGGCGCTTTTCGGCTCGGTGCTGTTCGGCCAGACCTTCCCCTGGATCATCCTGGTGACGCCAGTCTTCATCCTGTTTGCGCAGCTCGGCTTGCTGAACAACTGGCTGACCATGATCTTCGTCTATGTCGCGGTCACGCTGCCCTTTTCGATCTACCTCCTGGTCGGCTACCTCCGCGCGGTCCCGCGCAGCCTGGACGAGGCAGCGCTTCTCGATGGCGCAACGCCGCTGCAGATCGTGTGGCGGATCATCTTCCCCATCATGCTGCCCGGCATCGTCGCGACCGCGACCTACGGCTTCCTGCTGTGCTGGTCGGAATACCTCTTCGCGGTGACCCTGCTCACCCAGGAAGAGATGAAGACCATGCCGCTCGCGCTCTATCTCTACTTCGGGGAGAACGTCACGGATTGGGGGAATGTCATGGCGGCTTCTGCGCTGACCACCGTTCCGACCCTGCTCCTGTTCCTTCCCCTGCAGACGCGCATGGTGTCCGGGCTGGCGGCGGGATCCGTGAAGCAGTGAGGGCGCGGCCTGCCGCGACGCCCCAGTGCCGCTCGGAAGGTCGCTGACCGGCTAGGTGTTGGCACAAGGCGCCGGCCGGGTCGCGCGGCGTCGCGCTACTCCGGGCGAATCCCAGCAGCGCGAACGACCGGCGTCCAGCGCGCGATCTCGGTGCGGATGAACGCGCTGTACTCCGCGGGCGTGCTGGCATGCACCTCGTAGCCCTGGCCGAGAAGGTTGCGGCGAAGTTCGCCTCCTTCCGCCAGCGCTTCGGCCACCGCATCATGCAACCGCTCGACCGTCGACGGCGCGATGCGCGCGGGAAACAACAGCCCGTAGAAGCCGGAGGCGACGAGTTCCGGCATGCCCTGCTCCACCACCGTCGCCACGTCCGGCAGCATGGGAGAGCGCCGGTTCGAGCCGACGGCAATGGCGCGCAGCCGGCCGGACAGGACCTGCGCACCGGTCGGGACCAGCGCATCGTAGAAGCCGTTCACCTGGCCGGACACCGCGTCCTGCACGGCTTGGCCGGCGCCGCGATAGGCGACCACGGTGAAGTTCGGGCCGCTGCGCGCGCGCAGGACTTCTGCCGTCAGATGCGTCACCGCGCCGACATTGGGCACGGCCATGCTGAAGCCGCCGGGCGTGCGGCCCGCCGCCAGCACCTCCGCGATGCTGCGCTCGGGCCGCGAGGGATGCACGGCGAGCAGCGTCGGGATCGAGGCGACCAGCGAGACGGGGGCGAAGTCCCGCTCGGCATCGTAGGGCAGGCTCATGCCGAGGGCCGTGTTCAGCGCGATCGGTGCAGCGGCGAACAGCAGGGTGTAGCCGTCCGGGGCCGCCTTCGCGACCGCGTCCATTCCGACCACGCCCGCGGCGCCGCCACGGTTGTCGATGACGAAGGACTGGCCGAAGCGCTCGGACAGGCGCTGTCCGAGCAGCCGCGCGACGACGTCGAGCGCGCCGCCCGCCGCAGTCGGCACGACCACGCGAACGGAGCGGGCCGGCCAGGCCTCCTGCGCGAGCGCCGGGCTGGCCAGCGTCGCCGTGGCGAGAAGCGCGAGGGAACGCCGGCGCATCAGGATCTCCCGGTTCTTCATGGGGCACGCGGCCCCGGTGTGATGGTGACGTCGCGGATCTCGCCGGCATAGGGGAAGGCGCCATGCCGCTCGTAGAGCGACCACAGCACCGGCCCACGGCGGTCCAGCCCGACATCGAGTCCTTCGAAGACGCCGTAGATCACCATGGTGGGTGCCATGCGCGTCCAGGGGACGAGCTCTGCTTCGCCCGCGAGCAGGCGGCCGCGGCCGTCGCGGGCACCCAACGCTTCGTAGTCCAGCGTGACCACATGCTCGCCGGCGGGAAGCGCTACGCCGGGCAGGTCGGTGGTGTCGCCAAACCCGTTGTAGTGGAAGTGCAGGCGGCCATCCTCGATCCACATCACCATCCCGCCGGTGGGATCGCCGATCGCCCAGAGCACGCCCTCGTCCCGCTCGCGATGGGCGAAGCGGCAGGCGATGCGGAAGCTCCGGTCGCCGATCAGCGGGAACAGGTCCCAGCGATGCAGCGTCTGCGCCCCCGGCAGGATGATCCGTGGCCGGTCCGCAGCCTCCTTCGCCCAGGGCGCCATGTCCGCGAATTTGTGCAGACGGTCCCGGTTATCGAGCGGATAGACCTGGTTGGCCCAGGCCGCTTCGTCGAAGGCGCCGACGAGCTCCGCAAGCTTCGCCGGATGCTGCGCGCCCAGGTCGGTCGATTCCGAGAAGTCGCTGTCGAGGTCGTGCAGCGTCCAGTTGTCCCAGTCGATGGCCTCGCCGCGCTTCTGGATGGAGCGCACCAGCCAGCCCTCGCGGTAATAGGCTCGGTTGGACCAGCATTCGTAGTACTGCTCGCGACGCGGCGCCGGCGCCTCGGCGTCGGTCAGCAAGGCGGCGAAGCTGCGCCCATGCATCGCGCGTGCCGTCCGGCCATGTACCTGCGGCAGCGGCGCGGCGCCCGCGATCTCGAGCAGCGTCGGCGTCACGTCCGTGACATGCACGAACTGTCGCCGCACCGCGCCGCCGTCGCGGATCCGCGCGGGCCAGGAGACCAGGCAGGAGACGCGCCGGCCGCCTGCCCCGGTATAGGTTTTGAAGGAGGGGAATGGCGTGTTCGACACCTCCCCCCAGCCCGTCGGGTAAAGCGAGGCGCTGCGCGGCGAGCCGAGGTCATGGGCCGTCGCGCGCTCGATCTCCTTCGCGGGCGGAGCAAGGCCCATATAGCGGCGGTTGTTGTTGAACATCCCCGCCGTCCCGCCGGCATCCGTGCCGCCGTTGTCGGAGGTGACGAGGATCAGGGTATTGTCGAGCTCGCCGATACGCTCGAGGAAGGCGACGAGCTTACCGACATTCTGGTCGATGCAGTCGATCATCGCGGCGTAGCATTCCATGTGCCGCGCCAGCATCTCGCGATCCGCAGGATCGGTGTCGTCCCAGGCCGGCACGCGCGGGTCGGAGACCGGCAGTCTCGTACCGGGCGGGACCAGGCCCATCGCGATCTGCCGGCGGTGACGCGCGGCGCGTAGGGCTGTCCAGCCGGCGTCGTAGCGGCCGCGATACTTCGCGAGGTCCTGCGGCTTCGCCTGCAGCGGCGCGTGCGGCGCGTTGTTCGCGATGTAGAGGAAGAACGGCTTGTCCGGCGACGACGCACGCAGGTCCTTGACGTAGCGGATGCCCGTGTCGGTCCAGTCGTCGGTCGCGTAGTAGTCGCGGGGATACTCGTCGATCGCCGCGACCTGGTTGTCCGTCATGAGCTGGGCAGGGAAGAAGAAATGCGCCTCGCCTTCCATGAAGCCGTGAAAGTGGTCGAAGCCGCGCTGCACCGGCCAGGACCGCTTGTCGCCGCTCGGCGTGCAGTCCGGCGTCGGCGTGTTGTGCCACTTGCCCACCATGAAGGTGGCGTAGCCCGCCTCGCGCAGCGTTTCCGGCAGGGTGGCGCATTCCAGCGGGATCTCGCCGCGGTAGCCGGGATAGCCGGGATTGTTGTTGGCGAGCCAGCCGGTGCCGGCCGCGTGTGCGTTCATGCCCGTCAGCAGCGCGGCCCGTGCAGGCGAACAGATCGGGTGCGTCGTGTAGTGCGACAGGCGCAGGCCCCGCGCGGCGAGCGCATCGATGTTCGGCGTCTCGATCTCGCCGCCGAAGCAGCCGAGGTCGGACCAGCCCATGTCGTCCATCAGGATGACGACGATGTTCGGTGCGCCGGCGCGCCGCGCGGGCCTCGGTCCCCAATCCGGCCGCGACTCCTCCCGCGACCGGGCGATGACACCCGCGAAGCTGCCTGCGCCCATGCCCTGCGTCTCCTTCCCTTAGGGAAGGCTAGCGGAGCCCTGCGGCGCCTGTCACCTGCAGGGCTCACGCATCATAGGCGACGCGGAATCCTGTATGGCCGGCGGAGGTGTCGGGGCTGCGGCCGCTGCGCGCAGCGATGCGGTAGCGGTAGCAGTAGCTGCGATGACAGAGATAGGAGCCGCCCTTCATCACGCGCTCCTTCTCGGCAGCGGCAGACGCGTTGCGGCGCTTGGCGGCGGCGGACAGCGAGCGGATGCGGAAGGGATCCGCGCACCATTCCCACACATTGCCGCAGGCATTGAACAGGCCGAACCCGTTCGGCGCATAAGCGTCGACCGGGGCCGTCCCGACGAAACCGTCGGCCCGCGTGTTGCTGCGGGGGAAATCGCCTTGCCAGATGTTGCAGAAGTCGGTCGCGTCGTCCGGCTCCGCCTGGCCCCAGGGGAAACGCGCGCCGTCGTCGCCCCCCTTGGCGGCGTGTTCCCATTCCGCTTCCGTGGGCAGACGCCCACCGGCCCAGGCGGCGAAGGCGGCCGCGTCGTTCCAGGCGATGTGGATGGCGGGGTGGTCTGGACGCTCCTTGATCGATGAACCCGGGCCCTCCGGCGCGGCCCAATACGCGCCGTGCACCTGGCCCCACCACGGCGTTCCCTCGGGGCTCGGCGCCGACACGCCGGCGGGAACGAACATGTGGAAGACATAGGACCAGCCGTAGCGCTCGGCTTCGGTGCGGTAGCCCGTGGCGGCGACGAAGACGGCGAAGCGGCGGTTGGTCACGGCATGGGCGTCGAGGCGGAACCTACGCACCACGACCCGGCGGCCGGGCCCTTCGCCATCCTCGCGGAACCAGGGCGCATCGGTGCCGATCGTCGCGAGGCCGCCGGGGATGTCGAGGACGGTCGCGACGTCGCCGGACGGGCCGGTGTGGCTTGGCCCAGGTCGCGCGGCTGCGGGCGCGTTGTCGCGCGGGCCGGCAGCGGGGCAGCAGGGCGGACTCACGCTGATTCCTCGCTGGGTCGTCGTTGACACGAGACTCGCACCCTGCCCAGCATGGATCAACAGGCCGCCGCGACAGGGTCGGCCCGAGGAGGGAAGAATGTCCGTCGCCGATCGCCGCGGCGTGCTGCGCGGCCTGGCTGCCGGCGCGCTGCTCGGCCTGCCAATCGTCGCGCGGGCGCAGTCGGATTGGCCGAGCAGGTCGCTGCGCATCGTGGTGCCCTTCGCGCCGGGCGGCTCCTCCGACGTCTCGGCGCGGCTCGTCGCGAACCATCTCTCAGCGCGGCTGGCGCGACCTGTGGTCGTGGACAACCGCGCCGGCGCGGCCACGGTGATCGGTACGCAGGAAGTCGCGCGCAGCGCGCCGGACGGCTACACGCTGCTGCTGACGCCGCCGCCCTTCGTGATCACGCAATACGCCTATCCCAACCTGCCCTACGATCCCGTCCGCGACTTCCGCCCGGTGGCGCTGCTGGTGCTGGCGCCGAACGCTCTGATGGTTCGCGCCGACCTGCCCGCGCAGAACTTCGCGGAGTTCGTGGCGCTGGCCAAGGCGCGCCCGGGCGCGCTGAGCTATGCCTCGCCGGGCAACGGTTCGCTTCCCCATGTGGCCTTCGAACTGCTCAAGCTGCGGGCCGGCATCGACGTGCTGCATGTCCCCTATCGCGGCGGCGGGCCGGCGGTGGCGGACCTCGCGGCGGGGCGCGTGGACGCCATGGTCGCGAGCCCGCTGGAAGCGGCGGGCCAGGTGCAGGGCGGGCGCGTGCGGCCGCTGATGGTGGCGGGCAGCCCACGCATTTCGACCTGGCCGGAGGTGCCGACAGCCGAGGAAGCGGGGCTGCGCGACTTCGCGGCGCCTGGCTGGTTCGGCCTGTCGGTGCCCGCCGGCACGCCGGATGCGATCGTCGCGCGGCTCAATGCGGAGGTGAACGCGGTGCTGGCGATGGAGGAGGTGAAGGCGCGCCTGGTCGAACTCGGCGCGAGCGCCGCGCCGGGCAGCGCGGAGGAGTTCGGCACGCTGATCGAGGCGCAGCGGCGTCAATGGGCGGAAGCGGTCCGCGCGGCGCAGGTGCGCGTGGAATGAGCCGCCCGAACATCCTTTGGATCTGCACGGACCAGCAGCGCTGGGACACCGTCGGCGCGCTGGGCAATCCGCATATCCGCACGCCGGCCGTCGATGCGCTGTGCCGGACGGGCACGGCCTTCACGCGCGCCTATACGCAGTCGCCGATCTGCACGCCGTCGCGCGCCTCGATGCTGACGGGCAAGTACCCTGCGAGCCATCATGTCTACCGCAACGGCAATGCCTTCTTCCCGCCTGGCGAGGTGCTGGTGACGAAGCTGCTGGCCGATGCGGGCTATGATTGCGGCCTGATCGGGAAGCTGCATCTCTCCGCCGCGAAATATCACGAGAAGCGGCCTGACGACGGCTATCGCGTTTTCCACTGGAACCACCACCCGACGCCGGACGCGGCGCGCGGCGATGCCTATGAGCATTGGCTGCGGCACGAGAAACGCGTCGACCCGCAGGCGCTGTATCGCGACAAGGGCGCCTTCTGCGGACCCGGCGTGCCAGCCGAGTATCACCAGTCCACCTGGTGCGGCGAGATGGCGGTGCGTTTCGTGACCGACCGACGTGACGGGCCGTGGTGCCTGTCGCTGAACTTCTTCGACCCGCACGCCCCCTTCGATGCGCCGCCGGAGGCGTTGGCGAATGTGAACGCCGCCGACCTGCCGATGCCGCTGTGGCGCCCTTCGGACGCGGCGCGCTGGCGCGACTTCGAAGCGGTGGACCAGCAGCAGAAGAAGCCCGTGGATCCGACGATCCGCCGCAACGCCGCTCCTGCCGCGCCACCGGCGCATCGCGACCACGACAAGGTCGCTAGCCACGTGCCGGAGGATTACGACGCTCTGCAGGTCAAGGCGAACTACTACGCCATGATCGAGCATATCGACGCCCAGGTAGCACGCATCACGGAGGCGCTGTGCGCCACCGGCCAGCTCGAGAACACGATCGTGCTGTATCACTCCGACCATGGTGAGCTGCTGGGCGACCACGGGCTGGTTCTGAAGGGCTGCCGCTTCTTCGACGGCCTGGTGCGCGTGCCGATGGTCTGGTCATGGCCAGGCCGCGTGACGCAGGACCTGGTCAGCGACGCGCTGGTGGAACTCGTCGACATCGCGCCGACGGTGCTGGAGGCCGCGGGGCTGGAGGTGCCTTGGCAGATGCAGGGCCGCTCCCTGCTGCCGATCCTGGAAGGCCGCGCCGATCCCCACCGGCACAAGCGTCACGTCGTCAGCGAGTTCAAGGACAGCATCGGCGGCCATCCCGACCACACCCATGGCTCCATGGTCTTCGACGGGCGCTTCAAGTCGGTGGTCTATCACGGCCATCCTCTCGGCGAGATCTTCGATCACGAGGCCGATGCCGGCGAGTTCGACAATCTCTGGCACGACACGGCGCTGCGGGCGGACCGGCTGAAGGCGCATCTCGACGCGCTGGCCGGCACGATCAGCGCCGGGCCGCCGCGCAGCGCGCTCTACTAAATGGAAGGAGGCAGCGTAGTGCGACGCCGAAGCTTCGGCCTGCTGGCCGGATCGCTCGCCATTCCGCGGCTTGCCGTGGCCGCCTGGCCAGACCGCCCGATCAGCGTGATCGTCCCGTTCCCGCCCGGCGGCAACAACGACATCATGGCGCGCCTGCTCGCGCCGGTGGTGGAGCGGTCAATCGGCCAGCCTCTGGTGATCGACAACCGCGGCGGCGGCGGCGGCACGATCGGCGCCGGCCAGGCCGCCCGCGCCGCGCCGGACGGCAACACGCTGCTGTTTGCCGACATCAGCATCCTGGCGATCGCGCCACATCTGTTCCCGCAGCTGCCCTATGGCGATGACAGCTTCGCACCGGTCGTGCGCCTGACCGAGGTCTCGCTGCTGGTCGGCGTCAGTAAGGACAGCTCGTATAGCAGTGTCGCGGATCTTGTTGCCGCGGCCCGTGCACGGCCCGATGCCGTCACCTTCGCCACGCCCGGCAACGGAACGGCGGGGCACCTGGCGTCGCAGCTGCTGGCTTCGCTGTCCGGCACGAAGATGACGCATGTGCCCTTCCGCGGCAGCGCGCCGGCGGCGACCGAGCTCGCGGCCGGGCGGGTCGACATGCTCATCGACGGCACGCTGCTGCCCGCGGTCCAGCAGGGCCAGATCCGCGCACTCGCCGTGACGGGGCCCTCGCGATCGCCCTTCGCGCCGGGTATCCCGACCGTCGCCGAGAGCGGCGTGACCGGCTACGCCTTCCTCTCCTGGCACGGCGTGGCCGCGCCGCGCGGCACGCCGCCGGAGATCGTGGCGCGGCTCAACAGCGCCTTCAACGCCGCGCTGCGCGACGAGGCCATTCAGGCTCGCGCGCGCCAGCTCGGCCTGCCGTTGAAGGGCGGGACGCCCGAGGAGTTCGCGGTCTTCATCGCATCGGAGCGCGCCAAGATGGGCCCGCTGGTGCGCGACAGCGGGGCGCGCGTGGAGTGAGCGCGCGCCCCAACATCCTGTTCGTCACGGTGGACCAGTGGCCGGCCTCGCTGACGGGCTACGACGGCCATCCCGCTATCCTGACGCCAACACTCGACCAGCTCGCCCGCGTCGGCGTGCGCTATCCCCGCACCTACAGCGAATGCCCGATTTGCATCCCGGCGCGCCGCACCATGATGACGGGCACGACCGCGCGCGTGCATGGCGACCGCAGCTTCGACCCGGCCTTGCGCATGCCGGACCTGCCGACGCTGCCAGCGGTGTTGCGCCAGGCCGGCTACCAGGCGACGGCGGTAGGCAAGCTGCACGTCTATCCCCCCCGGGACCGCATCGGCTTCGACGAGGTGCACCTGGCCGAGGAGGGCCGGCCGCATCTCGGCGGGCCGGACGACCACGACATCTACATCGCGGACCAGGGGTTTCCGGGGCGCGGCTTCGACCACGGGATGAACAACAACGACTATCTCTGGCGCCCCTGGCACCTGCCGGAGCATTGCCACGTCACGAACTGGACGACCTGGCGAATGTGCCGCGAGATCAAGCGGCGCGATCCCACGCGGCCCGGCTTCTGGCACCTGTCCTACACCGCCCCGCACCCCCCGCTGATCCCGCTGCAGGGCTACCTCGACATCTATCGCGACGCGCCGCTCGTGCCGCCGCCGGTCGGCGACTGGGCGCGCGAGGAGGCCGCGCAGCCCTATGCGCTCCGCGCCGTGCGCAACTACTGGGCGCATGTGAAGCCGCAGCATCTCCTCGGCATCCAGCGCGCCTTCATGGCGCTCTGCACCCATATCGACCACCAGCTGCGGCTCGTCATCGGCACGCTGCGCGAGGAAGGGCTGCTGGACGACACGGTGATCCTGTTCACCGCCGACCACGGCGACATGCTGGGCGGCCACGACCTCTGGGCCAAGCGGCTCTACTACGAGGACAGCGCGCGCGTGCCGACCATCCTGGTCGGGCCCAAGGGCGATGCGCGAACCAGGGCGGGCAGCGTGGACGATCGGCTGGTCGGGCTCGCCGATGTGATGCCGACGCTGCTCGACTTCGCGGGGGTCGAGGTACCCGACGACGTCGAGGGCCTGTCCATGGTCGGCACCCGCCGGCGCGCCGTGCTGCTCGGTTCCTGCCGCGAGGATGCGAACGCCACTCGGATGGCGACAGAGGGCCGCTACAAGCTGCTCTGGTATCCCTGCGGCAACCTCGTGCAGCTCTTCGACCTCGAGGAGGATCCGCGCGAAGAGCACGACCGCGTCTCCGATCCCACGCTGGTGCCCGTGCGCCGGCGGCTGGAAGCCGCGCTGGTGGAGGGCGCCTGGGGCGCCGATCTCGAGTGGCTGAAGGACGGCCAACTGGTCGGCATGCCCGCGAAGGAGTTCGTCGGCGCGCCGAACCGCGGCCTGTCGGGCCAGCGTGGCCATCACTATCCGCCGCCGCCGATCGCGGGCGCGGACGTTGTCGTTGGCACGCCGGGCTGAGGGGGCATGACCATGCGCATCACCCGCGGCGCCGCGCTCGACCTGCCCGCGCTGGTGCCCAGGGCAGCGGGATCCCTTGGTCGTCGAGCGCCTAGCGCGGCTCAACCTCATGGCCCGGCCAGGCCCCCCGGAGGCGCTCGCCGCGCTGCCCACCGCGGAGCGGCAGCGACGGGACGAGGTCATTCGCGCCGCCGGTATCCATCTCGAGTGACAGGACGGAGGGAACGATGACCACGACCATCGGGCGACGCGCAGCGCTCGCCCTTCCTGCGGTGCTCGCGGCGGGCGCCGCCCGGGCGCAAGCCTGGTCGCCCGACCGGCCCGTGCGCATCATCGTGCCTTTCCCGCCGGGCAACAGCACCGACGCCGCCGCGCGAATACTGGCGGAAGCGCTGTCGCTCCGGCTCGGCCGCCCTGTCGTGGTGGAGAACAAGCCGGGCGCGACCACCACGATCGGCGCCGCGGAGGTCGCGCGCGCCGCACCGGACGGACACACGCTGCTGCTGGCGCCGCCGCCCTTCGTCATCACGCAATTCGCCTTCCCGCGCCTGCCCTACGAGGCGGAGATGGCGTTCCGGCCGGTTGGGCTGGTCGCGACCTCCCCGGTGTTCCTCGCGGTGCGCGCCGACCTGCCGGCGCAGAACGTGGCGGAACTGCTTGCCCTGGCCCGGGCGCAGCCGGGTCGGCTGACCTATGCCAGCGTCGGTGTGGGATCGTTGCCCAACGTCGCGGCGGAGCTGATGAAGCTGCGCGCCGGCGTGGACGTGCTCCACGTACCCTACACCGGCGGCGGGCCAGCCGCGACCGACCTCGTCGCCGGCCGCGTCGACATGTTCTTCACCGTGGAGCTCGAGGTGAAGCCCTATATCGATGCCGGTCGCGTGCGGCTCATCGGCGTCGCTACGGAAGGCCGCCTGCCCGGGCGGCCGGAGACGATGACGCTCGCCGAGCAGGGCGCCGCGCTGCGGGCCTTCTTCTGGATCGGCTTCCTCGCGCCAGCGCGCACGCCGGATGCGGCGGTGGCGCGCATCAATGCTGAGGTCAACGCGGTGCTCGGGATACCAGCCATCGTGAACCGGCTGCAGGAGATTGCGCTGACCGCCTCCCCGTCGACGCCGGAGGCCTTTGGTACCCTGCTGACCGATGAGCGGCGCCAATGGAGCGAGGCCGTCCGCGCGGCGAACATCCGCATCGAATGACGCCGGTCTCCTCCGCGCCGGTGGAGGGCGTGCTGGCCGGCAAGGTCTGCGTGGTGACCGGTGCCGCGGCGGGGATCGGGCGCGCCATCGCGCGGCTCTTCGCCCGCGCGGGCGCGCGGCTCGTCCTGGCGGATCGCGACGAGAAAGGCCTCGCCGCGCTCTGTGCGGAGATCGCGGCGGAGGCGGTCTGCTGCGACGTGACGGCCGCCGACGCGCCTGCGCGCGTCCATGCGTCCGCGATCGCCGCCGGCGCGACGCGGCCTGGGAAGGCGCGGTCGCCCTGAACCTCGCTGCGGGCTTCCGACTGTCGCGGGAGGCGGTTCGCGCCATGCGCACGCATGGCCGCGGCGGCGCGATCGTCAACGTGGCGTCGGTGCAGGGCCTGGTCGGCCAGGCGCAGTTCGCGGCCTATGCGGCGGCGAAGGGCGGCGTGCATGCGCTGACGCGGCAGATGGCGGTGGAATGCGGATCCCACGGGATCCGCGTCAACGCGCTCTCGCCAGGGCTGATCGTGACCGAAGCCTTCGCCGCACAGCTCGAGCCCGAGGATCTGAGCCTGACCACGGAAGGCCATCCCGTCGGCCGCGTCGGCCATCCCGACGACGTCGCGCATGCCGCGCTGTTCCTGGCGAGCGATGCCGCGGCGTTCGTGAACGGCGTGGACCTTCCCGTCGATGGCGGGCTGACCGCGCAGAACGCGGCGGCCATCGTCTCGCCAAGGTTGCGCGCGCTGGCCGGCCGGCCGCCGCTCACCTGGGGCTGACAGCCGCCTGCCGTTCAGATCGCGGCGAGGAAGGGCGAGCGGGCCGTCGCGGACACGCGGACCGCGAGCAGGTCACCCGAGAGTGGCTGGTCCCTGAGTTGGCCGGCGGTGAGGAAGCGGCGCTGGGATGTTATGAACAGGGTCCGCCCGTCCGCTCCGCCCAGCATCGGCATGGTCGGCCTCGTGACCGGCAGTTCGACGACGAGGTCGAGCGTGCCGTCGGGCCGCCGCCGTTCGATCCGGCCCAGTCCGACCATGGCGATCCAGACCATGTCGTCGGCGTCCACGCAGGTGCCGTCGGCATGCCCGCCTTTGGGCACCGCGACGAAGCACCGCGGCTCGCCGAGCGCGCCGGTCACGCGGTCGAGCGGGATCGCCTCGACGATGTTGGTCGGCGTGTCCGTGAAGTAGAGCGTGCGGCCGTCGTTCGATACCGAGATGCCGTTGGCGATCCGCACTTCTTGGCGGACGCAGCGCAGCGTACCCTCGGGATCGAGGCAGTAAAGCGACCCGATCGGCGCCCCGCCGCCGGTCTTGTCCATCGTGCCGAACCAGAGACGCCCTGCTGCATCGGGCTTCCCGTCGTTGACCCGCGTGCGCGTGTCCTCCGCCTCCACCGCGACGAGGCGCTCGCCGAGGCCGGCCGACTGGTCGAAGGCGTAGAGCCCGTCCTCGAGCCCGATGACCAGGCCTCCGCGCCGGCACCCCGCGATCAAGCCAGGCATGCTCGGCAGGTTGAAACACAGCGTACCGGCGTCGGCGGGGCGAAAGCCCAGCAGGCGCTGGCCCTGCACGTCGATCCACCACAACGTGCCCGTCGCGGCATCCCAGTACGGCACCTCCCCGGTCACGGCATTGGCGGCGTGGACGGGCAGCGCGGCCTCGCGCGGGATGGTGGTGACGGTCATCGCAAGCATGCTCCTGCGGCTTCAGAAGAAGGCGCCGTTCACGGGAATGACAGCGCCGCTGACGAAGGCGGCCTCGTCCGACAGCAGCCAGACGATGGTCTCCGCGACGTCCTGCCCGGTGCCCACCCGGCCGATCGGAATCTGCGCGCCTAGCCGCGCATTGCGCCCTTCGTTGTCGAAGCCGTCGTTGAAATGCGTGTCGATGACCCCGGGCATGACGCCGTTCACGCGGATGCCCTTCGGGCCGGACTGCTTGGCCAGGCCGAAGGTGAAGGTGCGCCGCGCGCCGTTGGTCGTGGCGTAGTGCACGCGTGGCCCGATCCCGCCATTGTCGGCCGACATCGACGAGACGTTGACGATCGCGCCGCCGCTGCCGCCGCGCCGCGTGGACATCCGCCGCACCGCTTCCCGCGCGCAGACGAAATAGGCGACGACATTGACGTCCCACAGGCGGCGCATCGCGCCGGCATCGAAGTCCTCGATGTCGCTCTCGCCACCGAGGAAGCCGGCATTGTTCACCAGGCCGCCGAGCGGCGCGAGTTCCCGGTCGCAGCGCGCGAACATCGCGACCAGCTCGTCCTCCCGCCCCGCATCCGCCTGCACGGCGATGGCGCGCCCGTCCTCAGCGGAAATACGCGCAACAATTGCCTCCGCCTCCTCGGCATGGCTGTTGTAGTTGACGCAGACCTCGAAGCCGCGCCGTGCGGCGAGCAGCGCGGTCGCGGCGCCTATGCCGCGGCTCGCCCCAGTCACGACCACCGACTTCGCCATGTCCGTTCCCTCCGGGCCGCCTATCGCGAAGACCGCTTGTCCCGCGACCAGTATGCGCTAGCATCTCCGCACGGCAAAACGCGCCACGCATAACGGCACAAGTGGCGAAGGCGCGATGAGGGGGAGGCGGACGGACGCGCGATGGCGCAAGTCGGTTTCATCGGCCTCGGCATCATGGGTGGCCCAATGGCCGCTAACATCCTGAAGCGCGGCCACGGGCTGACCGTCTTCGACGTCGATCCCGCCGCCATGGCGCGCCTCGTCGCCGAGGGCGCACGCGGCGCCTCCTCTCCGGCCGAGGTCGCGCGCGGAAGCGAGTTCGTCGTCACGATGCTGCCGGATGCACCGGACGTTGAGCGCGTCTCGCTCGGCCCCGACGGCATCGTCAGCGCGCTGCCCGCCGGCGGCGTGATGATTGACATGAGCACCAGCGCGCCGGAGACGACGCGGCGCATCGGCGCGGCGCTCGCGGAGCGTGGCTGCTTCATGGTGGATTGCCCTGTCGGCAAGACCGCGGAGCATGCGGTCACCGGCACACTGACGCTGATGGCCGGCGGCGAAGCCGAGGTGGTCGCCCGCGCGCGTCCCGTGCTGGATTGCATGGGCACGGACTTCTTCCATTGTGGCGGCCTGGGCAACGGCCACGCGATGAAGGCCGCAAACAACCTGCTCGCAACCGCGCTGGTCGCGCTGAACGCGGAGGTGCTGTCCGCCGGCATGCGCGCGGGCCTCACGCTCGAGACGATGACGAGCGTGATGCAGAAGACGATGGCCTGGAACAACCAGCTCGCCGTTGCCTTCCCGCTGCGCCCGCTGAAGGGCGATTTCGAGCCCGGGTTCATGCTCCGCCTGGCGCACAAGGATTGCCGCATCGCACTCGAGATGATCGAGGGCATGGGTCTCGTCGCGCCGGTCGGCCGCGCCGCGCTCGCCGCCTGCCAGGAAGGGCTGGACCGGGGGCTGGGCGGCAAGGACGTCGGCGTGCTGCTGAAGATCCGGGAGGACGCGGCCGGCGTGCAGGTGCGGGCCGCGCCATGAACGCGCGGCCGGAACGCCGCAGGCTGGGCCGCACGCAGGTGGAAGTGACACGGCTCGGCTTCGGCGCGGCACCGCTCGGCAACCTAATGGCCGACGTGACCGATGCCTCGGCGCGCGATCATGGGGGAAAGGACGACAAAGGGGGCCGCGAGCGCGCTGCACGGTGCCATCTCGCACGAGCTCGCGCGGCTGCAGCGTTGACCGGGCCCTGGGTGCGGGCTTGCGGCCAAGCCGCAACAAGGGAATCAGCCGATGGTGAACACGCCCGAGTTCCTGGGTTATCCGAGGCCGGATGGCAGCGCGGGCACGCGCAACCGTCTCCTGGTGATCTCCGTCCTCGGCCTGACCGGCGCCGCCGCCCGGCGCATCGCGCGCCAATTGCCTGGCGCGCTGCTGATCGCGCTGCCCTATGGCCGCGGCCAGTTCGGCGAAGACCGCGCAATGACGCGCCGCACGCTGGTCGGATTGGGGTGCAACCCGAATGCCGGCGCGGTGCTGCTGGTCGGCGCCGACCGCGACCGGCTCGACGTCGTGGCCGAGGGTGTCGCGGCCTCTGGCAAGCCCATCGAAGCCGTCGCGCTGGACGATGTGCATGAGGACAGCCTGGCGCTGTCGGATCGTGGCGTGCGGCTGGGGGCGGCGCTGGCGCGGGACATGTCGCGGGCGCGTCGCGTGCCGCTGCCGGCGTCCCTGCTGCGCCTCGGCACGGAATGCGGGCACAGCGACGCGACCAGCGGCCTCGGCGCCAACCCCCTCGCCGGCATGGTCGCCGACCGCCTGGTCGATGCGGGCGGCGCCGCCGTGTTCGGCGAGACGATGGAATGGCTGGGCGCGGAGCATGTGCTCGCCGCACGCGCCGCCTCGCCGGAGGTGGGCCGCGCCATCGTCAATGCCGTGACGAAGCGCGAGCGCTGGGCAGCGGCCAGCGGGGAGGATCTCACGGGCAATAATCCGGGCGCCGAGAACATCCGTGGCGGGCTTTCCTCGATCGAGGAGAAGTCGCTCGGCGCGGTCGCCAAGGGCGGCTCAAGGCCCGTGCGGGGCGTGGTGCCGCACGGAGCGCCGATACCGGGGCCAGGGCTGTGGGTGATGGAGGGACCGTCCTTCTCGCCCCCCTCCGTCACGGGCTTCGTCGCGGCGGGCTGCACCATGACGATGTTCACGACAGGCCCGGGCAATTCCTACTGCGATGCGCTCGCGCCGACCGTAAAGATCACGGTGAACCCGAAGACCGCTGCGCGTCTGCGTCAGCAGATCGACTTCGACGGCTCCGGCCTGATGCTCGGCACGCGGGAGCCGGAGGAGGCGGCGGAGGCGCTATTCGCACAGGTGCTGGATCACGCCAGCGGCACGCGCACCTGGGGCGAGGTGCTGGACGAGGGCGGCTACGCCTTTGCGCGGCTGGGAGCGGATTTCTGATGGCGGCGCGCTGGGATCTCCTGGTCCTCCATCGCGATGACGACGTCGCTGTCGCGCTGCGCGACCTCGAGCCGGGGGAAGCGGTCGCGCGCTGCGGCGAGGCGCTATCCGCGATACGCCTGCGCGGCGCGGTGCCGCTCGGCCACAAGGTGGCGCGGCGCGGGCTGGCTCGCGGCGAACACGTCCGCAAATACGGTTCGGTGATCGGCGCGGCAACGGCCGATATCGCGGCCGGCGACCATCTTCACGTGCACAACATGCGCAGCCTGCGGGCGCGCCGGCGCGAGGGAGAATGATGACCGGATCGCGCATGTCGCGTCGCGCCATATTAGCTGCAGCACTTGTCGCGCCCGTCGCGGCGGGCGCGCGACCGCGCTTCCCGGACCGGCCGATCCGCCTGGCTGCGTCGCTGGTACGCCTGCCGGGCCCTTGGCGCGGCTGAGCGGCGATGCAGGTCGCAGGCGTCGCGCTGGTCGGAGCGGGCTTCATCGCCGACTACCACCTCGGCGCGCTGCGGCGGCTGCCGGGCGTGGCGTTGCGGGCGGTGGTCTCACGCGACGCCGCCCGCGCGCGCGCCTGCGCGGACCGTTTCGGCGTGCCCGATGCCGGCACGTCGCTGCCGCGGCTGCTGGCGCGCAGCGACGTGGATGCCGTGCTGGTGGCGACGCCGGACGACACGCATGAGGCGGTCGCGAGCGCCTGCCTCGAAGCCGGCAAGGCCGTCTTTCTGCAGAAGCCGATGGCGACCGACAGCGCGGCCTGCCGTCGGCTGATCGCCCTCGCCGCGGCGCGCAGCCTGGACCTCCAGGTCTCCTTCATGCACCGCCATTTCGAGGAGGTGGAGGCCGCGCGCCACTGGATCGCCTCGGGCGCCCTTGGCACCCTTAACTCCGTCCGCCTGCGCAACGCGACGCCCGGGCCGGATTGGGGCGGCTGGTTCTTCCAGGCCGGCCGGGTCGCTGGCGGTGTGGTGCTGCAGCTCGGCACGCATGGCCTCGACCTCATCGAGCACTTGTTCGGGCCGGTCATGGCGGTCTCGGCCCGTACAGCCACGCTCGTGCCGCGGCGGCGCCTCGCTTCCGGCGAGGAGGTCGTGGTGGAGAACCCCGACAGCGCCTGGGCGACCTACCGCCTCGCCTCCGGCGCCGTCGTCTCGCACGAGATGTCGGCGGTCGAGGCGGCCGGCTGCGACCGCTTCCGCATGGAAATCTACGGCACCGAGGGGACGCTGTGGCTGCGGACGGAACGCGGGCGGCTCGCCGCCTTCGCGCCGCGCCGCCTCGGCGCGCGGGGCTGGTTCATGCCGGCGCTGCCGGAAGCGCCGCTCGGGGAGCGGCATCACCGGCGCTGGCTCGCGGGCCTCACGGGCGCCGCGCCAAGGGAAGAAACGGCGCAGGCCGGGCTGCGCGGGCTGCTGATCGCCGAGGCCATCGCGCGCTCGAGCGCCGCGGGCGGGGCCGAGACCGCGGTGGACGCCACCTGATGCACCGCGTCGCGATGCTCTCCTTCGCGCACTACCACGCGAATTTCTGGACCGAGGCCTTCCTCGCCGAGCCGGGCATCGCCGTCGCCTGCATCTGGGACGACGACGCGGCCCGCGGGCGCGACGCGGCGGACCGCTTCGGCGTGCCCTTCCAGCCTGACCTCGACGCCGCGATTGCCGCCGCCGAGGCGGTCGCCATCTGCTCCGAGACCCGCAAACATCTTCCCCTCGCGCGGCGCGCTGCCGCGGCGGGCTGCGCCATCCTCTGCGAGAAGCCGACGGCGCGCAGCGTCGCGGAGGCGGAGGCGATGGCGGGCGCCGTCGCGCAGGCCGGCACCCTCTTCATGCAATCGTTCCCGAAGCGCCTCGACCCCGCCTCGCACGCGCTGCGGAGGATAGTCGACCAGGGGACGCTGGGACGCATCCACACCGTGCGAATTCGCCACGGGCACGGCCACGGCCTCGATCCCGACTTCCGTGCGCGCTGGTATGTCCGCCGCGACGAGAGCGGCGGCGGGGCGCTGCTCGACGAGGGCGTTCACGGCGCCGACCTGCTGTGCTGGCTGTTTGGCCTGCCGCGCAGCGTCGTCGCGACGACCTCCTCGGCCGTCCTGGGGCTGGAGGTGGATGAGAACGCCACCGCCGTCTTCACGTGGGTGGACGGTATGGTCGCGGAGCTGACCGCGGGCTTCCTTTTCGCGGCGGCGTCGGATTCCGTCGAGGTCTACGGCACGGCGGGCACCGCGCTGCTGGCGGGCGTGGACCTTGCCTCGCGCGACATCACCCCTGGTCCCTTCCTCCGCATCTTCGCCGGCGGCACGGAGCGCGCCTGGCGGGCGGAGGAGGTCGTGCCGCAGTTCAAAGCCGGCCGCTTTCACCACCAGAATGCCATCGGCTTCGCCCGGTGCCTGCGCGACGGCGCGCCGCCGCCGGCCACCATCGACGACGGCCGGCTCGCGCTGCTGCTCATCGAGCAGGCATATGCCGCCGCGGCCTCCGGCATCAGGCAGGAGATCGCGCCATGAACCGCACCCCTGCGCCAGCCGCCGGCGCGCTGCTCGACCACCTCGCGCCTGCCCGCTGCGGCCGGCGCGTGCGATGACGTCCTGAAGGAGCACCCGATGCGCCGTCGCGCCCTGCTCGCCGCGCTCGCTTTGCCGCTGCCGGCCTTCGCTCAATCCTGGCCGACGCGCCCGGTGCGGCTGATCGTGCCGTTCATCCCGGGTTCTGCGCCCGACGTGATCGCCCGCCAGCTGGCCGAGCGCCTGTCCCCCGCGCTGGGCCAGCCCGTGGCGATCGAGAATCGCCCGGGCGCCGGCGGCAACATCGGCTTCGAGGCAGCGGCCCGCAGCGCGCCGGACGGCTACACGCTGCTGCTTGGCACGAATTCGCTGGTGATCAACCCGGCGCTGAGCCGCCGGCCGCTCGGCTTCGATCCCTTCCGCGACTTCGTCCCGGTCACCGTCGCCTTCGCCATGCCTCACCTGCTGGTCGTACCGCCGGACGGCCCGGTAAGCGCGGCGGTGCTCATCCAGGGCCTGCGCGCGCGCCCGGACCAGAACTATGCGTCGGGCGGCAACGGCTCGGGCGCGCATCTCGCGGCGGAAATGTTCAAGGCACGGGCGGGGGTACAGGCCGTGCACGTGCCCTTCCGCGGCGCGCCGGACATCGTCAACAACGTGATTGCCGGGACTGTGCAGTTCGGCTTCCCGACGCTCTCCACCGCGACCGAGCTGGTGCGCGCGGGGCGGCTGCGCGCGCTGGCCGTCACCTCCGCGGCGCGCAACCACGCGCTGCCCGAGGTCCCGCCGGTCGCGGACACGCTGCCAGGCTTCGACCTCGTCTCCTGGTTCGCGATCATGGTGCCCGCCGGCACGCCGGCCGAGGTGATCCGCCGAGTGGACGCCGCCGTGCAGGAGGCGCTCGCCGATCCCGCCTTCCGGGCGCGGGCCACCGCCGACGGCAGCGCCGCGGTCGGCATGGGGCCCGACCGCTTCGCCGGCTTCCTGCGCGAGGAAGCGGAGAAATGGGGCGAGGCGGTGCGGATCAGCGGAGCCCAGGTGGACTGACATGGCCGTGGCGCAGAACCTCCTCATCATCCTCTCCGACGAGCACATGCCGCGCGCCATGGGCTGCGCGGGTCACCCTTTCGCGCAGACGCCGAACCTCGACGCGCTGGCCGCCCGCGGGGCGCGCTTCGTCTCGCCCTACACGCCCTGTCCCATCTGCGTGCCGGCGCGTGCCGCGCTCGCCACCGGACGCGCGCTGCACGCGATGGGCCGCTACTACGACAATGCGGATCCCTATGACGGCACGGTGCGGTCCTGGCACCACGCGCTGCGCGAGGCCGGGCACGAGGTGGTCTCGATCGGCAAGCTGCACTTCCGCGGGCTGCCGGGGGACGACCACGGCTTCTCGGAGGAACGCCTCGCGATGCATGTCGTGGAGGGCAAGGGCGACCTGCTCGCGCTGATCCGCGACGAGACCGCGCCGCCGCGCAAGGGGGCCGCCAAGCTCTCCGCGACGGCCGGCCCGGGCGAGAGCGACTACACGCGCTACGACCGCGACATCGCGGCCGAAGCCGAGGCGTGGCTGCGCGCGAAGGCGGGTGCGGAGCCGGCGAAGCCCTGGTGTCTCCTCGTGTCGCTCGTCACGCCGCATTTCCCGCTGATCGCACCGCCCGAGCACTTCGCTCGCTTTCCGCCGGAGGTCGTGGGAATGCCGAAGCTCTACGCGGCGGGCGAACGGCCGACGCACCCGTTTCTCGCGGACTACGCGCGCACCGTGCCCTATGATTCCCACGTGCACGGGACGGAGGACGTGCAGCGCATGATGGCGGGCTACTATGGCCTGGTGTCCTTCATGGATGAGCAAGTCGGCCGCGTGCTGCGCGCGCTGGAGGCCGCCGGGCTCGGGAAGACGACGCGGGTGCTCTACGCATCCGACCACGGCGACAATGTCGGCGCGCGCGGCCTCTGGGGCAAATCCACCATGTACGAGGAGAGCGTCGGCATCCCGATGATCCTCGCCGGCACCGGCGTACGGCGCGGCGCCGTGATCCGCACGCCGGTCTCGCTGACAGACGTGTTCGCCACTGCGATGGAGGCGACAGGCTGCGCCGAGGCGGCCCCGCCTGGCTCCGTCTCGCTGCTCTCGATCGCGGCGGGCGCGGAGCCGGATCGCGCGGTGCTGTCCGAGTATCATGCCTCCGGCTCGCGCGAGGCGGCCTTCATGCTGCGCCGGGGGCGCTGGAAATACGTGCGCTACGTCACCTACCCCGCCCAGCTGTTCGACCTGGAGTCGGATCCTGAGGAATTGGCGGACCTCGCGGCCGATCCCGCCCATGCGGCGACGTTGTCGGCACTCGAAGCCGCGCTGCGCAACCGGCTAGGGACCACGCCGGACGTGCTGGACGCAGCCGTGAAGGCCCGGCAGGCGGCGATCCTGGCTGCGAATGGCGGGCGGGCGGCGGTGATGGCGCGCGGCGACCTGCCCTATTCCCCGCCGCCCGGCGTACGTCCGGCGTGGAGTGGTTGAGACGGGGCGGCCTGAGGTGCGCCCGCGGCCGCCTCGTCCATGCTCGTCACGGCGAGTTCGACGCACCATCCGCCAGCAGCAGGCTAAGCGAGGTCCTCACGACCTCTCCTGGCGCCAGCAGCGGGAGCGGCACGTCGCGACCGACGGAGCAGGGTTCCAGAGACAGCACGCAGACCGATGGCCGCATGTCGTGCCAGAGCTGTAGCCAGGGAAGACCGACCGGGTCGAAACGCAGCGTCAGGCTCGGGCCGGTCGGCGAGGTGAGCGTTGCCGTGCCGTTGCGCACGGCCAGGCAGGTCACGTGCGGCTCGGCAGCCGGATCGCCGGGTGCGTAGGGCAGGGGCAGTGCAGCGCCGTCGAGCGTCGCAGCGACGCCCGGGCCCACCAGCGGCCAACCGAAGTTGAAGTGATAAAGCACGGCGAAGGGCGCCGGCGACGGGCCGACGTTCTCGACAATGTCCCGGATGCGCAGCTCCGCGCCGCCCACGTCCGCCTCGATGCGACGACAAAGCCGGAGCACGGGCCCGCCGAGCCGCGCCTCGACGACTTCCGCCTCGACTTCCAGCAACTCGTCCCGTTCGCGGCAGAGCGTGAGCCGCGCTGGCGTGAAGGGGAAGCGGCCGTGCAGCGGCTCGCCGCCGGCGGGCTGGCGGATATGCGACAGGCCGCAGGTTACCAGCGCACCGCCGAAGAGCCGCGCGAAACCGTGCCCGCCCTCCTCCTCCGCACGGCGGAAGGCGGGATGCAGGAAGCCTTGCGGTGGCATCCAGCCGAGTTGCCGGCCACGCCACCAGAGCGGCCCGATGTCGAGGCTGCGCCCCGCCAGGAGCCAGCAATCGAGCCCGCCGCCGGTGGACATCGCGACACAATCGAGCCCCGCCTCCGGCCCGTCTGCGAGCGTGATGCGGCGCAGCGAGGCGAAGGCGCGCGGCGTGGCGACCAGGCCGGGAGGCGGGTGCATCAAGGCGGCGCAAGGCCGAGCCGCGCGAAGGCCTCCGGCGGCGCGTGGTTCGCGGCCATCAGCTTCGCCATCAGCGTGGCGAGCCGCGCCTCCGTCGTGGCATCGGCCAGCGGCGCCAGCTGCCCGGGATCGGCGACAAGGTCGTAGAGTCGCGTCTCATCCTCGAGCAGCGCGCCGGGGCCGTAGTTGTTGAAGAAGGGCGAAGTCTCGATCACCGGCACCTGCAGCACCTTCGCACCCTTGGTGAAGGGCAGCGGCCCGGCGAGTCGCGCATCGGCCAGTTCCTCGACGCTGAAAGGCGACCAGATGTGGGTGGGCATGACCGTGTACTGGTGGATCTCCTGCCGCCGCAGGTCGGGCGGGAAGCGGTGATAGGTGTAGCGCCCATCCGCGACGTTCACCGCGCCGCCGAAATAGCCGAACAATACCGCCTCGCGCCTCGCCTCGCCGTCCAACAAAGCGCGCAGCGGGATTCCCTCCATCATCGGCGTCGGCGCGACGCCGAACAGATCGAGGAAGGTCGCCGCGAGGTCCATCGTCTGCGTCAGCACGGCGCAGCTTTCGCCGGTTGCAGCCGGCCTGCGGGGATCGTGCAACAGCAGCGGTATGTGCGCGACCTCCTCGTAGAGGTTCATGCGGTTCTTGGCCCAGAAGTCATGCTCGCCGAGCAGGAAGCCATGGTCGGTGGTGACGACGAGCGCCGTGTCCTTCCACAGGTCCTGCGCGTCGAAGACATCGAGCAGCTGCCCCAGCAGGTGGTCGCAGAGGGCAAGCACGGCGTAGTAGTTGGCGCGCAGCTCCTCGCATTCCTCCGGCAGTTCGTCCACCCGACCGTAACGCGGCCAGTCCAGGACCGGGCCGCGGTAGTCGGTGACGAAGCGCTCGCGGAACCGCGCGGGCGCGGTGAAGGGCTCGTGCGGGTCGAAGGTCTCGATCTGCAGGAACCAGTTGTCTGCCGTCGCATTGCGCGCGAGAAATTCGAGCCCGCCCTGCATGCACTGCACCGAGGGGAAGTCCTTCTCGTCACGAATGAACTCGCGGTTGACGATGTTCTGCGCGCGGTAGTCGCGCCGCGCCGTGCTGAATTGGCGCCCATGGTACATCTCGCGCAGCCGCTCCCAATGCGGCTGCACCATCGCCTTCCAGGGATCGCCCTCTTGCCCACGGATGAACTCGTGGCTGTCGTAACGCGTGTGGTAGGTCGCGCCGCCATCCTCCCAATAGTGGAAATGGTCGGTGACGAGATGGCTGTAGGTGCCGGCCTGCTTCGCCAGGATCTCGGGGAAGGCGTCGTCGAAGGGCTCGAGCGGCCCCCAGGAGCGGTGCAGGAAGGAAAGGCGCCCGCTCAGCAGGTCGCGCCGTGCGGGCATGCAGGGCAGGCTGCCGACATGGTGCTTGTCGAAGCGCACGGCTCGCGCCGCGAGGCGATCGAAGTTCGGCGTCGGCACGCGCGTGCCGCCATAGCAGCCCAGCATGTGGCGGTTGAGCGAGTCGAACAGGACCAGGACGGCTTTCATGCGACCTACTTCACGGCACCAAGCGTGAGGCCCTTCACGATCCAGCGCTGCGCCACCAGCAGCAGGAGGAGGGCGGGAACGGCGGAGAGGCTCGCCGCGGCGGCCATCTGGACGTAGCGGATCTCGAATTCCTGGGCGAACTTCGCGATCGCCACCGGCACCGTAGCGGTCTGCCGCATGGAGAGGTTCAGCGCCGCCGCGAACTCGTTCCAGGAGAAGACGAAGCAGAGTACGCCGGATGCGGCCAGGCCAGGGGCGACCAGCGGTAGCACTACGCGCCTCAGCAGCGTCGGTGTGGAGGCGCCGTCGAGCCGTGCGGCCTCCACCAGCTCTTGCGGGACGTCGCGCACGAAGACGCCCATCATCCACAGCGCCATGGGCAGGTTCAGCGTGGCATGCGCGAGCACTAGGCCGGTCAGCGTGTTGTCGAGCCCGACCGCACGCGCCATGACGAACCAGCCGCCGGCGAGCGCGACGGGCGGGATCATCTGCAGCAGCAGCGCCCAAAGCAGCAGCAGGTGCACCCACCAGCGCGGCCAGCGCATGCGGTGGAGCGACCAGGCGCCAAGCGTCGCCGCGACAAGGCAGAGCGCCGTGCTGGCCAGGCCGACGATCGCGGAGTTCTGGACGTTGAGGAGGTAGTCCGAGGTCTTGGAGAACAGCACCTCATTGAACGCCGACAGCACGGGCGTGAACCAGAACTCGCCCATAAGCAGGGAGATCTGCGTGCGGAAGCCCGCGGAGACGACCCAAGCGAAGGGGAGCAGCACGATCAGCCCCCCGCCGATCAGCGCGATCTGCAGCAGAGCCTCGCGGCGGAAGCGGCCCGTCACGACTGCACCCTGCGTCGCGCCGCCGCGGCGGCCGCCAGCATCAGGAAGATCAGGAAGATAACGGCGACCGCCATCGCCGAGCCGTAGCCCGCCCGGTCCTCGGTGAAGAAGCGCTGGTAGATGGTGAAGGCGACGACCTCGGTCGCCGTCCCGGGCCCGCCGCCGGTCAGCAGGTAGACCTCGTCGAAGACCTTGAAGGCCAGCACGAGGCGAAAGACGAAGGTCACGACGATGGTCGGCCACATCAGCGGCAGGGTGATGTACCGCAGTTCCTGCCAGCCGCGCGCGCCGTCCACCCGCGCCGCCTCGTAGACGTCGCGCGGTAGGGATTCCAGGCCAGCGAGGAACAGCAGGAAGCAGAACGGCGTCCAGTGCCAGATGTCCACCATGATGACTGCGAGCAGCGCGGTGGAGGCCTCGCCCAGCCAGTCCACGGGCTCCAGTTCCACCATCTCGAAGACCTGCGCGATCGCGCCGAACTCCGGGTTAAGCAGCAGCTTCCACATCGCGCCGATGACGATGCCTGGGATCAGCACCGGCAGCACGAAGACCGCGCGCCAGAAGACGCGGCCCCGCGTCGCCTTGTGGCACAGCAGCGCCAGCGCGAACCCCAGCAGCATCTGCCCCGCCACCGCACCGAGCGCAAAGAGTGTGGTGTTGAGGATCGAGGCCCGGAACAGCGGGTCGCCGGGCAGTGCGGCGTAGTGGCGCGTGCCGACGAAAGACCAGCTCGAGCCCCCGTCCGTCCAGCGCACGTCGAAGAAGCCAAGCACGAACAGGTTCAGCACCGGCAGCAGGCCGAGCGCCGCCATCAGCAGCAGCGCCGGCGACAGCGTCGCCCAGCGCCACAGGCTGTCGGCGTCCCGCGGCGCGCGGCGCGCAGGGCTGCGCACCGCGTCGCGGTCGAGCGCGATGCTCAGCGCAGCGGCTCCAGCCTGCCCGTCCGGTAGCCGTGCTTGGCCATGATGTCGGCGATCTCGTTTGACATGCCGTTCAGCGCCGCCACGCTCGTGATCTCGCCGGCGATGGCACGGTTCAGGCCAAGTTCCAGCACCGCGATCACCTCGGAGGCCTCGGGGAAGGTGTAGGGGTTGACCGAATGCGGCAGCGCCTCCGACATCGGCTTCATCCACCGGAACCGGTGCTCCTCGGCCATCGCGTCGCGGTAGGCAGCCTCGTGCACCGGGATGCCGCCCCCGCGGGCGAAGGCGATCTGCGACGGCGTCGTGCCGAACCATTTGAGGAAGGCAAGCGCGGCGCGCTGGCGGTCGTCGGGTACGTTGCGGCTGATGCCGGCAAGCCAATGGCCGAGGCCAGGCGCCGTCGGCTTGCCCGGCAGGGAGGGCGGCGGCGCCCATTCCACGCGGTCCACCACGGCCGAGCGCTCCCGGTCGTCCATCTGCGACCAGGCGGCGATCACCGTGATCATGTGCGCGGCACGTCCCGTGGCGAAGACCTGGATGACATCGGCCTGGTCCATCGCCGCGGTGCGCGGGTGCCCGGCCTCCCGTGCCAGGCGGATGTAGTAGTCGAGCGCGGTGCGGCCCTCGGGCGCGTTGAGCGTCACCGTGAAGTCGCCGTTGTTGTGGTCGCGGAAGAAGCCGCCGCCGTGGCCGTAGATGTAGGGCAGGAAGTCATAGGCCACGGAATGCGGGCCGCGGGCGCCGCGCTGCACCATGCCCATCATGCGGGGCGGCCGGTTCAGCCGCTTCGCATTGGCTTCGAGATCCTCGAAGGTCCGGGGCGGCCCGCCGATCCCGGCGTCCCTGTAGAGGTCGGCGCGGTAGTAGGTCAGCGGGATCAGCGGCGCGATCGGCATGGACATCAGCTTGCCGCGCGGCGTCATCGTCTTGCTCGCGGCGTCGAAGAACACCGTGTCGCCGAGCGTGTAGATGCCGGAGTCGAGCCGGTAGGACGGTTCGATGTCGGTGATGGGCTGGACGAAGCCGCCGAAATACATCTCGGCGAACCAGCCGGAATTCATGATCAGGATGTCGGTCGTGCCGCGCGCCGCGCGCACCGAATTGCGCTGCTTCTCGAGCGAGCCCGCGAAGGGGTTCACGTCCAGCTCGACGCGGTTGCCGCTCTCGCGTTCATAGGCCTGGACGATGCGCGCGAAGCTGTCGAGCCAGGGCGACTGGTTGATGACGATGGTGATCGGGGCCATCCGGCCCTGCGCGCCCGCCAGCCGAGGCAGACTGCTGCCCGCGAGAGCCGTGCCGGCGAGGCCAAGCGCTTCGCGGCGGCCGAGCGGCGCCCCCGGTTTCCTCGTGAGCATGCGTCGTTCCTCCCTCAGCTCTGGCCTGTTGAGCTCATCGTGGCGAAGCGGAGCCTGCGGCGCAATCGGCCTCTCGTGCCGACAGCCCCGCTCGGCGCGGCCCGGGCCAAACGCGGCCGCATCAGGCCATCCCCACGGGCGGCAGGCGCTGGTTGCGGGCATCGTTCGGACGCGCCGCGATCATCGCCTCGAGTTCCTTCCGCCGCGCGGCATGGGCGGGGTCATCGGCGACGTTCGTGGTCTCATGGGGATCGCGAACCAGGTCGTACATCTCGGCCGCGCCGCTGATCGCCTCGACCGTCAGCTTGTCGCGGGCCGTGCGCACCGTGCGGAGTTCCAGCGGCACGCCGCAGCGGCTGTCGCTGAGATCCCATTCGGAATAGGCGAAGTCGCGGGTCTCCTCGCCGCGGGCAACCGGCAGCAGGCTTCGCGAGTGCCAGTGCTCCGGCCGCTTCACCCCGGCCTGGTCCAGGAAGGTCGCGGGGAAATCCAGTGACGAGACGGGCTCGTCGCAGACCTTTCCCCTCGGCAGGCCGGGCCCGCGCATGATGCCGACGACGCGCAGCAGCCCGTCATAGGCCATCGGCCCCTTCAGCAGCAGGCCGTGGTCGCCCAGCCAATCGCCATGGTCCGAGCCCACCACCACCAGCGTGTTCTCGGCAAGCCCCAGCCGATGCAGCTCCGTCAGGATCCGCCCGATGTTGTGGTCGGCGAGGGCAATCATGCCGTAGTAGTTCGCGATCACCTCGCGCAGCGTCTCGTCGGTCAGCACCGGCGTGCGGCTGTGCTTCGCGCGGAACTCCCGCAGCTTGGGATCCGCCAGGTTCGGCGTGCCCTCGAGGCTCGCGCGGTGCCACCAGGGCCGCCGCTCGAGATCGAGCGTGCGGTGCGGCGGCAGGTCCACGTCCTCCGGCCGGTGCAGCAGCGACCATGGCACCGGGCAGTCGAAGGGATGGTGCGGATCGGGGATCGAGGCCCAGACGCAGAAGGGGCGGTCGCGGCGTTCCTGCAGGAAGGCGATCATGCGGTCCGCGATCCAGGTGGAGTTGTGCCAGGCCGGCGGCAGCGCCGAATGCCAGGTCTGCGGCGCACCTTTCACATCGGGGCCGGCATTGGTGGCATAGAGCCTGTTCTTCAGCTCGCCATAGCCGTCGCCGTGGTACCAGGCCTCGTAGGACTGGCCGTAGGGCGGGACCATGGGCGGGAAGGTGTTGTGGCCCTCGACGACGAGTTCCACGCGCTGGAAGCCCATATAGGGCCCCGTCCAATTGGGCCCATACAGATGCATGGAGTGCCGGCACTCCGGCGTACCGGTCGGCGCGAAGGTGTGCGCGGTCGCGAAATGCGCCTTGCCGATCAGCGCGGTGTCGTAGCCCGCGCGCGCGAGTTCCGCCGCGAAGCCCTGCCGCGCGGGCTCCTCGGGCAGGTCGATCCCGTTGTCGCAGACGCCATGGCTGCGCGGCAGCAGCCCCGTCAGTATCGACGCGCGGGTGGGCTGGCAGACGAGGTTCGGGCAGATGGCGCCGCGGAACAGGACGCCCTCGCTCGCCAGCAGGTCCATGTGCGGCGTGTGAACCTTGCGGCCCATCACGCCGAGCGCGTCGCCGCGCTGCTGGTCGGTGGTGATGAAGAGGATGTTCGGGCGGGAGTCGAGCAAGCCTGCGGTTCCTATTCGATGGTGACGCCGGAGGCGCGCGCGGCCTCGCCCCAGAAGGCGATCTCGGCGGTGAGGAAGCGGCCGAACTCCGCGGCGTTGCCGCGGCGGATCGTCAGGCCGGATTCTGCAAGCTTGGCCGCGACCTCTGGCCGGGCCTGGGCGCGCGCGACGGATGCCTCGACGTGGCGCAAGATGTCGGCGGGCAGGCCGCCGGGCCCCAGCATCCCGTACCAGACCGGCATGGCGAAGCCGGGCACCGCGGCCTCCGCGATGGTCGGCACCTCGGGCGAGAGCGGCGAGCGGCCGGGCGTGCTGACGGCCAGCGCGAACAGCCGGCCTTCCCGCAGATGCGGCACGAGCGGCGGCAGGCCGATGGAGCCCACCTTCAGCTGGCCCGACAGCAGGTCCACCACCGCCGGCGCGCCGCCGCGATAGGGCACGTGGCTGACGCGGAAGCCGAGCCGCTTCGCGAGCGCCTCCATACCGAGATGGTGCGGGCTGCCGGCGTTCGGGCTGCCATAAAGCACGGGTTCGGGCTGCGCCTTCGCCCAGGCCACGAACTCCGCCAGGGTGCGCGCGGGGATGGCGGGATTGACCACGATGACGAAGGGGAATTCGGCGACGAGGACGATCGGCGTGAAATCTCGCACGGGGTCGAAGCCGACGTGGCGATAGAGCGCCGGATTGATCGCGGTCTGCGCCTGGTCGCCCATCAGCAGCGTGTAGCCATCGGGCGCCGCGCGGGCGACGACCTCGGCGGCGATGTTGCCGCCCGCGCCCGGGCGGTTCTCCACGGCGAAGCCGCGCGGGAAGTCGGGCGCCATCGCCTCCGTCACGATGCGGGTGATGATGTCGGTCGCTCCGCCCGCCGCGGCGCCGACCAGGACGCGCACGGGTCGCGAGGGATCGGGCGCGGTCTGGGCCAGAGCCGGGCGCGCCAGGGGCGCGAAGGCGGCGGCGCGAAGCAGAGTGCGGCGGCGCAGGGCCGTCATGGGCGATCCTCCCTCGGCGCCGGTCATGCCACGCCCTTCCGAACCGAGCCTGGGCGCGCGTTTTCCTGCTGTCCAATGCATAATCAGGCAACGACCGATGCCTTGGGAGCCATGAATGCTGGAGCTGCGCGACCTGCAGCGCTTCGTGACGCTGGCGGAGGAACGCCATTTCGGCCGCGCCGCCCTGCGCCTCGGCATGGGACAGCCCCAGCTCTCCCGCGCGCTGCAGCGGCTGGAACGTCATGTCGGCACGCGGCTGATCGCGCGCACCAGCCGGGAGGTGGCCCCGACCGAAGCCGGCCGCACCCTGCTCGAGGACGCCCGGCGGGTCATCGCCATCGCCGAAGCCGCGCCTGGCCGCGCCCTGCAGGCGGCGCGCGGCGAGGCAGGCACGCTGACGCTCGGCTTCTCCGGCTCCTGCGCCTATGCGTTCCTGCCCGCGGCGATCGAGGGCTTCCGTCGCACCCGTCCCGGCATCGAGCTCCGTCTGAGGGAGATGTCAGCGGCGGCGCAGACCGAGGCGCTGCAGGAAGGCAGCTGCGACCTTTGCCTCCGCCGCGCCTTGCGACTGCCGGATGGCTTCGCCGGCGCGCAGGTCTTCGAGGAGCCGCTCCTGGCTGCGCTGCCCCGCACCCATGCGCTGGCCGGGCGCGGCAGGCTGGGGCTCCGTGATTTCGCCGGCAGTCCTTTCGTGGCGTTTCCCCGCCAGGGCACGGATTTCCAGCGGCAACTCGTCGATCTCTGCCAGGAGGCAGGGTTCGAGCCGCGCATCGTGCAGGAGGTCTCGCCGATGCACGCGCTGATCGGCCTTGTCGGCGCGGGCGTCGGCGTCGCGGTGGTCCCGGCCTCGGTGCGCAAGCTGCGCTTCGCGGGCGTGGCCTATCGTGGCCTGGCGGGGCTCAAGGAGCGCTCCCGCGTCTTCGCGGTCTGGCGGCCGGATCGGCTATCCGCCCCCGCCCGCGCCTTCGCGGAACATCTCGGCGTCAGTCTTGCCTAGCATGGTCGCTGTCCCGCGGCTCCCCGCGTCTCCCTCGTGCAGAGCTTTCTGACGAGGACGAGGGCGATGCATTCAGACGTGGCAGGGTCGCGCACGCTGACGGGTGACGCGTGAGATTGCGCGTCACCCTAGTTTGGTCGCCCAACGAGAGAGCTTCCGGGCATCCCTGGCGGGCTGACGTAGCAGCGAATTCCCCGAGCGTCAGCTGCTCCAGAGCACTATACAGGCCGATCCCAGCAACAGAACCAACGTGTGCACAATCCTCGTCTCGGAGCGGACAGCAACAGGATTACTCAACGAATGAATCGCACCAGACGCATTATAGCGTTTGTCATACTGATGCCCGACAGTTTGGGGTCCGCCCAACTTGAACCCTGACGCGACACGATGCCCGTGCGCATATCGGCGCAGTGTTGCTGGTTCCGCGCAGCGGCGCTCGACAGCCGCTGCGCGTGCGAGGCGATAGGCGGGCCTGGACGCGAAGGCCATGAAGGTCGAGGCGGCGTGCGGGATCGGCGTTGCGGCACCTGCTGGGCGAGACCTGGCTGCATGCCTGCGGCCATCGCCTGCCGGTCGCCATGGCGGCGATCGACAGCGGCGACGGCATGACAACGGCGGAGGTCTATTCATTCGTCCGCCGCGCCGGCGCCGGGCGTGCGATCGCGGTCAAGGGCCAGGACGGACTGCGCGCCGCGGTGGGGCAGCCGGCGGCGACGGAGGTGCGACGGAACGGCCGGAAGCTCGGCGGCCTGAAGGTCTGGCCGGTGGGCTCGTCCTTCCTGAAGGGCGAAACCTATGGCTGGCTGAAGCTGGACCGACCGACCAAGGAAAGCGGCGAGCCATTCCCGCCGGGCTACGTGCACCTGCCGGTGCATGCCGCGGGCGAGGAGTTCTGCCGGCAGCTCACGGCGGAGCAGCTCGTGGCCCGCGCCGGCCGGAACGGCTTTCGCCGGCTGGAGTGGGTGAAGACGCGCGAGAGGAACGAGGCGCTGGACTGTCGGGTCTACGCCCGCGCGGCCGCGGCGGCGCTGGGGATGGATCGCTGGGGCGACGGACGCTGGGCGCGGATGGCCGATGCGCTGTCGCTGCCAGCGGGCGAGATGCCCACCAGCGGGAATGTCGCTCCCCCGTCGCCGTCGCAGGCTGCACCCGACACCCATCGCCCGCGTGGCTGGCTTGCGCCGCGCAGCGGTTGGCTGCGCTGAAAGGGAGGACGCGCATGGACCCGACCGTCCTCGCCTGGGCGCTGGCGCAGCCTGCCGGCAGCCGGGCGGCCGCGCTCGCCTCAGCCTACACGGGGGGCACGACCCGCGTGACCTTCGACGGGCGCACCGTGGAATACCGCAGCCTGGATGAGCTCGGCCGTGCGCTGGCGGTGCTGCGCGGCGCGGAGATGACGGCGGCCCGCCGCCCCAGCGTGACCTTCGCCAGCTTCTCCCGCGAGGGAAGCGGGTGATGGGCCGGCTCCGGGATGCATGGAACGCGCTGCGCGGCTACGCCGCGGCGCAGGACAGCCGGGCCTCCGCCTGGGCGCCCTCGGGTGGCAGCGCCACGGCCGAGGTCGGGATGGCCGCAGCGACGGTGGCGCGGCGCGCCCGTGACGCGGTCAGGAACGATCCCTACGCCAGCCGCATCGTCGATCTGTGGACCGGCAATGCGGTCGGCGCCGGCATCACCACCCGCTGGCCAGATCAGCGTCACGCGGATGCTTGGCGCCGCTGGGCGGAAAGCACGGCCTGCGATGCCGAGGGGCGGCTCGACCTCTATGGGCTGCAGGCGCTGGTCATGCGCGCTGTTGTCGAGAGCGGTGAGTGCTTCGTGCGCTTCCTGATGGCCGACCCGTCGCCTTCGAACCCAATCGGCCTGCGGCTGCAGGTCCTAGAGAGCGACCACCTACACACGGCGCGGAACGGCAGGGTGGACGGCGCACCCACCATCCAGGGCATCGCGCTTGGGGAGGCCGGCGAGCCGATCGGATACTGGCTGCATCGCGTGCATCCCGGTGCGGCGTGGATCCTGCCGGGCGCGGCCTGGCTCGGCAGCGAACGCATCCCCGCCGGCGATGTGCTGCACATCTACCGCAAGCGCCGGCCCGGGCAGCTGCGCGATGTGTCCTGGCTGGCGCCGGTGCTGCTCCGCCTGCGCGACCTCGGCGACTACGAGGCCGCGTTGCTGATGAAGGCCAAGATCGAGGCCTGCCTTGCAGCGGTGGTCTCCGAAGAAGGCGACGAGGCGCTGACCGGCGCTGCATCGGGCCGACTGCGCGACGCCCAGGGCCGCACGGTCGAGAGCTTCGAGCCGGGCATGATCCTCTATCGCCGCGGCATGGGGTCGGTAGAGGTGGTGAACCCCTCTGGCGGCGGCAGCCACGCGGCCTTTGCCCGCCGCACGCTCGAGGCCGCCGCGGTCGGCGCCGGACTGACTTACGACCAGGTCTCGGGCGACCTGACGCAGGCGAACTACTCCTCACTCCGCGCCGGCAAAATCGAGTTCCGCCGCCTGTGCGAGCAGGTCCAGTACGGCATGCTCATCCCGATGCTGGTCCGCCCCATTGCCGAGCGCTTCCACGCCCAGGGCGCGCTACTCGGGCTGTGGGGCGCCCAGATGCCGGACGGTGTGTCGCATGTGCCACCGGCGCACGAGATGATCGACCCGCTCAAGGACACGACGGCGCTGATCTCACAGGTGCGCGCCGGCTTCGTACCGCAGCCCGAGGCAGTCGGCGCCTTCGGCTACGACTTCCGCGCCGCAGTCGAGATGATCCGCGAGGCAAACGCGCTGCTCGATGAGGCCGGCCTCGCGCTCGACACCGATCCACGGCGCGTTGCTAGGTCCGGCGCCGCCCAGGACGCCGCACAGATGGCTGCTGTTGAAATTGCGGCGACTGGCGTGGCCACACCGAAACAGGATAGCTGATCTCCGCCGCAGCTGTGCCAACCTGACCGTCTGGTCGAAGCTGAGGAGGGCGATTGTGGGCCAGACGGATGAGATTCGGGATGCGCTCTACTACCCGTACATTCGCGTGCGGGACGAGCAGTGGCTAAAGGCAGCGCTGCTGTACTTCCCGCATATCGTGCGAATGATGCCCCGGTCCGGCTACATTCCCGACGATACCCGGTTTGTTCAGGCTCTGAGCCGGACTAGAGGGCGTAGAGGGCGACCACTGCTCGACCAGTACGAAGTCCAGAGCCCCGCGGTTAGCGCAGCAGCCGCACGCTTTGGCGACAGAGTGGCAGCCGATTTGTTGGACCAAAATGGGAAGTCGCGACACTTCTCCCGCGAGGCGACCAGAGCCGCCTACCAAGGCGACGACTCAAGGTTTCAGCTCGTGGGCGCACGGATGACGGAACCACTGCGAGAGAGGCTGGAGAAAGCGAATTTGCTCTGGAAGCCTGAGCGACCGAACTCGGGCGGTGAATGGATCGCTATGCACCCGGTGCTCGGCGAAGCATTCCTGGCGACCATCGCCACTGCGGCGGCGCGGGACTGGGGCCTTGAGATCCTCACGGACGCGCCGAATGTTCACGCCGCTGCCGTCACGAACGACGAGGACATCATCTACGACGCGCTCGTACGCGGCACCCCCAAGAGCTCGCAGGACAATTCGGCCCGTACCTTCCGCCTCGCCCATATGGTCATTGCTAACCACTTTGATATCTCAAGGCTCTCTGCGACCGACCTAGCCGCCATGTCGTCTTCTGGTGATGCCCTAGATGCCTTCCGGAACGATCTCGCAAAATGCACAAGAAGCATTGGCTCGATGGGAAGCGAGGAGAGGTTAAGGGCGAACCTAAAGGCCGCGTCCGATGAGATCGTCGAGCGATGGCGCGCTAAGCGGGCATCATTGTCCAACTTCGCCAAAAGCTTCTTTGGTGCTGGGGCTCTCGACACCAGCAAAGACGCTCTGACGAAGGCACTGGAAACGCTCCCGGTGGCGATCACCGCAGGCGGCGCGAGCGTGACGGTAATTGGTCCGCAGATCACAGCCGTACTACCAGGCCTTGCCGTCGGCTTCGCAATTTATTCCGTGAAGACGTGGAAGGACCTCAAGAAGGGCGAGAAGGACGATCCCACGCGCTACCTGTCCCTGCTTGCGCAGCACGGCGCGACGATGATGGTTGCCCCGCCAGACGCCTTGGATTGAGTGGCGTCGCCCATTCTCTGGCTATAGCGCTGCGCGCACCGACGACTTCCACTTTGACATGAGCGCTGGGACCTGCCGCTGAGCAGGCGCTTGGCTACGGAGCTTGACCCCCGATGAGCGACATTGCCGACCCGGGCGGGGCAGCCCCCGCACCGCATACGCTCGCCGTGTCGATGGTGGCGCACCGCGCGATCACCGCACCCGTCAGCGTCGACTGCACCGCGCGCACCGTCGAGGTGGTGTGGTCTACCGGCGCCCGCGCCCGAAACTTCGTCCCCAACCTCGGCCTGATCACCGAGGAGCTGGAGATGTCGCCGAATGCGGTGCGCATGGAGGCACTCCGCTCGGGCACCGCGCCGGTACGGCCAATCCATCCTGCTCCTCTCCACCGCGCAGGCCGGCCGCTACGCCCGGGTGGATATCGCAGACCCCACCAACCCCGAGGCGCTGCTCCGCATCCCGCTGGTCTTTGCGGGGCCGCTGGTCCGCCACCATCACCGAGAGGCTCTGATCGATGCTCGCGAACTTCGTCCAGGAGACCGCGAACAACCCCGGCACCGCGACCACCATCAACCTCGCCGGGCCCGCGAGCGGGCGGAGGGGCTTTGTCGCGGTGTTCGGCTCGGGCGCGACCGTGGACTACGTCATCGATGACGGCACCCAGTACGAGTACGGCATCGGCGTTATCGCCGCCGGCAGCCCCAACACGCTGCAGCGGACAACAGTTATCGAGAACAGCGCCGGCACCACGGCTCGGCTGAACTTCACGGGCGCCGTGCGGGTCTATGGCGCGCTCTCCATGACCCGGGTGGCTCACGTGATGGTCGAAGCCCCGCGCGTCGTCTCCTCCGTGGCGCAGGCCGACTTCCTGCTGCCGGGCGCCTTCCGCGCCTTCAAGCTGCGGCTGATCAACGTCACCTCCGACGCGGTGCGAAACCTGCACATCCGGTTTTCGACCGATGGCGGGTCGAGCTTCGTGACCGGCGCGTCCTACTCCTACGCTGGCGGCATCTGGAATGCCGCCACGTCGACCTTCGGCGGCGACCCCGGCGCAAACCTCGGCCTCGGCAAGATCAGCAACAACGTCTCCGGCGGCGGGGCGGCCGCGCTGAACGCGGAGATCGACATCGACCCCGGCACGGCGTCACGCGCCGCCAATTACCGATCGAGCTTCGTCTGCGTGGACGCGACCACGCTCTACAACGGCGGCTACGGCGGCTGGTGTACGGCGGGCGCGGTGACCAACGCGCTGCGGATCTTTACCGGCAGCGCCGGCGCGCCGGCCGGCACCTTTACCGGCACCCTCGAACTGATGGGCCTGCGCTGATGACCGACCGTCCCCTCACCGCCGCCTGTGGCAACGGAGGTCGAGCGCCTGACAGCCGGTTGTGAACGGCTCGCGCTACTGGCGATCGGCCCTTGGTCGTCGTTCGTGCTCTATCATCATGTGATTGAGGATCGGCTGGTCCAGGTGGTCGCCCAGGGCAGCCCATTCCCTGACGATGAAGCGCGCGGCCAGCCTGACGGATGGAACTGCCGATACGACTACACGGCTTGCGAGGCGGCCTTCGCGCGCCTGAACCGGCGGGAGCAGCGGGCCGATTGGGTTGATATCCCGCAGGGGGCCAGTACGTGCGGCGCAGCCGAGCCGGGGCGAGATCCTGCGGGTCAGAGAGTGTATGCCTTCACGCCGAACGCCGAGATGGCGCTGGCCTTCAGCGCCGTATCGCACCCGCTGCCAAATCGCCTTGGGCAGCTGATGCTGCACAACCCGGAGGCGGTAAACCAGACCTCCCTCTGGGACGACCTCACCGCGCTGTACCTTCTGCGGCCCGACGTCTTCGGCCGCGTTAGCGACTCTTCGGGCCGGTCTGGCGGGCATCTTGAACCGTGCGTGTCGGCCCGGCAGATCCGTGCAATACTGGTCGCCAGCTCCGCCGGGCCGTCGTCGAATCTGGGCCGCTGAGTGGGCCGGCAGGGCTGCGTTGGCGGGCGCGTCCGGCAAACCGCCTGGCCTTACTGTCCCGAAAGCGGTCACGTGAGCTCGGCGGCAGTCGAGCGGCAAACGCCCAGAGACATTCGTTCCCCGGTTCCCACTGCTGCTCCAATCGGCTCTCGCAAAACCTGTCTCTCCTCGGCGGCGCATGGCGCTGAAGCCCAGGTTTGGGCGAGGTTTGCGCGTAGACCTTGATGGTTCGAGGTCGGAATCACCGTGGAAATCGGGCCGCAGATAGCGGAGAGTCTCCGAACCTTGAGGGTTGGCCGATTTTATCCTCAAGCTTAAGTCGTTGATCGCGAATCGTTTTTGGCGGACCCTAGTCGCGCCATTCGGGCTTCTGACTGCTCGGGCAGTCCCGCCGCACGAACTCTCTCTCTCGCCCCCAAGCCGAGTGGCGAACCGCTTGCCGAGGCGCAAGCGACTGATCATCTGGAGACTCATGTCTGAGATCGACCGCGTCTTCGCCCGCTTCCGCGACGACAAGTCTCCTGCCGCCGAGCGCCACGAGCAACGCAGCATTCCCAAGCGCGGCGCCCATGGCACTAAGGGCAGCAGGACCGTCGAGGTCGTGCATGTCCCGGCGCCCCAGCCGCCAGGCCGACCCGTCCCGCGCGCCGTCCTTCGGGGGTCCGCGCCGCGTCCTGGGACGACGGCTTCCCCGCCCCCCTTCCCGGACGCGCCGAAGCCCGCTGTGGCGGCGCCCGTCTTGCCGACCTTCCACGTGATGCCGCCGAGGTCGCCGTCGGTGCCTGCGGCCGAGGCCTCGCCCCCCGTTCTCGACCCGAAGCCCGTCGCGCCTCGCCGCGGCCCTGGGCGACCTCGCAAGCAGACGGCCATCGCGCAGGCCAGGCGCGTCGCCGGTCCGTTCGATGCGAACGACGCCGGCGCGAACTGCCTGCGCTGCGGCTACACTGTCGAGCCGGCGCGGGAGAAGCGCGGGCTGATGACGTGCGCGTGGTGTGGCTGATACCGGTGCAGACGACGGACACCGGATCCCCTGGAGCATCCGTCGGTACAGCTGAGTTCGACCCAAACCCGTCCTTCGCATCCCCATGGCCCGGCGTCGCTACGGCGCACGCTATCTCCCAGACGTTCAAGGCTCACCCTGCGAGGGCAGCGGGGATAGTCAGGGCGGAAAGGACGCGCCCGTTGCAAGGGTCGAGGGATCACCGATAGGGTCCGGGCGCGGCGGCCAGGAAGGCCAGACGGCCGGCGCGTGTTGGGTAATCGCCACGCATGTCGAAGGTACTGCCCTCCGGCCGCGCGCTCGTCGCCGCTGCTCTCGCTGTGAGCTGGGTTGCGCTGGCGCGGCCGGCGGCGGCGCAGCATGGCGGCCCTTCGCCCGCCCCCGAGGCTGCGCCCCAGGACGTGGTTGGCCCATTGCCGCCTCCGCTGCTGCGCGCCGTCGCGTTCGAGGACCTGCCGGGCTGGGCTTCGGATGCCCATGCCGAGATCCTGCCGGTGGTACAGGTGAGTTGCGCCGCGCTCCGCCCGATGCGGCCGGAGGCGCCGCTCGGCGGCACGGGGGACGCCGCGCTGAGGGCCGGCACCGCAGCTTCCTGGACCACGCTCTGCGCCGACATGCGGCTTCTCGAGCGCGCGCTGCCGCGGCCGCCGCGCCCCGGCCAGGGGCGCGCATACGACCGCCGTGTCGCCGCCTGGATCGCGGCGAAGAACCAGGCGGTGCGCGACTTCATCGAGGCGCGGTTCGAGCCGTTCTCAGCCGGCCCCGGGATCATGACCGGCTACTACGAGCCCGTCCTGCGCGGCGCGCTTGAACCCGACGAGGCTTTCCGAACGCCGCTCTACGCCCGGCCGCCGGAGCTGGTCGAAACGCCGGTGAACGGCAACCCGCTGCGCCGTCAGTTTGGGATGCTGCGGGATGGGCGGATGGAGCCCTTCTTCGACCGTGCCGCGATCGACAACGGCGCACTGTCGGGCCGGGGGCTGGAGCTGCTCTGGGTGGACGACCCGACCGATGCCTTCTTCCTTCACATCCAGGGCTCAGGTCGCGTCGTCCTGCCGGACGGCGAGCTGCTCCGCGTCGGCTATGCCGGGCAGAACGGGCGGCCGTATGTATCGATCGGGCGCGTGCTGATCGACCGGGGCGACATCGCGCGTGACCAGATGTCGATGCAGGCGCTGCGCGCCTGGTTCGCCATGGCGGGCTACGCTCGCACCGTCGAGGTCTTCCGCGCCAACCCGTCCTACGTGTTCTTCCGCCTGGTGGACGGGCTGACGCCGGACCAGGGGCCGATCGGCGCCATGGGTGTGCCGTTGACGCCTCAACGCAGCGTTGCGGTGGACCGGGCGTTCATCCCGCTCGGCCTGCCGATGTGGGTGCACCTGCGCGACCCCACCGCGCGGCGGGACGCGCCGCCGGCAGGACGCCTTGTGGTTGCGCAGGATACCGGCGGCGCGATCCGCGGCCCGGCGCGGACCGACTTCTTCTGGGGCTGGGGCCATGAGGCCGGCGAGCGCGCCGGCCGCATGCGCGAGGAGAACGAGGTCTTCGTCCTGCTGCCGCGCCCGGCGCCGGTCAACACCGCCGACTCGCGTTAGGCCTCACAGTTCCAGTCTGCGACTATGGACGCCCGAGCCCGCGCCTTCACGCGAGCCAGATCGACGCGCATCATGAGGATCGCCTCGCATCGTCCGGCAATGGCGTCAGGGCATGATGTTGGTGGCTGTCTCATGCAGCGGGTGTCAGCCCAGAGTGCCGAAAATCAGGCGTCAGCGCCAAACGAGAGCAGGTACGACGTGCGTCAGGAACGCTGCAAGGGCTGCAGTCAGGCAAAGCCGGTACCGGTGCGCTCAGGAGGAAACCAGACATGAAGGTCACGCGTCGTCGTTTCACCGCTGTTGCTGCCATAGGTCTCGCGCGACCGGCCGTTGCGCAGGCGGCTTGGCCGAGCAAGGCTATCCGCATGGTCGTGCCGTTCGCCCCGGGCGGCGCGACGGACGTGCTGGCGCGGATTATGGCTGCGCGCATGCAGCAGGAACTCGGCCAGGCCGTCGTGGTGGAGAACCGTGCGGGCGCTTCCGGCATCATTGGGTCGGAGGTGGTTGCACGGGCGGCACCCGACGGATACACGATCCTGATGGGTTCGGTCACCACGCATGCGGTGAACGTGCCGATGTACGGAGCGCGACTGAGCTACGATCCGTTGCGTGATTTCGCGCCGGTCACACGCGTTTCCACCGGCTACAACGTCCTCGTCGCGCACCCTGATCTGCCAGCGCACAACGTCGCTGAGCTGGTCGCTCTAGCGAAAGCGCGGCCGGGTGCTCTCGCCTACGGCCATGGCGGCAATGGCACCTCGACCCACCTGGCGGGCGAGATGTTCAAGGCCGCTGCGGGCGTGGACATCCTGATGGTGCCGTTCCGCAGCACCTCCCCCGCCACAGCGGCGCTGTTGGCGAACGAGATCCAGCTGATGTTCGATACCTCGACGTCGGCTTTGCCCCTGGTCAGCCAGGGGCGGCTGCGGCTGCTGGCAACCTGCGCGCCGACCCGCCGGCCGACGATGCCGGATGTCCCCGCCGTAGCCGAGACGCTGCCTGGCTTTGAGATGTCCACCTGGAGTGGATTGTTCGCGCCTGCCGGCACGCCGACGCCAATCCTGACGCGGCTGAACGATGCGGCGCGCTCGGCCGTGGATGATCCCCAGACGGTTCAGCGCCTAGAGCCGCTCGGCAACGAGGTCTTCTATGCAGGGCCCGACGAGTTCGCCAACTTCGTGCGAGCCGAAATCAGCAATTGGACGGCGATCGTGCGCAACGCACACATTACCGCAGAGTGAACGGAGAGCATCGATGACGGTCGGGTTCAGAATCAAGGCGGAGATCACGCGTGTCGAATCAGAGCTCTGCGCACGCGCAGCCGCGGTGCCGGCGGCCAATATCGGCGACGTCGTGAACCGCATGCAGGCGATGCGTGGTGGCTTCCTCGCCTATGGCGGGCGCAAGGCCCTGGCGGGTCCTGCCTTCACGGTGCGCGCCAGGGCCGGCGACAATCTGATGCTGCACGAGGCGTTGGACCTGGCTCACCCCGGCGACGTTGTGGTGTGCGATGCGGGCGGCGATCTCGGCACTGCCATCATGGGTGACATCATGGCGCGCCATGCGGTGCGGCGTGGTATCGCGGCGATTATTGTCGATGGCGCGATTCGCGACGTCGATGGCCTGTCACACCTTGATCTCGGTGTCTGGGCGCGCGGCGCGACACCAAATGGGCCCTACAAGGACGGTCCCGGCGAGATCGGTTATCCAGTCTCGTGCGGTGGTCTAGTCGTGATGCCGGGCGACTTGATCGCTGCGGACCTCGACGGCGTGGTCGTGATCCCGCGCGAGGATGCGGGGGCGGTCGTTGCCGCCGCCGAGGAGCATTCGCGCAAGGAGCACGACATCATCAGATCGATCGAAAATGACGATGCGGACCGCAGCTGGGTCGGAAAAACGCTGATCAGCAAGGGCGTGACGAGGAACTAAGATGACTGGTCGCGGCTGTTCTGGGTGCCAGCCTGGGTCGTGCCGCTTCCGCTTTCCGCCAATATCATCGTTCAGCAGCCGGGGCAGCGTGACACCCGTCGGCTCCCTTGCGACCAGGCAGATGCCGGATCGCGAGCGGCACCCCGACCGCAATACTTGTGGCGGCGTGATGCGGTCGCCCTCGGTGCATTCTGACGAGGCCACGCCTGCCGTTCCTGACCCGGAGCCCGCCGTGACAGCCCGCCGCGGCCCAGGGCGTCCTCGCAAGCAGCCTGCCATGGCACCGGCCCGCCGCATCGCGGATCCGTTCGATCCGAACGACGACGGCGCGAACTGCCTGCGATGCGGCTACGCCGTCGAGCGGGCGCGCGAGCGGCGCGGGCTGATGACCTGCGCAGCATGCGGATAGTTCCTTGCCAGCGTCCGGGAGACTGGTTGCCGCCGATTCGTGCGGGCATCTAACAGCTTCCGCCCTGGCCACCCAACCGGAGGCGCTCGAACACGGCCTCAAGATGACCAGGACAGGCGCGTAGCCCAGCTCAGCCGTATTGCTGAGGACCGAACCCGTCTTACTCTCGACTGGATCGCTGCCTTTGGCAGTGCGCCATGATCGACGGGATTTCTGCCAGCAGCTCCCTTGCGAGGAACCCGACGGGACCTTGGCTGCGCGCCAGCTTGGCGCCTGCCTCGCCGTGCAGAAAGACGCCCCAGAGCGTTGCCGTGACGGGCGTCGCGCCCCGAGCCAGTAGGCCGGCTACGATCCCGGCGAGCGTATCGCCCGAACCGGAGGTCGCGAGGCCGACATTTGCACTGCTGTAGGTCCAGGCCTGCCCCTGCGGCGTCACGACGAAGGTGGCGCCCCCTTTCATCGCGACGATGAGCTGCAGGCGCGACGCTGCCTCGCGTGCCGCGCCCAGGCGGTCCGCCAGGACGGCTTCCCGCGTCACGCCCAGCAGCGTTGCCATTTCGCCGGCGTGCGGCGTGATGACAACGCGTCCGGCCAGGCTTTCGGCTCGCAACGTCTCGCGGCAGTCCAGCAGGCCATGCAGCGCGGCGGCGTCCAGCACGAAAGGTACGCCCGCCCCGGTGCATCGCTCGAGGATCCCGCTCGTCAGCGAGAACGCGGTGTCGCCGTCCATCATGCCCGGGCCCAGCAGGACCGCGTCGCAGTTCCGGATCTGCTCGGCCAGCCGATCCGCTTCTCCGGCCGCGATCTCTCCGCCGGTCGTCTCCTCCAGCCCGGTCACGCGAGCTTCCGGCACGGCGACCGCGAGACCCGGCGCCACGCTGCGGCAGGTTGCGATCTGCAGCTTCCCCGCACCGGCGCGCAGGGCGGCCAAGCCGGCGAGCAGCGCAGCGCCCGGCACCTCGACGCTGCCGGCAATGACGAGCACGGCGCCCCGCGCGTCCTTGTCGTCACTGTCCCGGTGCTGCGGCAGGGGCAGCGCCTGCAGCATTTCGGCCGAGACCGCCGTAGGGCTCGTGCTCATCGCGCACCGGCGGGAGCGTCGGCTTGATGCGTCACCGGCGTGCCCTGCTCCTCGAGTGGCGCGACGAAGTTGTAGGCGCGGAGCACCAACGATCCATTCCGGCCTGTCGCAGGGTCAAAGTGGTATTCCGTCACCCCGCAATTCGCCACGTCGCCCTCGGCGTCAATGGCCAGGATTTCCTCCTCGGTCATGTTCTCGATGAGGTAGCGCAGGCACAGCACCACAACTTGGTGCGCAACGATCAACACGCGCGCGCCGCCGTGGTGGAGCGCGATGCTGTCGAGCGCGCTGCGCAGCCGAAGGATCACGTCGCACCAGCTCTCACCACCCGGTGGGCGATGGTAGAACTTGCCGAGGGTTCGACGGAACTCGGCCTGCTCGGGATGGTGCTGCTCGATACCCAAGCGCGTCAGGCGGTCGAGGATGCCGAACTCCTTCTCGCGCAGTCGCTCATCGGCGACGACGGGGCAGGCATCTGGCGCGAATCCGCCAGCCTCTCTGACCAGGGCCGCCGTCTGCTGCGCACGCCGATAGGGAGAGGCGAAAACGACCTCGGGCCGGATTTCCGCAGGCATGGCGCCAAACCAGCGGCCGAGCGCACGCGATTGCCTTACCCCGAGATCACTGAGCGGCACGTCCACGTCGCGCGCCGCCCCGGTATCGATGTGTGTGAGCCGCGCCGCCTGTGCAGCGTCACGCGCGACATTGCCGCTGCTTTCGCCATGGCGAACGATCCACAGCCGCCCGGGCCAGTGCTGCTGGGGCATGCGGACGGAACTCCTTTCGGGACTGGACCAGGACCGGATCCAAACGTGCGAACGAGCGGATGAGCCGTCGAACAATCCGTTGATCAACGCCCTGGCCGAGCGGCTGACCGTGGCGTCAGGAGGTCTATCAGCTGACGCACGTCACCGGGCTGATTTCCGGGTCCGCGCCGCGGCTTGGGACCGTGGTCGCGAGGTGCGGCCAGCCTGGCCTGCTCAACCCCTCGGCTTGGTGCTGGCTGCGAGCCCCAAAAGCGTAGCTGCGCCAGGAGCCCAGCTATGAACCCGGTCCACGAGCTCGGCGGGCCAGGGCGGGGACGGCGTGAGAATCTCCGCCTTGCCGTCGCGTAGGGACGCCACGAGGGCCGTGCCACTGCGTGTGTCGTAGGCGAGGAAGGTCTCCTCCACGCTACAGGCATGAGGCATGCACGCCGATCCGGCCACCCAGCGTCCCGCGACCACGTCCAGCCCCCCGCTCGGCCCCGCCAGGCGTTCAGCAATCTGACGCGCGCCGTCCGGCCCGAGGCTTCCCGCGAGCGCCTCCCGCACGGCCGGATGGCGGGCGAGGCTCGAGGGGTCGGGCAGGCGTGCGAGGATGGGCATCAGGTCGCCCCTGTCCCGCGGGGCGGACGCAGTCTGCGACAGGACGCGGACCGCGCGCATGGCGAGCCGGTCGCCATTCCAGGCGAGGTCCGCCTCGATGCTGCCATGCGCGGCGCAGCAATCGCCGTCGCCAGCGCCCCAGAGCGGGCTGCGCGCAGTCATGCTGCCGTAGTCCGGATAGACGCCGCGCCGGACGGAGAGGTCGCGGGGCACCCGCGCCAGGAACTCGCGCCGCCAGGAGCGCACATCGAGCTCGCGCCACTCGCCTTCATTCCACCCGAAGACGCTCTCGTCATTTGCGGCCTGGGTGCCGGCGTTGACGCACGGGACCTGCAGCACCGCCCGGCCACTCGAGCCGATCACGCGCGGCGTCTCGCAGCGAGCATCGGGATGCAGATCCGCGATGAGCAGGCGAAGCCGCCCGGGGAGGGCGCCCTCGCCGAAGACGAGCACGCCGCTCCCCTCGGGCCGGGTCTCCTCCCCGTAGTCGTAGACGGCGTAGGTGAAGCGCTGGCCGGCAACGATGGGCAGCGACCCGCTCTCGCGCACGCGGCAGGCCGGCTCAGGCGTTATCGCGACAGGCATCGGCAGCAGGCAGGCCGGGCCGCGCGCGCGCGCGGCCTCGGGCTGAAGGGTGCCGGGGGCGGTGGCGCGGGCCAGCTCGCCCTCGAGCGCCGCGACGCGCGTGCGGTACTCCGCCGCGAGCGCCGGCGGGCCGCCCATTGCCGCCGCGGCATCACGAGGGCCAGTGAGCCAGATCCGTTGCGCCTCCCTCAAGGCTCGACGCCAGGGAGCGGACTCGATGGCGCGGCGATACAGCTCGGCCAGCCGCAAATCGAGCGTATCGAGCTCCGGCGAGGCGCAGATCATCCGCTCGGCCGGTGCGCGCGCGGCGGCGCAGTCGAAGCTGGCCGCTTGGCTGGGCGGCGTGGCCGCAAGCGCGGCGCAGGCGAGCACTGCGCCGGCGAGAAGGCGCGTGATCGGCTTGTGCATCAGGGGAAGGCCATGTCGGTGAGAGCGCAGGTGTTGACGCGCCGCCGCTCGAGCGTCTGTCCGGTGGCGAAGACGACGCGCACGTCGTTCACGCAAAGGCCCGCAGGCAGGTGGATGATGAGGGACTGCCCTGCACCGAGCACGGCGGTACCGAGCCGATCCGCTCCCCAGTCATCCACCTGCGAAGGCGATACAAAGATGCGGGCGATGCTGATCGAGGCCCGGTTCGTCAGCCGGAAGGACGGGTCGCTCGACGCCGCGCTCGCCTGCGGCATTACACCTCCAGCGCGGCTGCCCGGGCGCGCGATCGCGTCGAGGCGCTGCTGGTTGTTGCGCATGACGTCGAGCAGCATACTTGTGCCGTTATTGAAGGCGCCACCGGTGTAGGGATTGACCCAGCTCCGCTCCGCCCAGGTCCCGTCGGCGCCGGGGTTGCGGTAGCCCTGCGCACTGGCCGGAGCCGCGGCGGCGAGGCTTGCTGCGCCAAGCAGGGCGGCAAGTGCGATGCGACGGGTCATGGTGTCCTCCTCTCCTCCTCTCCGCACGGCGGTCATCCCGCGTGCAGGATACGGCGCAGCGACCAGCCATCCGGGCCCGGACGCGCGATCTCGACCACACGCCAGCCCGCATTCGTGGCGATAAGTTCGTAGTGCAGCACCGTCATGCGGGTGCCACCCTGCCGAAAGCGCGCCTCCACCGTCGCACGGCGCTCGCCAGTGCCGAGCAGCCGAATGGCGAGACCGTGGACGTCAGGATCCTGCGAGTCGGTGATCGGGTCGAAGTCGAGCTCCGGCATCACGCCCGCGCGCCGTGCCTGCGCATCGTCGCGCCGAATCGCCCTTGCAAGGTCCGGCGCGAAGACGCGATCGAGCGTCGCTCGGCCGAGCGCGCCGGAGCCAGAGCCGCTGCTGGTGAAGGCCGCCAGGTGCATCGAATAGAGGTCACGCACGAACGTCGCGGGATCGCCGGCACTCGACGGGGCAGCGATGGGCTTGCCGCCCTGCTGGGCAGCAGCACGCCCGGCAACAAGCGCGGCTGCTGTCCCGAGGATCAGCGCACGACGCCGAATCGGATGAGATCTTGCTTCGTCGACGCCCATCTGGACCTCCCGCTGCAAGTGCGCTTGCTCGAAGCGAGACGGAGCTTTGCACGCCAATATTTCATCCGGATGTCGCGTCGTGTTTCACGCGTGACAGACGGGCGGCGAAGACTGGCACCACCGCCGTGTTCCGCCCGGCTGCCGCCTGCGTCATCAAGCGGCACTCTATCGCAGTGACAGGCTGTCGGAATGCCGCCCGGCCAGGATTGTCTCGACGACGCCCAGCGCCAGCAACGTCAGCCGCAACAAGCTGCCGACGTACCCCGCTCGATCTTATCG
>NZ_JBNXUM010000120.1:0-319 GCF_050563545.1 Falsiroseomonas sp. HW251
CCATACCAGCGGTAGTAGGTCGCCGGTGGGATGCCGAGATGCGCCAGCGTGCGGCGCACCGGCAGATGCGATTGCTCGACCAGGCGAATGATCTCGAGCTTCTCGGCCGCCGGGTACCTCACGCGAGGTCGTCCCCAGCCGCGATTGCGCTTTTTTTCAGCAGCCGCAGCTCGAGCGCCTGCTCGGCCACGACCTCCTTCAGGGCCCGCGCTTCCTGGCGCAGCGCCTTGACCTCGTCGGTCGTGGCAGCACGCGCGGTATCGCCAGCCAGCCGTCGCTTGCCGGCTTCCAGGAACTCCTTGGACCAGGCGTAGTACAG
>NZ_JBNXUM010000121.1:0-315 GCF_050563545.1 Falsiroseomonas sp. HW251
ATACTCGAGGCCGTAGCAGGTGAGCGCGGGGTCGGGGATCATCGCCGGCGACCAGGACTTAAAGTTCTGGATGCGCCCGACCTTCACGCCGGGGTCGTGGATGTAGATCCAGTTGTCGTCGAAGCGCCCGCGATCGGTCAGCACCAGCGCCACGGTGATGAAGTCGCGGTAGCGCAGCGCCGAGGCTGCGCGCCGCGCCGCCTCCGGCAGGGGCGGGTTCATCGCCGAGACGAGCTCGCGCACCGGCATCGAGGAGATGACGTGCCCGCAGCGAAGCCGCGCGGTCGTGCCGTCGGCCCCGCGCGTCTCCACGAC
>NZ_JBNXUM010000122.1:0-315 GCF_050563545.1 Falsiroseomonas sp. HW251
GTATTCCAGGCCGTAGCAGGTGAGCGCGGGGTCGGGGATCATCGCCGGCGACCAGGACTTGAAGTTCTGGATGCGCCCGACCTTCACGCCGGGGTCGTGGATGTAGATCCAGTTGTCATCGAAGCGCCCGCGATCGGTCAGCACCAGCGCCACGGTGATGAAGTCGCGGTAGCGCAGCGCCGAGGCTGCGCGCCGCGCGGCTTCGGGCAGGGCGGGCTCGATAGCCGGCACCAGATCGCGCACCGGCATCGAGGAGATGACATGCCCGCAGCGCAGGCGCGTCGTCGTGCCGTCGGCGCCGCGCGTCTCCACGAT
>NZ_JBNXUM010000123.1:0-307 GCF_050563545.1 Falsiroseomonas sp. HW251
GTTCGTCTCGTTCCATCGCAAGGGCACCTGGTCGGATGCAGAGGGCGAGCCGCAAGTCGACCGGCTTGTCGAGGCTGCCGAGACCACCGCGCAGCTCGCGCTGCGGCTGGTGCCGGAACGCTGTGCCCGCGGGCTGCTGGTCATCAACGACGAGGCTGACATGCGCGTCGGCTTCCAGCACCCGTACGAGCCACGCCTGTCGGAACGCTTCCCGTCCTGGCTTGCCGCTCTCGCGGCAACCCATGCGGACCTGTCGCTACGTCATGCCGCGCAGGGGCTCCGCTTCGCGGCTGTCGCCGACAACGCA
>NZ_JBNXUM010000124.1:0-307 GCF_050563545.1 Falsiroseomonas sp. HW251
CTTCGTCTCGTTCCATCGCAAGGGCACCTGGTCGGATGCAGAGGGCGAGCCGCAAATCGACCGGCTTGTCGAGGCTGCCGAGACCACCGCGCAGCTCGCGCTGCGGCTGCTGCCGGAACGCTGTGCCCGCGGGCTGCTGGTCATCAACGACGAGGCTGACATGCGCGTCGGCTTCCAGCACCCGTACGAGCCACGCCTGTCGGAGCGCTTCCCGTCCTGGCTTGCCGCTCTCGCGGCAACCCATGCGGACCTGTCGCTACGTCATGCCGCGCAGGGGCTCCGCTTCGCGGCTGTCGCCGACAACGCC
>NZ_JBNXUM010000125.1:0-293 GCF_050563545.1 Falsiroseomonas sp. HW251
CCGGTGAACGACGCGCCTACTTCGACGGACGACACGGTGTCGGTGACCGAGGACACCACGAAGGTTCTCAGCGTCTCGGATTTCGGCACCTTCTCTGACGTCGATACCGGCGGCACCTTCGGGGGCGTCGTGATCTACAGCCTGCCGGCGAATGGCACGCTGAAGCTCAATGGTGGGGACGTTGAGGTAGGCTTCATCATCGCCGCGTCCGACATCGCGGCGGGACTGCTGACCTACACGCCGGCGCCGAACGACGACACCGGCGAGTCCTTCACCTTCGCCGTGTACGACAA
>NZ_JBNXUM010000126.1:0-269 GCF_050563545.1 Falsiroseomonas sp. HW251
AACCAGCTCTGGCAGACCGACTTCACCTACCTCAAGGTGATCGGCTGGGGCTGGTTCTATCTCTCGACCGTGCTCGACGACTTCTCCCGCTACGTCATCGCCTGGAAGCTCTGCGCCAAGATGGCAGCACGCGACGTCACCGACACGCTCGAGCTTGCGCTCGAGGCCTCCGGCTGCAGCACGGCGCGCGTGCAGCATCGTCCGCGCCTGCTCTCGGACAATGGGCCAAGCTACATCGCCGGCGAGCTCGCCGATTGGCTCGCCAGCAA
>NZ_JBNXUM010000127.1:0-247 GCF_050563545.1 Falsiroseomonas sp. HW251
TCCCCGGGCTGGGGCCATGGGGGGCACCCCCGGTGTGTATGCACCCGGTCGCTGGAGGATCGCCGAGCTGAGGGTGATACCACGCGCAGCGGCGCGCCATCGAAGTCTACGCTGCCCGGGCTGGCGCACGCTGCCACGGATCACGAGCAGACCTTCGCCATGCTCGCCACCCCATTGGCAGGCTAGCCAGCTCGGCCAGTGAACGGTCCAGCGATACGACCCTGCGAAGGGCGACGACCCGGGCGTC
>NZ_JBNXUM010000128.1:0-245 GCF_050563545.1 Falsiroseomonas sp. HW251
TTGTGCATCCCGTTCCGCCCGACGAGGTGCAGGTTCGGGCAGGCTTCCTCCAGCGCCGCGCGGATCACCGCGACATGGTCCTGGTACTCGGCGTCATAGACGGGATAGGCCTTGGGCTGGCGGATCACCACGCCGTCCTGGATGTCCTCCCGCGCCGCCAGGCCGAGCTTCACCAGCTCCTCTCCCGCGCGGTTGACGAGCTCCGCGTCGGACGAGGTCCAGAGCCCGTCGCCCTCGAAGCAGAA
>NZ_JBNXUM010000129.1:0-239 GCF_050563545.1 Falsiroseomonas sp. HW251
CGGTCTGGCTGGAACCAGGCGAGAGTGAAGGAGCAGATACCGCCCGAGGACTGTCCCGCTACGCCGCGGGAATAGGCATCCTGCCGCAGCTTCACCGTCCTCTCGACCTCCGGCAGCACTTCGTCCCGGAGATAGCTGCCGAAGCGGTCCGAGACGGTGTCATACTGCAGGCTGCGCATCACGTTGTCCTGTCCCTCACCGGGAAAGCGCAGCGGCCTCGTCTCGCCGCCTGTGCCTGG
>NZ_JBNXUM010000013.1:0-191288 GCF_050563545.1 Falsiroseomonas sp. HW251
GGCGCGCGACGCACCGGGGCCGGCGCCGGCGCGGCGACCGGCGGGGGCGGGGCCTCGACGGGCTCGGTGCTCTCGGCGGTCGCCTCGCCCTCGGGGCGCCGGCGACGGCCGCCACGCCGGCCGCGGCGGCGGCGGCGATCCTCGGCGTCGGGGCTCGCGGCCTCCTCGGCCTCGCCATCCGTCTCGGATTCGGCCTCGGCTTCCGCAGGCTCGGTGCCCTCGGCGGCCTCGGCGGGCTCCTCGCCCTCCTCCTCCTCGGTGCCCTCGGCGCCGGCCTCGGCCGGCATGGCCTCGCCACCCTCGCGGCGCCCGCCGCGACGACGGCGGCGGCGGCGGCGCCGGCCGTCCTCGGACTCGCCACGCGGGGCCTCTCCCTCGGCGCGCGGCGCGGCTTCCTCGGCCTCGGCCTCCTCGACCTCGGGCTCCTCGGGCTCCGGCGCGTAGTCCATGCGCAGCGCCGCCTGGCGCTCTGCGGCGGCCTCCGGCGACTGGGCGCGGGTGCGCTCGATGCGCAGCGCCGGCGGGGTCAGGCTGTCATCGGGCTGGATGACGATCGTCATGCCGAAGCGCTGCTCGTCCTCCATCAGGCGCTCGCGCTTCTTGTTGAGCAGCCAGAAGGCGACGGGGGTCGCGACATGCACGACGATCTCCGCCGCGCGGCGCTTGCCGCCCTCCTCCTCGATGGCGCGCAGCACGGCGAGCGCGCTGCTCTCCACGCTGCGCACCAGGCCCCGGCCCTGGCAATGCGGGCAGGCGATGAAGCTGTGCTCGACCAGGGACGGCCGCAGACGCTGGCGCGACATCTCGAGCAGGCCGAAATGGCTGATGCGTCCAACCTGGATGCGCGCGCGGTCCTGCTTCAGCGCTTCCTTCAGTCGCCGCTCGACCATGCCGTCGTGCTTGGACGACTCCATGTCGATGAAGTCGATGACGACCAGGCCCGCGAGGTCGCGCAGGCGGAGCTGCCGCGCCACCTCGTCCGCGGCTTCCAGGTTGGTGCGCAGCGCCGTGTCCTCGATGTGGCGGTCGCGCGTCGCGCGGCCCGAGTTCACGTCGATGGCGACCAGCGCCTCGGTCTGGTTGATGACGATGTAGCCGCCGGACTTCAGCTGCACGACGGGCGAGTGCATCTGCTCGAGCTGCTGGTCCACCCCGTGTCGGGCAAACAGCGGCACCTGGTCGCGCCAGCTGCGGACCTTGGAGGCGTGCTGCGGCATCAGCATGCGCATGAAGTCGCGCGCGTCGTTCCAGGCCTCGTCGCCCTCGACGACGACCTCGTCCACGTCCTTGCCGAAGGTGTCGCGGATGGACCGCTTGATGAGGTCGGCTTCCTCGTAGATCAGCGCCGGCGCGGTGGAGGCGAAGGTGCGCTCCCGGATGTTGTCCCAGAGCCTGAGCAGGTATTCGCAGTCCCGCTTGATCTCGGGCTTCGGCCGCTGCGCGCCGGCGGTGCGCACGATCAGCGACATGCCGTCGGGCAGGGAGAGCTCGTCGATCGCTTCCCGTAGGCGCTTCCGGTCGGCCGCCGAGGTGATCTTGCGGGAGACGCCGCCGCCGCGCGGCGAGTTCGGCATCAGGACGGAGAAGCGGCCGGCGAGCGAGACATAGGTCGTCAGCGCCGCGCCCTTGGTGCCGCGCTCCTCCTTGACGACCTGCACCAGCATGATCTGCCGGCGCTTGATGACTTCCTGGATCTTGTAGTGGCGCAGGAACTTCGGCGGGATCCGCCGCTCCCGCATGTCGTCCTCGGTGGAGCCGCCGACCATCTCGGGCGGGCTGGCCGGCTCGGCGTCGGCGCCGTTGCCGTCCTCGTGCTCGGCGTCCGCGTAGCCGTTCGCGTCCTCGCCATCGTGGCCGGCCTCGCCGGGCAGGCGGTCCTCGCCGGCAGGGCCGGCCTCGGCGGCCTCCTGCGGCGCGGCGGAGGGCACGCCTTCCGGCGGCAGGGCGGCGTCCTGCATCGTGGCGACGGCCTCGATGGTTACGACGCGGGACTGCGCGGCCTCGGCGGCGGCCTCCCCTGCCGGGGCGGTGTCGGCGGCGGCGGGCAGCTCGGCGCCGCCCTCGGCTGCCTCGGCCGGCGGCTCGGCGGCCTCGGACTCGATCGCGTCGTTCAGCGCGGCGTCGTTGGCGCGGGCGGCGTCCTCGGCCTCCTCGCGGCGGCGGTCCTCCTCGGCTTCCTGGCGCTGCATGTCGAGAAGGCGCTGCCGGTCGGCGACGGGGATCTGGTAGTAGTCGGGATGGATCTCGCCGAAGGCGAGGAAGCCGTGCCGGTTGCCGCCGTATTCGACGAAGGCGGCCTGCAGGCTGGGCTCCACCCGCACGACGCGGGCGAGGTAGATGTTTCCCTTCAGGGGCAGTCGGTTGGCGGACTCGATGTCGAAGGCTTCGAGCCGGTTGCCGTCCAGCACCGCCACCCTCGTCTCTTCGGGGTGGGATGCATCGATCAGCATGCGCTTGGTCATGGAGGCGGTCGCTCCGCGCCGCGCCGACACGGGGCCAGGTCACGGCGTCGCAAGGGGTCCGCGGGGCGGAGGCGCGGCGGGCGTTCGACCAACTGCCTGCCTCCTTTCCGTCGCGGCGGGCCGCAAGGCCCGGGGTGGGTTCGGTAGCCCGGGAAGGCGGCAGCGCCGCGCTCCGCCGGGCCGGCGGATGTCGCGCCTCGCGGTGCCCCGGGGCCCTTCGGGCGGCGCCGCCGCCGGCACGCTGTTTCAGCGGCAGGACGGGGGCGCCGGTCGCAGGCGCATGGGCGGGCGGCGGTCGCACGGGGCATGCCTCGGGCCCGGAACGGAAAGGACCGGAATGAGGCATGTCGCGCACGCGCTCCGCGCCGACGGGGGGACGGTGATCGCGGCACCTGGCGAAACGCGGGTTTCGGACGAAATGCCCAACCCATGCCAGGACTGAGGCCACCCACCGGCCCTGTCCCGCCGCTGAACGCGGTCTGGAGACGGAACCGGGCGGCCACGCGAAGCGCGCCTGCCCGCCGGCAGCGTCGCCGCCGGGGCAAGGCACCATAGTGGGACGGGCGGGGGACCACAAGGCGCTTGCCGCACCGCGACGGCCGCGTTTCGATCCGATCTCAGATCGCGCTACAGGGATTTGTGGCAAGTATCAGCGAATCCGTGCTAATTTTTGGGCCAGCCGCGTCGCCGTCGGGGGGCGGCGGCGTGGTCACATCATGGGGCGCGTCCACGGCCCGGGGGCTTACCGGCCGTGGACCGCTTCCCCAGGGGACGCCCAGGGGGGTCATGTTCATGCTCCGCCGTCGCGGGCTGGCCGGCCTGCTGGCCGCCTTCGCCGCACTCCCACCGCCCCGCGGGGCGGAGGCCGGGACCGGTGCGACGATCGTCGCTTCCGGCGGCGCCGCGCGCCTGGCCGTCACCCTCTCGCCCGGCGCGCGCTGGCGCATCATGGCGGAGGACGACCCGCCCCGTCTCATCATCGATTTCCCCGGCGCGGGCTGGCGCGGACCCGCCCGCCTCGCCGGCGCCGGCCCGGTCCGCGCCGGCCGCGCGGCCAACGGCCAGCTCGTCCTCGACCTCACGGGCCCGGTGCAGCTCCGCAACGCCGCCGAGGCGGATGGCCGGCTGACCGCCGAGATCGCGCCCGCCCCGGCCGCGGCCTTCGCCCGCGCCGTCGCGTCGGGCCGGCCGCTCGCAGAAGGCGGCCGCACCGGCGCGCTGCCGCTGGTCGTCCTCGACCCCGGCCATGGCGGGCGGGATCCCGGCACGATCGGCGGCAAGGGCACGCAGGAGAAGCACATCGTGCTGGCCGCCGCGCAGGAATTGAAGCGGCAACTGGAAGCGACCGGCCGCTGCCGCGTCGCGATGACCCGCAGCAACGACCGCTTCATCCCGCTCGGCGACCGCGTGGCCTTCGCGCGGCAGCGCAACGCCGCGCTGTTCGTCTCGCTCCATGCCGACAGCGCGCCGGGCGCGCGCGGCGCCTCGGTCTACACCCTCGGCGACGGCGACGCCTTCGCCGCCGCGCTGGCAACGCGGGAGAACCGGGCCGACATCGCGGGCGGGCTGCGCAGCTCCTCCGTCTCGCCGGAGGTGCAGGCCATCCTGCTCTCCCTCATGCGGCAGGAGACGCGGGCGGGCAGCGAGCGGATGGCCCGCCTGGTGGTGAACGAGCTCGGTGACACCGTCCCCCTGCTGCCCAACACCCACCGGGAGGCCGGCTTCGTCGTGCTGAAGGCGCCGGAAGTGCCCTCGGTGCTGGTGGAGATGGGCTTCCTGTCGCATCCGCTGGACGAGGACGCGCTGCGGCGCCCGGACCACCGCGCGAAGGTGGCGCGCGCGCTGACGCGGGCGGTGACGGGCTGGCTGGCGCGGACGCCGGGCGCGGCGCTGGCTGCGGCGCCCGGGGCTGGCTGAGGCGCGTGGTCAGCGCGCGGCAGGCGGCCGCGGGCGCATCGCGCGCAGCTGGGCAATCAGCGCCTGCGCCTGGCGGTCCGCCGGATCGGCCGCGAGCAGCGCCTGGGCGGCGCGCTCGGCCTCGGCCAGGTTGCCGCGGTCGCGCTCGAGCGTCGCCAGCGCGAGCAGGCTGTCGCGATGCGCCGGCGTGCGGGCCAGCACCTCCCGCAGCGCGGCGATCGCCTCCGGCCGGCGGCCAAGGTCGTTCAGCGCGATGGCGCGCACGTAGCCATAGCGCGGCTCCTCCGGCCGCAGCGACGCCGCGCGGGCGAGCGGGGCCAGCGCCTCCGGCGTGCGGCCCGCGCGCACGAGGGCGAGGGCCAGGCCGAACTGCGCGTCCGCCGCATCGGGATGGAGCGCGACGGCGCGCGCCAGCGTCGCCACGGCCTCCGTCGCGCGGCCGCTGCGGGCCTGGAAGTCGCCCAGGTTGACCAGCGCGGGCAGCCAGGCGGGGTCGCGCGCCAGGGCCTCGGCATAGGCCGCCTCCGCGCCGGCGGCGTCGCCGCGGGCGGCGAGCAGGCCGGCGATGTTCACATGCGCCTCCGGCCGCTCGGCGGCGACGCCTTCGCTCTCGATCAGCTCCTGCCAGGCGCGGGCGAAGGCGGGGCGCTGCGCCTCGGGGATGCCGGCCAGCGGCACCGGGGCGAGGGCGCGCGCGGCCTCGATGCGGACCAGGCGGGTGTCGTCGGCGAGGAAGCGCGCGGCGTGCAGCCGGTTGCGCGGGTCGAGCCCGTCCAGCGCGCGCAACGCGGCGGCGCGGACCAGCGGCTCGGCATCCAGCAGCGCGGCGCCGATCGCGCCGGCGGTGACCTGCGACGGCGGCATGGGCAGCAGCGAAACGGCGGTGGCACGCAGGATCGCGGGTTGGTCGCGGTCGGTGACGATGGCGGCGAGCCCGGCGTCGGCGCCGCGCTCCCCGCGGCGGCCGGCCGCGATCGCCAGTGCGGGGTGCGGGTCCTCGCGCCGCGCCGGGCCGAACCAATCGGCGATGCGCGCCGCGGCCCAGTCGGGGCGGCGGTCGGCGTGGCAGGAGGTGCAGGCATCGGGCGCGCCGGTCGCGGCGGCGATGTCCGGGCGCGGCACGCGGAAGGCATGGTCGTGCCGGCGGTCCACGCCCATGTAGGTGGCCTGCGGCATGTGGCAGGACGCGCATTGCGCGCCGGGCGAGCCCGCTTCGTGGCGGTGATGCGCGGCGGTGTCGAAGCGCGCGGGCAGGTGGCATTGCGCGCAGACCGCGTTGCCCTCCGCCCGCAGCCTGCCGCCATGCGGTTCGTGGCAGTCGCCGCAGACCACGCCGGCACGGGCCATGCGGGACTGCACGAAGCTGCCCCATTCGAAGACCTCGCCCTGGATCTGCCCGTCGGCGTGGTAGAGGCCGGCATCGAGCAGCACCGGCGCATGGGTGTCTAGGAAGCGGCTTCCCGGCAACGGATCGGCCACCAGCGGCCTTGCGCGCGAATGGCATGACGCGCAGGCGTCGAGTTGCGCGGCGGCGCGGCGCGGCGGGCCTTCCCAGCGCGCGATGCCGCGCGTGTCGCCCTCGGCGAAGCGCCAGCCGCCCTCGCGGTTGCGCAGCGCGGCGATGCCGTTTGGCCGATCCGCCGGCGCACCGGCCTGCGCCCAGGCGAGATGCGCCGCCCCCGGACCGTGGCAGGATTCGCAGCCCACGGCGATCTCAGACCAGGTCGTGTCGTAGCGGCCCGTGGCGCGATCGAAGCCGCGCACCAGCCCCGTCGAATGGCAGGACGCGCACATGAAGTTCCAGTTCTGGTCGCGCCCGGTCCAGTGCAGCGGGTCGCCGGCGCGCAGCCGCTCATCCGGCATCAGGTGGTACCAGCGCTGGCCGCCGGCTTCACGCGGACGCGAATCCCAGGCCCAGGGCAGCACCTGGCGCCGGCCGTCCGGCATCCGCACGAGATACTGCTGCAGCGGATCGAGGCCGAAGGTCTCGGAGACCTCGAGGTCGGCGGGCCGGCCGTCCGGGCCGTCGGTGAGGATGACGAAGCGCTCGCCCTCGCGCCGGAAGGTCGCGCTCTCGCCGCCGCCTTCGGCCGTCGCGCCGTCGAAGGCGCCGAGCACGGTCGCCGAGGTCGCGGGCTGCATGGCGCGCGCATGATCGCTGGCGGACCAGGCCGCATGCTCCGCCGCGTGGCAGCCGGCACAGGTCGCGGATCCCACGAAGCCCTCGCGTCGCGCCTCCCGCGCCGCCGGCGGCACGGCGAGCAGCGCGGCCAGGCCGACGGGCAGGAGGGTCGCGGCGAGCGCGGCGGCGGCGCGGAGAGCCGGCGGGCGACGGATCAGGCGATCATGCGGCACGCGACGGTCCTGCTCCAATCGGGCGTGGCGGGGATGCGCGGCGGAACACGCGCGCCACCATCGCGCGGCCCGGCCGCGGCGTCATCCCGATCGGGCTATTTCGGGAAGAGCAGCGCGACCTGGAACCGCACCTGCCAGGTCGGGCCGATGTCGGGATGCACGACGTTGTAGTAGGCGCCGAGCTGCGCGTTGATGGGCTGCTCGCCGATCTTGAAGATCTGGCCCGCCGCCAGGCCAAGCGGCACGGTCCATTGCTGGCCGCTTCGCGCTTCCCAGTTCGCGGTGACGATCGGCGAGAAGGACAGGTAGGTCCCGCGCGATTCCGGGAAGTTGTAGTTGATGAAGGGCTGGAAGGTCAGCGTGTTGTAGCGCGTGCGGTCGTTGCCGCCGAAGGACCAGATGTTGTTGACCAGTCCACCGATCACCCAGGGTCCCTGCATCGTCAGCGCGACGAAGGTCGGCCCGCCGCCCCAGACATTGCTCCCGAGGTTCTGGTCTGTCGTGGTCGGCGCCTGGACGACGGCGCCGGCGCCCCAGATCACATGGCCCGGTCGCGCGGGCGACAGGAAGAACGACGCCTGGGTCGCGCCGAGGCCGAAGGTCGTGCCCTCGCCGGGCTGCAGCGCGGGCTGGGAGATCACCGGCAGGATGGTGCGGGTGATGAGGTTCCAGTCCGGCGTCACCTCGATCGGGACGACGGGCTGGATGTTGAGGATGTTCTGCGTGTGGCCGTTCGGGCCGTAGTCGAAGTTCGTGTTGTTCTGGAACGGCAGGCTGATGAGGTTCGCGACGGGGTTCTGCACGGCGCGCGCCAGCGCGCCGGCGTCGCTGCCGGCGTTGGGGCGCACCTGGGCGCCGGCGGTCTGCGCGGAGGCCGGCAGGGCGGCCGCGACGAGCACGGCGGCGCTGCACGCGGCGAGGCGGAAGGACATCGTCGCTCTCACTCCGGCTGGGGGCGGTCGGCCCGGGCGGGTGGCGCCCGGGCCGGGTCGGCTTACCGCCGCGGCGGCTGCGCGGCGGCAGGCGGTGCGGCCGCAGGGGCGACACCTGCCGCCGGCCGCTCCGCGTCGCGGGCGCGGGCCTGGATCTCGTTCAGGAAGCGGATCATCACTTCCGGCGTCAGGGCGGCCTCGCCGACGTCGAAGGTGATCTTCACGATGCGGCCCGTGAAGTTGAACGGGACCTGGTAGTCGCGGTCGTCCACCGGCGTGCCGGTGTCCATGCCGACGTCGAAGGTCTCGTCCCAGGCATAGGTGAGGGGCGTGGTGTGCGGCAGGGTGCGGCGCTGCACCTCCTGCCCGTTGACCGAGAGGACGCCCGTGCCGCCATGGCCGAACGGGGTCTGCCCCTGCGGATCGATCGCGAAGTCGAAGACGACCGTGTGCAGGCCGGGCGGCAGGGCCTGCGGCGCCTCCCACTTCACCCGCTCGACGTCGAGCAGGTTCATGGTGAAGACCGGCCGGCCCTCACGCAGATAGAGGCCCCAGCCCGAGAAGCGGCCGCCCTGCGTCACCAGCATGCCGTTCGCCCCGCCAGGCCCGGCCCCCTGCGGCACCTCGATCTCCGCCGTGATCCGATAGGATCGGTTGAGCGTGTTCGGCGCCGCATTGGCCTGCGTGCAGCAGGACGTCCCGGTGTAGACGAATTGCCGCCGATCCGCGGCCGGTCCCGGGCGCGGCGAGACCATCGCGGAGCCGGAGTTGTTCAGCGGGAAGACCTGGTTACGCGTGGCCTCCATCGTGAACAGCTCCTGCATCGCGCGCAGCCGGTCCGGCTGGGCCGAGGCAAGGTCGCGGCTCTGCGTGGGATCCTCGACCATGTTGTACAGCTCCCACCGGTATCCGTTCATCACGTCCGACGGGATCGGCGCCGTCAGCCCGGCCCAGGGCGGGTTGGCGGGCGTCGTGCTGGCGATCCAACCATCGTTGTAGATCGCGCGGTTGCCGAGAATCTCGAAATACTGGGTGCGCCTTGTGGAGGGTGCGTTCACGGCCTCCCTCGGCAGCGTATAGGCCATGCTCACGCCGTCCATCGGGCGCTGCGCGATGCCGTTGACCGTGTTCGGCTGCGGGATGCCGATGAGGTCGAGGATCGTCGGCACCACGTCGATGACGTGGTGGAACTGCGTGCGCATGCCGCCGCGGTCGGCGATGCGCGCCGGCCAGGAGATCGCCATGCCGTTGCGCGTGCCGCCGAAGTGGGAGGCGACCTGCTTCGTCCAGCGATACGGCGTGCCGAAGGACCAGGTCCACGGCACCGCCATGTGGTTGTAGGTGCGGTCGGTGCCCCAGACCGGGATGAAGGGCATCTGCTGCTCGGCGGTCAGCGCGACGCCGTTGAAGTACATCACCTCGTTCGGCGTGCCGTTCAACGACCCCTCGGCGCTGCTGCCGTTGTCGCCGCTGATGTAGATGATCAGCGTGTTGTCGCGCTGGCCCAGCCGCTCGACCTCGGCGACGACGCGGCCGATCTCGGCGTCGGTGTAGGCGAGGTAGGCGGCGTAGACGTTGACCTGGCGGATGTAGAGCCGCTTCTGGTCGGCCGTCAGGCTGTCCCAACGCGGCAGGAAATCGGGCCAGGGCGGCAGCACGGCGTTCGCGGGAATGACGCCCATGCGTTTCTGGTTCTCGAAGATGCGCTCGCGCAGCGCCTCCCACCCGTCGTTGAAGAGATTCATCGCCTCGATGCGTTCCACCCATTCTCGGGTCGGGTGGTGCGGCGCGTGCGTGCCGCCGGGTGCGTAGTGGACGAACCAGGGCCGGTTGGGCGCGATCTCGGTGCTGGTGCGGATATAGGTGATGGCGTCGTCCGCCATCGCCGTGATTAGGTTCCAGCTGCCTGCGGGCTGGCCGACATAGGGATGGATCGGCGTGGTGTTGCGGAACAGGTTGCCGGGCTGCCACTGCGAGGTGTCGCCGCCGACGAAGCCGTAGAAGTAGTCGAAGCCCAGGCCGATCGGCCAGTTGGTGAAGGGCCCGGCGGAGCTCGCCTCCCAGGCCGGGGTGTTGTGGTTCTTGCCGAACCACGCCGTAGAGTAGCCGTTCTCCTGCAGGATCGCGCCGATCGTCGCGGTCTCCCGCGGGATGATGGAGTTGTAGCCGGGATAGCCGGTGGACAGCTCGCTGACGTTGCCGAAGCCGACCTGGTGGTGGTTGCGCCCGGTCAGCAGCGCGGCGCGCGTCGGCGAGCAGAGCGCGGTGGTGTGGAAGGTGGTGTAGCGCAGGCCGCTGTCGGCGACGGCCTGGAGCGTCGGCGTCGGGATGACGCCGCCGAAGGTGGACGGCGCGGCGAAGCCGACATCGTCGGTCAGGATCAGCAGGACGTTCGGCGCGCGCTCGGGCGGCATGACCTGCGGCGGCCAGGCGGGGGTGCTGTCCACGGCATTGGGCAGGATCTGGCCCGTGAAGTTGGGCGTCGGTGCCGGCAGCTGCAGGCCCTGCGGCGTGATCACCGCGCTCGGCGCGCCGGGCGTGCCGCGGATCTGCTGTGCTGAAGCCGGCAGCGACCACCCCACCGCCAGAACGGCGGAAACGGCGAGGCCACGGCCGACGATTCCCAAGCCACTCATGCACAGTCCTCCTCGGCCCCGCGGGAGGGCGGGCGCCGGCATGCCGATCGGCCTGACCACCTTGGCGGGAACCACGGTGGTGGCGCCATAGGAATTGGATGTCCATTTCGGGACGGCGGCACCGGCTCGGCCCGGAACCGGGCGGGACGCCCGCGCCGTGGCCCGGAGGCGATCCCTTGTTACAAACTTTGCCGCCTCGCGCGGCCGCCATGTGCCTTGCCGGCACGGTTGCTATAAGAGGGCGTCATGGACAGCCCCGAGCTCCGCGCCGAGGACCGCCTGGTCGGACCTAAATCCAGCCTGGCGCCCCCGCCCGCACCCCAGAAGAAGCCCAGGCAGGACAAGCCGCGCCGGCGCGGCTATTCCTTCATCGGCGTCGTCCTGCGCGCCAGCCTGATCCTCGGCGTCGCCGCGGTGCTGGCCGGCGGCGGCGCGCTCTGGGCGCTGTACCGCTCGGCCGGGTCGGACCTGCCGGACTATTCCTGGCTCGCGGACTACCAGCCCCCGCAGATGAGCCGCGTCTACGCCGCCGACAGCCGCCTGATGGCGGAGCTCGCGCAGGAACGCCGGGTCTTCGTGCCCGTGGAGGCGATCCCCGCCCGCATCCAGCAGGCCTTCGTCTCGGCCGAGGACCAGAATTTCTGGACCCATCCCGGCGTGGACCCCACCGCCGTGCTGCGCGCCGTGATGGTGAATGTGGAGCAGATGGGCACCGGCCGCCGCCCGATCGGCGCCTCCACCATCACCCAGCAGGTCGCCAAGAACATGCTGGTCGGCGCCGACCGGACGCTGGCCCGCAAGCTGCGCGAGGCGCTGCTGGCGCTGCGGATCGAGCAGGCCATGCCGAAGTCGCGCATCCTGGAGATCTACCTCAATGAGATCTATCTCGGCGCCCAGGCGTATGGCGTCGCCGCGGCGGCGCAGACCTACTTCAACAAGTCGCTCGACGACCTGACGCTGGCGGAGGTCGCGTTCCTGGCCGCCTTGCCCAAGGCGCCGAACAACTACAACCCGCTCCGCTTCCCCGAGGCCGCGAAGGCCCGCCGCGACTGGGTGCTCGGCCGCATGGCCGAGGATGGCCACATCACCCGCGACGAGATGGAACGCGCCCGCGCCGAGCCGATCGTCCCCCGCCCCACTCGCCGCCCGGACACCGTCGCCGGCGGCCAGCACTTCACCGAGGAGGTTCGGCGCGAGCTCGTCTCCCGCTTCGGCGTGGAGCAGACCACGATGGGCGGCCTGGTCGTCCGCACCTCGCTCGAGCCAACGCTGCAGGTGGAGGCCGAGCGCGCGCTGCGCCGCGGCCTGCTGGATTTCGACCGCCGCCGCGGCGGCTGGCGCGGCCCGGTCGCGCATGTCGATGCCTCGGCGACCGAATGGCTGCCCGCGCTGCAGGCCGTGGCCCGCCCGCCGGGGATGCTGCCGGAATGGCGCCTGGCCGTCGCGCTCGAGGTCCGCGACCGCGAGGCGCGCATGGCCTGGCTGGAGCGCCCCGAGCCCCGCGGCGCGCCGCAGCCCCGCACCGGGACCCTCTTCCTCGACGAGGTCCAGCCCTGGGCCCGCCCCGTGCAGAACGGCCGCCTCGGCCAGCCGCCGCGGCGCCTGCAGGACGTGATCCAGCCCGGCGACGTCGTGATGGTGGAGACGCTGCCCGCGGTCGCCGCGCAGGGTCGCACTCCCGCGCGCCCCGAACGCCTGACCATCCGCCAGATCCCGGAGGTCGAGGGCGCGATCGTCGCGCTCGACCCCAACAACGGCCGCGTCATGGCGATGGTCGGCGGCTGGTCCTTCGAGCGGTCCTGGTACAACCGCGCGAGCCAGGCGATGCGCCAGCCCGGCTCCTCCTTCAAGCCCTATGTCTACCTCGCGGCGCTGGAGCAGGGCATCCCGCCGAATCAGCTGCTGCTCGACGCGCCGGTGGAGCTGATGACGCCGCAGGGCCTCTGGCGGCCCGGCAACTACGGCGGCACGGTGTCCAACGGCTGGGTGACGATGCGCAGCGCGATGGAGCGCAGCCTCAACCTGGTCACCGTCCGCCTCGCGCAGCAGGTCGGCATGAATTCGGTGGCCGACGTCGCGAACCGCTTCGGCGTGATCCCGAACATGCCGCGCTACCTCGCCATGTCGCTCGGCGCCGGCGAGACGACGGTGCTGCGCCAGGCCGCGGGCTATGCCGCCTTCGTGAACGGAGGCCGGCAGGTCACGCCGACGCTGATCGACACCGTGCAGGACCGCCACGGCCGCCTGGTCTGGCGCACCGACCAGCGGCGCTGCGAAGGCTGCGAGAGCGACAGCCCCGCCGGCGGCCCGCCGAACCTGACCGAGGAACGCCGCCAGATCGCCGACCCCGTCGCGGCCTTCCAGATGGTGAGCATCCTGCAGGGCGTCGTGCAGCGCGGTACCGGCACCCGCGCGGGCGAGGGCCTCGGCCGCCCGATCGCCGGCAAGACCGGCACGACGGACGACTACAAGGACGCCTGGTTCGTCGGCTTCACGCCCGACCTCGTCGTCGCGGTCTGGATCGGCTACGACGAGCCGCGGACGATGAGCATCCCTGGCCTGCCGGACGCCGATGTGACCGGCGGGCGCCTGGCTGCGCCTGTCTTCCGCGACGTCGCGGCCGCGGCGCTGCAGAGCAGCCCGCCCGTGCCGTTCCGCGCCCCGCCCGGCACGGCACTGGTGCGCGTCCAGCTGGAGAACGGTCAGACCATCATGGAAGCCTTCCGCCCGGGGACCGAACACGCGGCGCGGCCGCCGAGCGATCCCTTCGCGGGCGGCGGCGGCACACTCACGGGCGGATCGGCCGGCGCGGCCGCGGGCCTGGATCGGGGACTGGGCGGGCTCTACTGAGCGGCGGCCGGGAGGGACGCTGTCCCTCCCGAACCCTCCCTGCCAGGGGCCGATGGGCCCCTGGACCGCAATCAGTTTTTCAACGCCGAAGGCGGGAGGGGGCACTTCGGCCCCCTCCCGCCTTCGGCGTTAAACTCATGGGTTCAAAGGGCCCACTGGCCCTTTGCGGGTGGGGTACGGGGAGGGCAGCGCCCTCCCCGGGCAACCCGCGCCGTAGCGCCCCGCCCCGTTCCGCGCTATCCCGCGCCTCCCATGCGTGCTGATGCCGAGAACCTTCGGGCCGAGATCGCGGAGAGCGTTGCGCTCCTGCGTCGGCACCTCGACTGGGATGCCGCCGTCGTGCGGCTCCAGGAGCTGAACGCGCGCGCCGAGGATCCCGAGCTCTGGAACAGGGCCGAGGAGGCCCAGGCCGTGATGCGGGAGCGCAACCGCCTCGCCGCCCAGGTCGAGGGCGTCCAGAAGCTGGAGCGCGACGTCGCCGACGCGATCGAGCTGATCGAGCTCGCCGAGGCCGAGGGCGACCAGGGCACGGCCGATGCGGCCGTCGCCGACCTCAAGGCCTATGCCGCCGAGGCCAAGCGGCGCGAGATCGAAAGCCTGCTGTCCGGCGAGGCCGACGGCAACGACGCCTATCTCGAGGTGAACGCCGGCGCCGGTGGCACCGAGGCGCAGGATTGGGCCGAGATGCTGCTGCGCATGTATGTCCGCTGGGCCGAGGCCCGCGGCTACAAGGTTCAGGTGACGGAGCGGAGCGAAGGCGAGCAGGCCGGCGTGAAGTCCGCGACCATCCAGGTCAGCGGCTCCAACGCCTATGGCTGGCTGAAGACCGAAAGCGGCGTGCACCGCCTGGTGCGCATCAGCCCCTTCGACGCGGCGGCGCGGCGCCAGACCTCTTTCGCAAGCGTCTACGTCTATCCCGTCGTGGACGACCGCATCCAGGTCGAGATCAACCCGGCCGACCTCAAGACCGACACGTTCCGTGCATCCGGTGCCGGCGGCCAGCACGTCAACAAGACGGAATCCGGCGTCCGCTTCACCCACATCCCGACCGGGATCGTGGTGGCGAGCACGCAGGACCGCAGCCAGCACCGCAACCGCGCCATCGCGATGGAGATGCTGCGCGCGCGGCTCTATGAGCTGGAGCTGTCGAAGCGCGAGGCCATCAACGCCGCGACCGAGGCCGGCAAGACCGACATCGGCTGGGGCCACCAGATCCGCAGCTACGTCCTGCAGCCCTACCAGATGGTGAAGGACCTCAGGACCAACGTGGAGAAGGGCAACCCCGCCGCGGTGCTGGACGGCGAGCTCGACGAGTTCATGGCCGCGGCGCTGGCGCTAAGGGTCGGCGCGACGCGGTCCGAGGCGAGTGCCAAGGCGGAGTAGCCTTCAGTATCCGAAGGCGTCGTAGTCCTCGGCGAAGCGGTCGCGGATGAGGGCGCGGTCGGCCTCCGTCAGCTCGGCGGCGCGGACCAGCTGGCGCTCCGTGCGGTTGAGGTGCGGCAGCGTCACCACGACGCCGAGCCGCTCGGCCAGCGCCGGCAGGTGCCGTTCCGCCCGCTCGATCGGGATGGCGTCCACGGTGATGCCGTCCACGCCCGTGATGCGGGAGAGCTGGCTGCGGAAGGCCAGGTCCTGGTGCAGCCGGGGATGGCGCAGGAAGCCGCCGAAATCCGTGGTCTCGATGAAGGCGCGCGAAGCCGGCCAGCGCAGCGTCGGGTGGTCCTTCGACAGCGCCTCGCCCTGAGCGCGGATCGCGTCGAGCTCCAGGCCGTGCTGCGCGGACCAGCGCGCGATCATCCGCGCGACGAAGTTGTAGAGCGAGCAGAGACGGGCGGCGGGCTCCCGCACAAGCGCGAAGACGTATTTGTCCTCCAGCACGCCGCGCCCGCAGACCCGCGCGATGTCGGCCAGGCTGCCGTGCTTCGAAAGGCCGAAGCGTCGCTGGTAGGGGTCGTTGATGGCCTGGCCGAGCGGCGTGCTGCCCAGCACCAGGTCGTTCCAGGCGAGGTGCGGGTCGAGCGCGACCTCCATGCTCGTCCCGCCGGTCTTGTGGATGTGGATGAAGACGAAGCGGCGGCAGTGGCTGATGATCATGCGTCGCGGGATCCCCGGGGCGGCCCCTGCTCCAGTAGCGCATGTCGGCCGCGGAAAGGAGGCCGCACGCATGGCGCGGAGCTTGCTATGTTGTCGCCATGAACCGACGCCTCCTCCTCGCCGGCGCTGCCGGCCTGCTCGCCCGTCCCGTGCTCGCGCAGGGCTGGGCGCCCACCCGCCCGGTCTCCCTGGTACTGAGCTTTCCGCCGGGCGGGGCGTCGGATGCCGCGGTGCGCATCCTCCAGCCTCATCTTCAGGCAGCGCTCGGCCAGCCCGTGGTAGTGGACAACCGCGCCGGCGCCGGCGGGAATCTCGGCGCGCAGGCCGTCGCCCGCGCCGTGCCGGACGGCACGACGATCGGCTCGGCCAACATGGGCACGCTCGCGGTGAACCCCGCGCTGGTGCGCAACATGGGCTTCGAGACGGCGGAGCTCTCGCCGATCAGCATGATCTTCAACGCGACCAACGTGCTGTACGTGCCGGCCAGCCGGCCCTGGCGGTCGGTGGCCGAACTCGTCGCCGCGGCCAAGGCGCGGCCGGAGGCGATCACCTACGGCACCGGCGGCGTCGGCTCGCCCGGGCATCTCTGCGGCATCCTGTTCGACCATCTGGCGGGGACGAAGACGGTCGCGGTGCCCTATCGCGGCGGCGGGCCGCAGATCCTGGCCGCCGTCGCCGCCGAGCATGATTTCGGCTTCTCGCCACTCGGCACGGTGCTCACGCATTTCCAGGCCGGGACGCTGCGGCCGCTCGGCGTCGCGACGCGCACGCGCGCGGCGGAGCTGCCGGAGGTGCCGACGATGGAGCAGGCGGGGCTCGCCACCTACGAGGTGCTGAACTGGGACGGCGTGATCGTCCCGCGCGGCACGCCGGCGCCGATCCGCGCGCGCATCGGGCAGGTCGTGCGCGCGGCGCTGGCCGATCCGCAGGTCGCCACGGAATTCGGCCGCCGCGGCCTGGTGCCCTGGCCGACGACGGAGGAGGCGATGGCCGCGCAGCTCGCCTCGGATGCCGCGAAGTGGCAGCCGCTGATCCGGGCGGCGGGGATCGAGCCTAGCTGAGCAGGCGATAGCCGAAGGTGTGGCACTCGCCGGCGCCGCATTGCAGCAGCACGGCGATGAAGTTGATCGCGCAGAGCGCGAGCAGCGCGAGACCCAGCACGCGGCCCGCCACCGCCAGCAGGGGCAGCGGCGCGACGTCGCGCGCGGCGGCGCCGAGCAGCGTGATCTTCAGCGCATGCGCCAGGATCAGCACCAGGCCGATCACCGCCGCCCAGACCGGCATGTGCAGGCCGAGCACCGCCGAGCCGATATAGGCGTGGCCCGGCCGCGGCTCGATGTCCAGCATGCTCTGCCGCGTCGCGATGACCAGCAGCACCACCGCGAAGATCAGCGCCAGGCCCGTCATCCGCTCATTGAAGCCGTTGCGGAAGTTCTGCACGACGGCGAAGCCGACGCCGAACATCGCGACACGCTCCAGCAGGCAGAGCGGGCAGGGCAGCTCGCCGAAGGCGAACTGCATGACCAGCGCGGCGGACAGGACGCCGACCAGCACGGCGAGCACGCCGAGCTGGAAGAGGTGGTCGAGGCGTGCCGAGAGCATCGCGCTCACCAGCGCAGCCAGGGGATGGCGTAGCCGTAGTCCGGGCTGTGGATCTCGTACTGGAAAAGCCAGAGCGCCAGGCCGATGCAGCACGCGACGGCGGCATTGGCCGGGACCTTCAGCCCGAGCTCGGCCAGCACGAGGGCGAGCAGCATCGCCCCGAAGATCGCCAGCATCATGGACAGCCTGCCCCCGCCTGGTCGGCGGCAGGATGGATGCGGAACCCTGGCCGACGCAATGATGCAGTGCAGCCCCGAGGGAGTGCCGCCGATGACCGATCGCGCCGCGCTGGTCGCCGCCGCCCGCGCGCTGGATGCGGCGGGCTTCATGCCACAGAAATCGGGCAACCTGTCGCTGCGCACGCCGCGCGGATTCGTGATCACGCCCTCGGGCCTGCCTTATGCCGCGCTGACCGAGGCCGACCTGGTGGAATGCGCGCCGGACGGCGCGCCGCTCGGCAGCGGCCGGCCCTCGTCGGAATGGCGGCTCCACGCCACGGCCTATCGCGCGCGGGCGGATGCGCAGGCCGTGGTGCACACGCACTCGCCGCGCGCGACGGCGCTGTCCTGCGCGCGGCGGGGCATCCCGCCGATCCACTACATGGTCACGCTGTCCGGCGGCACCGCCATCCCCTGCGCCGCACACGCGACCTTCGGGACGGAGGCGCTGGCGCGATCCTGTGTCGCGGCGCTGGGCGGTACGCTGCGCGCGACGCTGCTGGCCAATCACGGCGTGGTCGCGCTGGGCGCGACGCTGGCCGGCGCGGTGGCGCTGGCGAGGGAGGTCGAGAACCTCGCGGGGCAGTACCTGGACCTGCTGGCTGCGAGGCTCGATCCCGTGCTGCTGGACGAGGCGGAGCTGGCCGAGGCGGCCGCGCAGCTGAAGGGCTACGGCCGCCCCGCCTGAGCGCGCGTCAGTTCGCCGCCGCGCGCTGCGCGCCGAAATACTCGCGCACGGTCTGCGCCGCCACGCGCTGCAGGAAGGCGGCGGTGTCGGCATCGAGCCCCGCTGTGTAGCTGCTGCCTTCCGGCGAGCGCCCGGACAGCGTGGCGTAGCTCACCGCCGCGGCAAGGTAGGTGCCGGCCAGGCTGGGGTGGCGCAGGTCTGCGACGTAGAGATCGAGCGCCGGCCGCTCTGCCATGGCGCGTGCGAAGGCCAGGCCGGCCGGGATCACCAGCGCCTGGTTGGCGTTGCCCGCGACGGTGTAGGCCTCGGCCAGCTGTGCCGTCATCTCCGGCTTGTCCTTGTAGGCCCAGGACATGAAGAAGACCGGTCGCGCACCGTGGCGGCGCACCGTCTCGGCGTGGCGGCGCGTATACTCGACGAAGACCGGTGCAAGCTGCGGATGGACCGGGCACTGGCTGCAATCCATCATGACCGCGACGTCGAAAAGGCGCTGGCCTGGCGGGTTGAAGATGATGTTGTTGCGATCGTCGAAGCTGTAGGCGCCGACCGCGTTGGGACGGAAATAGCTCTCCACGTCGTGCCAGTCGGCACCCGAGCCGCTGATGGTGACCATCGTCACGCGCTGCGGCGGCGCGCCCGCGGCGCGCCGGAAGCCGCCGACATGGCCGATGATGCCGTTGTTGAAGTAGAAAAAGGAATTGCCGATCCAGATCGCGGAAGCCGGCTGTTCACCGATGTCGGTGACGGCGGGACGCGTCTGCGCGCCGGCCGGCAAGGCGAGGACGAGCAGGCACAGGGCGACGAGCGCGCGCTTGACGGCGGGCATGGGCACCTCCCTTTCTCGCGGCCTTGGGACGAGGCCGTCCGCAGGACGGTAACGATGCGCTCCTGAAAAAGGAAGGCCCGGCGGATCGATCCGCCGGGCCCTCGCATTGCCGGTGGCTTGCGCCGCGGCCTGACCTAGTGACTCGCCGTCGCGCTGGCGATGGCGATGATCCAGGCGCCCACGGTATGGGCCGAACTGCAATGAGACACTGGATCACCTCCTTTCGGTTGGTTGCGGATGCTACCAGAGTGGCAATCCTTGCCGCCGGCTTCAAGCAAAGATTCGCGGGCGGTCTTCAGCCCCTGATCTCGGTGCGGAAGACCTTCTGCGCGACCTGCCAGCGCCCGCCGATCTTCAGCAGCGACAACGCGTCGGTGAAGAATCGCGGCGGGATTGCACAGCGCAGCGTCACCACCGCCATCTCCGGCCCGTGCTGCGCGATCGAGACGATCTCGTCCGACCGCGCCAGGCCCTGCGATTGCGGCGAGGGCCGGTTCCGCACGGCCTCGAGCCAGGCGTCGCGCGGCACGATCTTCAGCTCGCCCTCCCACCATTGCGTCAGAGCGCTGGTGGGGTGGAAGGCCTGCGCAAGCTTGTCGGCGTCGCCCTCGTAGAGGCCGTCGAGATAGGTTCGCACGACGGCCTCGATGTCCTCGCGGTCGCTCATCGCGGTCACCCCTTCGCCTTCGACCGCAGCACGTGCTTCTGGATCTTGCCGGTGCTGGTCTTCGGCAGCTCCTCGAACAGCACCTGCTTCGGCAGCTTGAAGCCCGCGAGGTATTGCCGGCAATGCGCGATCAGCTGCTCGGCCGTCGCGGTCATGCCGGGGCGGAGCTCGACGAAGGCGCAGGGCACCTCGCCCCATTTCTCGTCGGGGCGCGCGACGACGGCGGCGACGGCGACGGCGGGATGCTTGTAGAGCGCGTCCTCGACCTCGATCGAGCTGATGTTCTCTCCGCCCGAGATGATGATGTCCTTGGAGCGGTCCTTCAGCTGGATGTAGCCGTCGGGGTATTTCACCGCGAGGTCGCCGGTGTGGAACCAGCCGCCCGCGAAGGCCTTGGCAGTGGCGTCGGGATCCCTGAGGTAGCCCTTCATCACGACGTTGCCGCGCATCATGACCTCGCCCATCGTCGTGCCGTCGGACGGCACCGGCGTCATGCCGTCGGGGTCCATGACATCGAGCCCTTCCAGCGCGAGATAGCGCACGCCCTGGCGCGCCATCAGCCCGGCCTGTTCCTGCGCGGGCCTGTCGTTCCACTCGGCATGCCATTCGTTGACGACGGCGGGGCCATAGACCTCGGTCAGGCCATAGACATGGCAAACCGCGAAGCCCGCTTCCTTCATCGCGGCGAGCACGGCCTCGGGCGGCGGGGCGCCGGCGACCACGAACTGCACCTGGTGCGGCAGCTTCTTCTTCTCGGCGTCGGGCGTCGCCAGCAGCGTGGACATGACGATCGGCGCGCCGCACATGTGGGTCACGCCTTCTCCCGCCATCAGACGCCACATGTCGGCGCCGCGCACGGCGCGGAGACACACGTGGACGCCGGCTTGCGCGGTGACGGTCCAGGGGAAGCACCAGCCGTTGCAGTGGAACATCGGCAACGTCCAGAGATAGACGGGATGCTTGGACAGGTTCGCGCTCAGCACGTTGCCGATCGCGAGGAGCTGCGCGCCGCGATGGTGATAGACCACGCCCTTCGGCTTGCCTGTCGTGCCCGAGGTGTAGTTGAGCGTGATCGCGTCCCATTCGTCGCCGGGCATGACCCAGTTCCACGCCGCGTCGCCCTTCGCGACGAAGGCCTCGTAGTCCACGGCACCGTCGAGCCGGTTGGCGCGCGCGGCCTCCGGCGCTTCCGGATCGTCCACCTCGACCAGGATCGGCCTGGCCTGGCATTGCATCAGCGCGACGCGCAGCAGCGGCACGAGCTCGCGGTCCACGATGACCGCCTTCGCCTCGCCATGGTCGAGGCAATAGGCGATCGTCCCCGCATCGAGCCGCGTGTTCAGCGTGTTCAGCACGCCGCCCGTCATCGGCACGCCGTAATGGCATTCCAGCATCGCCGGGATGTTCGGCAGCAGCGCCGCCACGGTGTCGCCGCGGCCGATGCCGGCCTGGGACAGGGCATGCGCAAGCTTCACGCAGCGGTCGCGCAGCTCGCGGTAGCTCCGGCGCATGGGGCCATGCACGACGGCCAGATTGCCGGGATAGACCTGCGCCGCTCGCTCCATGAAGAGCAGCGGCGTCAGCGGCTGGTGGTTGGCGGCGACGCGCGGCAGGGCGTCGTAGTCGCGGGCGGCCATTAGCTGTTTCTCCACACCGGCGTGCGCTTGCCCAGGAAGGCGCCGATGCCCTCGATCGCGTCCTCGGCCAGCAGGTTCTCGGTCATCACCGCGGCGGCGTGCTCATAGGCTTCGGCCAGCGGCAGGCCGCGCTGCCGGTGAAAGGCGGCCTTGCCGATGCGCACGGTATGCGCGCTGCGCGCGGCGATGTGGGACGCCAGCGCGAGCGCCGCTGCCTCCAGCGCCTCCGGCGACACGACGCGGTTCACCAGGCCGATGCGCTGCGCGTGCTCGGCGCCGATCATCTCGCCGGTCAGCAGCATCTCGAGCGCCGATTTCGCCGGCACGGCGCGCGACAGCGCCACCGCCGGCGTCGAGCAGAACAACCCGATATCCACCCCCGGCGTGCAGAACCGCGCCTGGTCGGAGGCGACCGCCAGGTCCGCCGTCGCGACGAGCTGGCAGCCCGCCGCGGTCGCCACCCCCTGCACCCGCGCGATCACGGGCTGCGGCAGCGCGACGATGGCCTGCATCACGCGCGCACAGCGCTTCATCGTGGCGTCGAAGAAGGCGCGGCCACCATCGGCGTCGTCGCGATGTGCCGTGATCTCGCGGAGGTCGTGGCCGGCGCTGAACACCGGCCCCTCGGCCGCCAGGATCACCACGCGCACGCGGGGATCGGCCGCCACATGCGCCAGCGCCTCCTCCAGCGCGCCGAGCATCGCGAAGGACAGCGCGTTGCGGGCCTCGGGCCGGTTCAGCGTCAGCGTCGTGACGCCCTCCGACGTGTCCGTCCGCAGCAGCAGCGCGCTTCCTCCGTCCATCCCTATCTCTCCGCGGCCTTCAGCACCCCCGTGATCTCGTCGAGGATGACGGGGTCGTCAATGGTGGGCGGCACCGTATAGGTCTCGCCATCGGCGATCCGGCGGATGGTCCCGCGCAGGATCTTGCCCGAGCGCGTCTTGGGCAGCCGGGCGACCACGCGCGCTTCCTTGAAGGCCGCGACGGGCCCGATGCGGTCGCGCACCAGCGCCACCAGCTCCTTCGCGATGTCGGCCTCGGCGCGGTCCACGCCCGCCTTCAGCACCACCAGCCCGATCGGCGCCTGGCCCTTCAGGCTGTCCTTGACGCCCACCACCGCGCATTCCGCGACGTCGGGGTGGGCGGCCAGCACCTCCTCCATCGCGCCGGTGGAAAGCCGGTGGCCCGCGACGTTGATGATGTCGTCCGTGCGGCTCATCACGGAGACATAGCCCTCACCGTCGATCATCCCGGCGTCGGAGGTGTTGTAGTAGCCGGGGAAGGTCTCGAGGTAGGCGCTGCGGAAGCGATCATCCGCGTGCCACAGCGTCGGCAGGTTAGCCGGCGGCAGCGGCAGCTTCACGGCCAGCGTGCCGATCTGCCCGCGCGGCACCTCCTGCCCGCCCTCGTCCAGCACCCGCAGGTCGTATCCCGGCGCGGGCTTGCCGCCCGAACCGAACTTCGCGGGGAACAGGCCGAGGCCGCGGAAATTGCCGCTGATGGACCAGCCGGTCTCGGTCTGCCACCAGTGGTCGATCACGGGCTTCCCGAACAGCGCGCTGGCCCATTCCGCGGTCGGCGGGTCGCAGCGCTCTCCCGCCAGGAACAGCGCCTCGAGCTTCGAGAGGTCGTATCTCGCGACGTGGCGGCCCTCCGGATCCTCCTTCTTGATCGCGCGCAGCGCGGTCGGCGCGGTGAAGAGCACCTTCACGCCATGCTCGGCGCAGACGCGCCAGAAGGCGCCGGGATCGGGCGTGCCGACGGGCTTGCCCTCGTACAGCACCGTCGTGCAGCCCGCGAGCAGCGGGCCATAGACGATATAGGAATGCCCCACCACCCAGCCGACATCGGAGGCCGTCCACATCACGTCGCCGGCCGCCAGGCCGTACAACATGGACATGGAGTTCAGCAGCGCGACGGCGTGGCCCCCATTGTCGCGCACGATGCCCTTCGGCGCGCCCGTCGTGCCGGAGGTGTAGAGGATGTAGAGCGGATCGGTCGCCGCAACCGCGACGCAGGGATGCGGCATCGCCTCGGCCTCGGCCTGCAGGAGATCCGTGTCGCGGCCCGGCGTCAGCTCGCAGGGGCTCTCCGGCCGCTGGAGGATGATGCAGGCATCGGGCCGGTGCGGCGAGAGGGCGATCGCGGCATCCAGCAGCGGCTTGTATTTCACCACCCGCCCGGGCTCGAGCCCGCAAGTCGCGCTCACGATCACCTTCGGCTTGGCATCCGCGATGCGCGCGGCGAGCTCCGCCGCGGCGAAGCCGCCGAAGACGACGGAATGCACGGCGCCGAGCCGCGCGCAGGCGAGCATCGCGATCGCGGCCTCCGGCACCATCGGCATGTAGACGATAACCCGGTCGCCCGCCCCGACGCCGCGCGTCGCCAGCGCGCCGGCCAGGCGCGCGACGCGGTCGCGCAGCTCGGCATAGGTGTAGCGCGCGGAACGCCCGGTGACAGGGCTGTCCCAGATCAGCGCGGTACGCCCGCCATGCCCCGCCGCGACGTGGCGATCCAGCGCATTGTGGCAGGTGTTCAGCCGCCCTTCCGGGAACCAGCGTCCGTAGACGCCGAGCGTCGGGTCGAAGACCGTCCGCGGCGGCACCGACCAGGCGATGCCCTCCGCCGCCTTGCCCCAGAAGGCCTGCGGGTCGGCCTTCCAGCGGGCATAGGTCTCGTCGTAGCGGGAACCGGTCGCGCTGCCGTCCATGGCCTGCGTCCTCCTCGAGTTCGGTGGCGGGACCCTTGCACGGACGGTCGCGCCAGGGCTTGACCCAGCGCAAGAAGAAAGGCGCCGGGATTGCCCCCGGCGCCTTCGTCAACGCGTCGGCACGGCCCTCATCAGGCGGCGATTCACGTCCTGGCCCTGCCCGCCTGCGGCGTGCACGGCCAGGACGATCGCGGCCTCAGGGCAGGCTGGATTCGGGCTCCAGCGCGTGCGGGCCGCGCTGCTTCCTGCTGGCCCCGAGGTCGTCGGCGAAGATGTCGCGATCCTTGGTTTCCGGCACCATGAAGATGCCGATGACCACGCAGGCCAGCGCGAAGCTCACGGGGTACCACAGGCCGGAATAGACGTCGCCGGTCTGGGCGATGATCGCGAAGGATGTCGCGGGCAGCAGGCCGCCGAACCAGCCATTGCCGATATGGTAGGGCAGCGACATGGAGGTGTAGCGGATCCGCGTCGGGAACAGCTCCACCAGCGCCGCGGCGATCGGGCCGTAGACCATGGTGACGAAGATCACCAGGATCGTCAGCACGGCGATGGACACCGCGACCTGCTCGCGGAAGATGTCGAAGGGACCGGACATCCTCACCACCGTCGGGTTGGACGCCGCGGGGTAGCCCGCGGCGGTGACGGCGGTGCCGACGGCGGCGGCGAAGTTGGGCTGCGTGGTCGAGACCGGCGGCTGGCTGCCGACGGTGACCACCGCGTCGCGCTGCCCCGGCTTGTCCACGACCGAGTAGTTCACCGACAGCGCGGCCAGTCGCGCCTTGGCGATGTCGCAGGGCTGGGTGAAGCGCGACGTGCCGGTCGGGTTGAACTGGAAGGAGCAGCTCGACCGGTCAACCTCCACCGTCGTCACGATGGTCTGGTGCGCCTGGGACAGCGCCGGGTTGGCCTCCGCGCTCAGCAGCTTGAAGAGCGGGAAGAAGGACAGACCGGCAATGAGGCAGCCGCCGAGGATGATCGGCTTGCGGCCGATCTTGTCCGACAGCCAGCCGAACAGCACGAAACCGCCCGAGCCCAGCAGTAGCGACCAGGCGATCATCATGTTGGTGGTGAAGCCGTCCACCTTCAGGATCGAGGAGATGAAGAACAGCGCGTAGAACTGGCCAGTGTACCAGACGACCGCCTGGCCCATCACCAGGCCGAGCAGCGCGAAGAGCGCTATCTTGGCGTTCTTCCACTGGCCGAAGGCCTCGGTCAGCGGCGCCTTCGATCCCGTCCCTTCCGCCTTCATCTTACGGAAGGCCGGGCTTTCCTCCATCTGCATACGGATCCAGACGGAGATCCCGAGGAGCACGATCGAGACCAGGAAGGGCACGCGCCAGCCCCAATCCGCGAAGGCGGCCTCGCCCGTGAAGGACCGCGTGGCGAGGATGACGATCAGCGACAGGAACAGGCCCGCGGTTGCGGTGATCTGGATGAAGCTGGTGTAGAAGCCGCGCCGGTTGTTCGGCGCGTGCTCCGCGACATAGGTCGCCGCACCCCCGTATTCGCCGCCCAGCGCCAGGCCCTGCAGCAGGCGCAGCACGATCAGGATCACCGGCGCTAGGATGCCGATCGCATCCGAGGTCGGCAGGATGCCGACGATGAAGGTCGAGGCGCCCATGATCATGATGGTGACGAGGAAGGTGTATTTCCGCCCGACGAGGTCGCCGAGCCGGCCGAAGACCAGCGCGCCGAAGGGCCGCACAAGGAAGCCCGCGGCAAAGGCGAGCAGGGCGAAGATGTTGCGCGTCGTCTCGTCGTACATCGAGAAGAACTTCGCGCCGATGATCGCCGCCAGCGATCCGTAGAGATAGAAGTCGTACCACTCGAACACGGTACCGAGCGAGGACGCCAGGATGACCTTGCGCTCCTCCGGCGTCATGGCCCTGTCGCGGGCCGCGTTGGTTGTCGCTGACATTCCCACCCTTTTCCCGGCCGGCTCTGCGGCCCACGTTTGGACGCGTCCGACGCGCCCGCGCGCGGTCGTTGGCACACGCGTGACCGAAACTGACCGAAACATGGGCATTCCGCAATTTAACTTGCTGTCAGATAAGATCGGAACGCTGCGATACGAAATTGCATGGACAACGCCGTGCTGCTGCATAACGTCCAAGTAATCTAATAGCCTGCAACTTAAGCGATTGCGTCGCTTTCGGCCGCTGACGCTACGTCGGCGACATGTCTGAACATTCACTGCCCGGCCCAGGGCAGGAAAGCTTCAAACCGTCACGTTCAGGGCACCGGAAGGCCGGTTCGACGTCACGCATGGCGCGCGATCCGACACCGCGGGGGAGCGGTCGATTCCGGCGTGGCAAGCCCGAAGGGCAGTCGCGCAACGCATCCAGATCCATCGCCGCGCTCCGCTTCGCCGGGGCCGGACCCGGAGCGTTTTCCGGCCGAGCGCCGCCCCCTCCGGGCGCGCCGGACCGGATCAGGAATGAGGAAAGCCCGTGCGCACCCCAGCAGAAGACCGCATCCTGTCGAGTTCGAACTTCAGGACCCTCGTCGCGGAGCGGAACGGCTTCGCCGTGAAGCTCTCCGTCGCAATGCTCGTGATCTATTACGGCTTCATCCTGCTCGTCGCCTTCGCCAAGCCGCTGATGGCGGCGAAGGTCGGCAGCGGCGTCACCTCGGTCGGCATCGTGCTCGGCCTGTTCGTGATCGTGGCGGCCTTCGTGCTGACCGGCCTCTACGTCCAGCGTGCCAATGGCCGCTTCGACGCGCTGACGCGCGAACTCCGGAAGGAGCTCACGTGATGAGCCGGCCCGCCCGACTCCTCCTCGTTGCCGCGCTCGCGCTCGGCATCGCCGCCGGGGCCGTCGTGTCCCGCGCCTGGGCCGCCGGCGCGGTCGAGGGCGACATCCACAAGCAGGGGCTCAACCTCGCGGCGATCGTGATGTTCTTCGCCTTCGTGCTGATGACGCTCTTCATCACTTATCGCGCGGCCGCATCCTCAAAGTCGGCCGCCGATTTCTACGCCGCCGGCGGCGGCATCACGGGCTTCCAGAACGGGCTTGCGATCGCGGGCGACTACATGTCGGCCGCGAGCTTCCTCGGCATCTCGGGCCTGGTGTTCACCTCGGGCTTCGACGGGCTGATCTACTCCATCGGCTTTCTCGTGGGCTGGCCGCTGATCCTGTTCCTGATCGCGGAGCGGCTGCGCAACCTCGGCAAGTTCACCTTCGCCGACGTCGCGTCCTTCCGGCTGGACTCGACGCGCATCCGCATCCTCTCGGCGACCGGCACGCTGGTGGTCGTCGCCTTCTACCTGATCGCGCAGATGGTCGGCGCGGGGAAGCTGATCCAGCTGCTCTTCGGGCTGGACTACCTCTATGCCGTGGTGATCGTGGGCTGCCTGATGATCGTCTATGTCGCCTTCGGCGGCATGAAGGCCACGACCTGGGTGCAGATCATCAAGGCCTGCCTGCTGCTCGGCGGCGCGTCCTTCATGGCCTTCATGGTGATGCTGCATTTCGGCTTCTCGCCGGAGGCGATGTTCGCCGAGGCGGTGCGCATCCACCCCCGCGGCGACGCGATCATGGCGCCGGGCGCGATGGTGGCCGACCCGGTCTCGGCGATCTCGCTCGGCCTCGCGCTGATGTTCGGCACGGCGGGGCTGCCGCACATCCTGATGCGCTTCTTCACCGTCAGCGACGCGCAGGCCGCGCGCAAGTCGGTGTTCTACGCCACCGGCCTGATCGCCTATTTCTACATCCTGACCTTCATCATCGGCTTCGGCGCCATAACCTTCCTGATGGACGACCCGGGCTTCTACACGCTCAACGCGCAGGGCGCGTACAACAAGATCGCCAACCTCGTCGGCGGCACGAACATGGCCGCGGTGCACCTGGCCAACGCGGTCGGCGGCTCGCTCTTCCTCGGCTTCATCTCGGCGGTCGCCTTCGCGACCATCCTCGCCGTCGTCGCCGGGCTCACGCTCGCCGGCGCGTCGGCCATCTCGCACGACCTCTGGGCCGAAGTGATCGCCCGTGGCCGGACGGATGAGCGGAAGGAGGTGAACATCTCCAAGATCTCGGCCGTGGTGATCGGCATCGTCGCCATCATCCTCGGCTACATCTTCGAGAACCAGAACGTCGCCTTCATGGTGGGCCTGGCCTTCGCCGTGGCGGCATCCTGCAACTTCCCGGTGCTGGCGATGTCGGTGCTGTGGAAGGGCACGACGACCAGGGGCGCGCTGTATGGCGGCTTCCTCGGCCTGATCAGCGCAGTCACGATGGTCGTGCTGTCCAAGGCGGTCTGGGTGCAGACCTTCGGCTTCCCCGCCGCGATCTTCCCCTACGACAACCCCGCGATCTTCTCGATGCCGATCGCCTTCATCGGCATCTGGCTGATCAGCAAGGCGGATGCCTCCGCCCGCGCGCGGGCCGAGAAGGACGCCTTCGACTCGCAGTACCTGCGGTCGGAGACCGGCATCGGCGCGGCCTCCGCGTCGGTCCACTGACGGATCGGGCCGGGGTTCGCCCCGGCCCTTTCACTCATGTCGTCAGGCTTCGACACCCGCAACCCACCCTTCGACCGGCTCACCCAGTCGGAGTGCGAGGAACTCAAGGCCGCCCTCGACATCGGCTATTTCGCGCCGGGCGAGGTCATCGTTGCGCGCGGCCGGGGCGCCGACCACCTGCACGTCGTCATCAAGGGCACCGTCGAGCTGCGGGAGGGCGAGACGCTCTCCGCCGTGCTCGGCCCCAAGGACAGCTTCGACAGCCGCGCCGTCGTCCACGGCGCCGCCGGCGAGGATTTCAGGGCGTCGGAGGAGACGCTTTGCCACCTGATCCCCCGCGCGGTCGTGATGCGGCTGATCGCGCGCAACGCGGCCTTCGCGGCCTTCTTCTATGCCGACGTCTCCCGCAAGCTCGACGCCTTCGCCGCCGCCCACAAGGCCGACGCCGTGGAGAGCGTGCTGCGCGCCCGCGTGCATGACGCGATGCGCGGCGCCGCGGTCTTCATCGACGGTTGCGCGTCCATCGAGCAGGCGGGCCATCGCATGCGCGACGCCGACACCAACGCGCTCTTCGTGCGCGACGGCGAGCGCATCGGCGTCGTGACGGGGATGAACCTGTCCAAGGCCGTCGTGCTGCGCCGCCTGCCGCTCGACACCCCGGTGCGGGAGGCCTGCCACTTCGACGTCGTCTCCGTCCCCGACGACGCCTTCATCTTCGACGCGCTGCTGACGATGACGCGCCACAACAAGCGCCGCGTCGCGGTGCAGGAGAACGGCGTCCATGTCGGCTTCCTCGAGGACATCGACATTCTCGGCCTGGTCGCCGGCAACTCCCAGCTCATCCCCGGCCGCATCGACGCCGCGCACCGCGTCGAGGACCTGGCCGCCCCCGCGCGGGAGATCCAGGCCCAGGTCGAGCGCCTGCACCGCCAGGGCGTGAAGGCCGAGGCGATCGCCGAGATCACCTCCGACCTCAACCGCCGCCTCTTCGTCCGCCTCTTCGAGCTGCTGGCGACGCCCGCGATCCGCGAGAAGGGCTGCCTGATCCTGATGGGCTCCGAAGGGCGGGAGGAGCAGACCGTCCGCACCGACCAGGACAACGGCCTGCTGCTGGCCTCGCCCGTGCCGGAGGCGGAGCTGGACGCCTTCCGCGCCGGCTTCTCCGGCGCGCTCGAGAGCTTCGGCTTCCCGCCCTGCCCGGGCAACGTGATGGTCCGCAACCCGCTCTGGTCGCAGCCGGTGGACGGGCTGGTGCGGCAGCTCCGTGCCTGGGTGCTGGAACGCTCGCCCGAGGCCGCGATGAACATAGCGATCTTCAGCGACGCCGACGCGGTGACGGGCCGCACCGACCTGCTGGTCCAGGCCAAGACCGCACTGGTCAAGCTGCTGAAGGGAGAGCAGGTGCTGCTGGCCCGCTTCGCCGGCCTGATCGAGAGCTTCGAGACGCCGGCCATGGGCCGGCTGCAGGCGCTGATGCGCACCGTCGGCGTGGGGTCGGAGGCGATCGATCTCAAGCGCTCCGGCATCTTCCCGATCGTGCACGGCGTGCGGGTGATGGCGATCGATCGCGGCAGCACCGCCAACTCCACCGCCGCGCGGATCGGCGCGCTCGCGGACGCCGGCGGCATATTCGACCGCGACTTCGGGCGGGAGCTGCTCTCGGCGCTGCGCGTCTTCATGGAATTCCGCCTGCGCAGCCAGCTGGAGGCAGTCCGGCGCGGGTCCATGGAGGGCGAGTCGCTGGTCTTCCCCTCGCGCCTCTCGCCGGGCGACCGCGACCTGCTGCGCGACGCGTTGCGCATCGTGCGGCAGTTCCGGGAGATCGTGTCCTCGCGCTACAAGCTCAACGCGTTCTAGCGGGCAGGTAAGCACTCTCCCCCACTCATGGGGGAAAGGGTTGGGTGAGGGGGACGTGCAGGATGTGGAACGAGCACATTTTCCTCAGCACGCCCCTCACCCAACCCTCTCCCCCCTGTGGGTGGAGAGGGCCTTTCCCGGCAACCCGCTGACATGCTGCCGCACTGGCTGCGCCGGCTCTTCTACCGCGCCACCCTCGGCAACCACGACTACAAGTTCCTCTTCGGCCGCCCGCCGCTGGACGAGGCGGTCGCGCTGGATTGCGAGACGACGGGCCTCGATCCCCGCGTGGACGACATCATCGCCGTCGCCGCCGTGCGCATCGCGGGCGGCCGCATCCTGACGAGCGAGCGCTACGAGGCGATCGTCGCCGCCGATGCCCGGCCGGAGGCCGACACCATCAAGGTGCACGGCATCCGCCGTAGCGACGTCGCGGGCGGCCGCCCGATGCACGAGGTCCTGCCGGAGCTGCTGCGCTTCATCGGCCCGCGCCCGCTGGTCGGCTACTACATCGCCTTCGACGTCCGCATGATCGACAAGTATGCGCTGCGCCAGATCCAGGCGAAGCTGCCCAACCCTACCATCGAGGTCAGCGAACTCTACTACGAGCGGAAATACGGCAACGCCCCGCCGGGGACCGAGGTGGATCTGCGCTTTGCCTCGCTGCTGGCCGATCTCGGCATCCCCGAGCTCGAGCAGCATGTCGCAATCAACGACGCGCTGATGGCTGCGATGGCCTGGCTGCAGCTGCGTGACATGAAGGCGCGCGGCGTGCGGATCGGGCGCGACCGGTCCCGGACCCTGCTGGCGCCGACCGGCGGGTAGCTACGCCCCCGCGACCAGTGCCGCGGCGAGCGGCGCGGGATCGAAGGCGCGCTCCATCTCCTGCTGGCTCGACACCAGGTGGAAGCGCAGCGCGCCCTTGATGGCCTGCGTCTCGCCGACGCGCTGGCTCGGGTGGATCGGGAGCGTGGCCAGCAGCGGCGCCTCGGACAGCAACGGCAGCCGGTCGGCCGGACAGGGCGCGGCCGCCTGCAGGCGGCGGAGATGGTCGGGCAGCGCGTCCCGCGCGGCGTCGAGGTCCGCCCGCTCCTCCTCCGGTGCAGGAGCCTGGTCGATGATCGTCGCGCCGATCCGCGCCAGCGCCGCGGCCAGCGCGGTCTCCCGGCCCGTCGCATGCGGGCGCAGCCAGGACTCCGCCATGCCGAGGACGTCCGGCACTGCGCCGCTGAAGACCTGCCAGCGGCAATGCCGCAGCGCCGCCGCGAAATCCGGGTCGGCGAAGTGCTCGCGCTGGTTCCGACCGGCCTTCACCTCGCAATAGTCCAGCACCGTCTTCTGCGTGAGGAAGGCGGCCCGCGCGGCAATGAAGCGGCCCAGCCCGTCGGGGCTGGCGTCGAGCTCGCGCGTGACAAGACAGCGCAGCCACGTTACCACTTCTTAATCTCTCGCATGGGTTCGGTCATATTGCGTATCGACCCCGTGAAATGCTAGCGGCGCGCCTAACCAAATGTTCACCGCGCCGCCATGCCGGGTGGAGCGGAAAGCGGTGCCGGAACAGGTCCGGCCCCGAACCCTGGACGGGGAGAGAAATCCGATGCCCTTCGAGGACGTCAGCGTCCGGCCCGCCGCCCGCGCGACCACCGCGCCGGTGGATCGGCAGACCGGCGAGGCCTATTGGAAAAAGACTTCCGGCCTGATGTGGACGGTGCTCGCGATCTGGTTCTTCGCGGGGTTCGGCGTGCACTTCTTCGCCTCCAGCCTGAACGCGATCCATGTGCTGGGCTTCCCGCTCGGCTTCTACATGGCAGCCCAAGGCAGCCTGATCATCTTCGTCGTCGGCCTGTTCTGGTTCGCCGGGCGCCAGAACCGGATCGACGAGGAATTCGGCGTGCAGGAAGACTGAGGCCATGTCCGCCAGCACCCCCGGTCCCATTGGGGACAAGGATCCCTTCATCTCCTCACTCGGCAGGATCTACGCCGGCTACACCGGCGGCTTCGTCGTCTTTGTCATCCTGCTCGCCATCCTCGAGCAGATGGGCGTGCCCGACCGCATCATCGGCTACCTCTTCGTCTTCCTGACGATCGGCGTCTACGCCTATATCGGCATCATCAGCCGCACCGCGGTGGTCAGCGAATACTACGTCGCCGGCCGGCGCGTGCCCGCGCTCTACAACGGCATGGCGACGGGCTCGGACTGGATGTCGGCAGCGAGCTTCATCGGCATGGCCGGCAGCCTCTATGCGCTGGGCTATGGCGGGCTGGCCTTCATCCTGGGCTGGACCGGCGGCTACATGCTGGTGGCCATCCTGCTCGCGCCCTACCTCCGCAAGTTCGGCCAGTACACGGTCCCCGACTTCCTCGGCGCCCGCTACGGCGGCAACATCGCGCGCGCGGTCGGCGTGACCGTGCTGCTCACCGCGAGCTTCGTCTACGTCGTGGCCCAGATCGTCGGCGTCGGCATCATCACCCAGCGCTTCCTTGACGTCTCCTTCGGCGTCGCGGTGTTCGTGGGCCTCGCCGGCATCCTGGTCTGCTCCATGCTCGGCGGCATGCGCGCCGTCACCTGGACCCAGGTGGCGCAGTACATCATCCTGATCATCGCCTACCTGATCCCGGCCATCCTGATGTCGGTGAAGGTCACCGGCGTGCCCCTGCCGCAGTTGATGTACGGCTTCGCGCTGGAGCGCATCGCGGAGCTGGAGAACGGCTTCCGCGCCGCCGGCATGACCCCCCCGCCCGGCGTGACGGGCTGGCACAGCGCGCCCTTCATCGGGCCGAACGGCGCCTTCAGCTGGAGCGCGGCGTTCAACTTCTTCGCGCTGGTGTTCTGCCTGATGGTCGGCACCGCGGCCCTGCCGCACATCCTGATGCGCTACTTCACCACCCCGTCGGTGCGCGAAGCGCGGCAGTCCGTGGCCTGGTCGCTGTTCTTCATCTTCCTGCTGTACTTCACCGCGCCGGCCTACGCCGCCTTCGCCAAGCTCGAGATCTACCAGACCGTCATCGGCCAGCCCATCGCGGCGCTGCCGGACTGGATCAAGAGCTGGCAGATCATGTCGCCCTACGGGACGCCATGGATCAACATCGTCGACACCAACCGCGACGGCATCGTCCAATGGGGCGAGTTCCGCATCCACCCCGACGTCGTCGTCCTGGCGACGCCGGAGATCGCGGGCCTGCCCTATGTGATCGCGGGCCTCGTGGCCGCGGGCGGCCTGGCGGCGGCGCTGTCCACCGCGGACGGGCTGCTGCTCGCGCTGGCCAATGCGCTGTCGCACGACGTCTATTACAAGATGATCGACCGCGAGGCGCCGACCAAGCGCCGGCTGGTCATCTCCCGCGTGCTGCTGATCGTGGTCGCGATCCTGGCGGCCTGGACCGCGGGCAACATGGGCGCCGACATCTTGTTCCTCGTCGCCTGGGCCTTCTCCATCGCCGCCGCAGGGCTCTTCGCCGCGCTGGTGATGGGCGTGTGGTACAAGACGACGACCAACGCCGCCGCGATCTGGGGCATGGGCGTCGGCTACATCTTCACCTTCGGCTACCTCATCTGGACGGAGTTCTACGGCCTGTCCTTCGTCGAGCTCTTCGGCACGAAGGACGCCATCCTGGCCGCGGCGCGGCAGACCGCGGCGCTGCCCCAGGCCGGCGCCGATCTCAAGGCCTATGCCCAGGGCCTGGTGGCCAATGCCGCGCAGATCCAGGACGGCGCGCTGTCCTGGTTCGGCCAGCTGATCCTGACGACCGACAGCGTGGTCCTGCGCGGCCGCACCGTCGCGCGTCTCTGGACGCTGAACAACATCTCCGGCGGCATCGTGGGCGTGCCGCTGTCCTTCCTGACGATCTGGCTGGTGTCGAAGTTCACCGAGGCGCCGAGCCAGGCGATGCAGGACTTCATCGACGATATCCGCATCCCGAAGGGCGACGTCCGCCTAGCCGATGGCCGGGAGGCAATCGAGTAGTTCCCAGCGCGACGCTGCGCGTCGCGATGGGGGCCCCGGAGGCTGCTTGATCCTGCGGGGCGTGGCTCTCCCTCCGGTGGCGAAGCCACCGGAGGATCCCAGGGGCGGCCACTTGTTGGCCGCCCCTTCTTCTTGCACATGCCGCACGCGCTGCGCTGGGGGGCCGATGCAGTCCTTCGTCACCGACCACCTCCTGTTCTGGATCGTCATGTATGTCCTGGCGCTGACCGCCTGGGCCTGCATCGGCCGCTTCGCGATGCAGGCCTTCGTGCCCGCGGACAGCCCGAACTACATCTGGCGCGGCTTCCGCCTGCTGACGGACTGGGCGGTGTGGTGCGCGCGCCGCATGGTTCCGTCCTACGTGCAGGGCCGCTTCCTGCCGCTGGTCGCGGCCTGCTGGCTGTTCGGCATCCGCCTGGTGGCGGGCGTGCTGCTCGTCGGCGCCGGCCTCGTGCCGAGCATCACGCCGGCAGCCGGGGGCTGAATCGGTGACGCCGCAGAACCTCTTCGTCGCGACCGTCGCGGTCTGCCTGGTCAACGGCCTGATCAGCCCCGCCCTGCCGGTGACGATGGCGCTCTGGCCGGTCTGGCTGCCGGAGATGGTGCGCCCGTCAAACGAGGTCGTCTTCTACGGGGCGTCGCTGCTCGTCTCGACCGGCACGCTGCTGGTCTCCGCCGTGCCGGCCGCGATCGCGGAACGCGCGGGGCTGGCGCAGCAGCGCGCCATGGCCGTCTGGTGCGGCGTCGCGGCGCTGCTGGTGCTGATCGGCCTGCGCTGAGCCGAGATGACGACGGCCGGGGGTCGCCCCCCGGCCGCCCGTCCAGCCCGGCGATCGCGCGTCAGAGCATGAAGTCGGTCGCGCTCAGCGCGAGCGTGCCGTTGAGCAGGATGGAGAAGTCGGCCGCGCCGTCGCCATTGACGTCGCCCTCGACCAGCGTGTTGCCGTCCGCGGTCCTGTAGTGGAGTTGCCCCGCGGCCTTGCTGAAATCCGCCTGGTCGATCCAGGTGAAGGCCTGGTTGCCGATGGCCTTCGTGCTGGCATCGATCAGCGCCAGGTCGATCTTGTCCACGCCGACCTGGAAGTCGCGGATCACGTCGCGCGCCGTCGGGTCCACCTTGCTGTCGCCCAGCGCGCGGTAGCGGAAGAGGTCCGCCCCGTCGCCGCCGAACAGCACGTCGCGCCCGGCGCCGCCCTCGATGGTGTCGCTGCCGGCGCCGCCGCGGATCAGGTCCCCGCCCGCCCCGCCCTTGACGATGTCGGCGCCGTCGCCGCCCTCGATAGTGTCCGACTTCGCCGACCCCGTCAGCGTGTCCGCGAAGCCGCTGCCGACCAGGCGCTCGAAGCCCGTGAACTCGTCGCCCTGAGCGAAGCCGCCCGAGGCCTCGCCGGTCGCCAGGTTCACCTTTACCGCGACATTGCTCAGCACGTAGCTCAGCGTGTCGATCCCGGCGCCGCCGGTCAGGAAGTCCGCGCCGGCATCGCCATAGACGAGGTCGTGGCCGTCGCCGGCGTCAATGGCGTCGTCGCCGTCCTCGCCCCAAAGCGTGTCGTTGCCCATGCCACCGTCGATCGTGTCGGCACCGGCGCCGCCGACAATCACGTCGTTCCCGCCATCGCCTTCGAGGTCGTCGTTGCCGGCGCCGCCATCCATGCTCTCCGCACCGGCGCCGCCGAGCGCGACGTCGTTCCCGCCGCCCATGGAGATCGTGCCGAACGCCTTGCCCTCGCGGCCGTCATAGAGATCGTTGCCGCCGGCAAGCTGCACGGTGCCGGCCAGGACCCCGGCATTCACCAGCCTGACGGTGGTGGTGCCGTAAAAGTCGCTGACCTCGACGGCATTGACCTTGCCGGAGATCGTCCCGGCGTTGAACACGTCGATCCATCCCGGCGCGCCGCCCGAGGAGTCGCTCGCGAGGAACAGGCCCTGGCCGTTCTGGCTCGCCATGGTGCCGGTGTTCCGGATGCTGCCCTCGTTCGCGGTCATGACCGCGGCCGCGTAGCCGTTCCCCTGCGCGCCGATCATGCCGGCGTTCACGAGATCCGCGTGCGACCCGAGCAGGGCGACGCCGCCGTTGCTGCTGCTCGTCACGGTGCCATTGTTGACGATGCTGGCGAAGTCCCCGTTCAGGGTGGCGGCCCAGTTGTTCGCGGTGATGCGGCCGTTGTTGACGAGCGTGGAGTCGAGCCCGGTCATCAGCACGCCTTCCTGGCTGGCCTTGATGATGCCGTCGTTCGAGACGGTGTTCGACTGCCCGAGGAGGTCAATGCCGACGCCGGCGACGATGAGGCCGTGCTCGCCGATCTCGACGCTCACGCCGCTCGACATGGCGGGCTGGAGCGATGCCGTGGCGGTCGTGATGCCGCGGGACTCGGTGGCGACCAGGCCGTTCACCACGACAGTTGCGCCCGGCACGTATTCGATCCGGATGGCCGGATCACTCTGCACCGTCACCGCGCCGTCGAGCCCGACGACCAGCATGTCGTTGAGGCCGCTGAGCACCTGCTGCGTGCTGGCCTGGTTGTTGACGTAGGTGATGGTCACGCTCTGGCTCCTGTCTTCCCGGACCGGGCGGCGCCCGGCGATGGCGGCAGGATGGGGATGGCAGGTTTCGCCAGGACTTCGCGCCGCGCGGTGCCGCGTTTCAATTGTTCCCCGGCCGGAAGCACGGTGTCGCCGCCGCGCCCTCCCCCCCGCGCGGCGCCCGTGCTATCGGCCCCGCGCCATGTCCTTCGACCTCCGCTCCGCCCGCCGCGTCGTGGTGAAGATCGGCTCCGCCCTGGTGGTGGACGACCGCAGCGCTGCGCCGCGCGACCCCTGGCTCGCCGGCGTCGCCGCCGATGTCGCCGCCATGCGCGCGCGCGGGACCGAGGTGATCCTGGTCTCGTCCGGCGCCATCGCGCTGGCCCGCCGCGCGCTCGGCCTGACGCGCAAGAAGCTGCGGCTTGAGGAGAAGCAGGCCGCGGCCGCGGTCGGGCAGATCCGGCTCGCCGGCGCCTGGGCCACCGCGCTGTCGGGCGTCGGGCTGAACGCCGCGCAGCTGCTGCTGACGCTCGAGGACAGCGAGGACCGGCGCCGCTACCTGAATGCGCGCGCCACGCTCGGCACGCTGCTGTCCCTGAACTGCATCCCCGTCATCAACGAGAACGACACGGTGGCCACCACCGAGATCCGCTTTGGCGACAACGACCGGCTCGCCGCGCGCGTCGCGGAGATGGTGGAGGCCGACGCGCTGGTGCTGCTCTCCGACATAGACGGCCTCTACACCGCCGACCCCCGCAAGGACCCGGCGGCGCAGCACCTGCCGGTGGTCGAGCACCTGACGGACGAGATCATGGCCATGGGTGGCGAGCCGCCGCCCGGCTATTCCTCGGGCGGCATGCGCACCAAGCTGATCGCGGCGAGGATCGCCACGTCAGCGGGCTGCGCCATGGCGATCGCGCTCGGCAAGCCGGACAGGCCGCTGCAGGCGATGGAGCAGGGCGCGCGCTGCACCTGGTTCCTGCCGGAGCCCGCGGGCCGGTCGGCGCGCAAGCGCTGGATCGCGGGTAGCCTGGCGCCGCTGGGCGCGCTCGTTGTGGACGAAGGCGCGGCGCGAGCGCTCGCGCGGGGATCGTCGCTGCTGCCCGCCGGCGTGCGCGCGGTGGAAGGCGACTTCCGCCGCGGCGATCCCGTCAGCGTGAAGGACGCCTCGGGGCAGGAGCTGGCGCGGGGGCTCTCGGCCTATGACGCCGCCGATGCGCGGCGCATCGCGGGGCACCGCAGCGAGGAGCACGAGGCGATCCTCGGCTGGCGCGGGCGGGACGAGATCGTCCACCGGGATGATCTGGTGGTTCTGGCGGGGGCTTGAGGGCTCGCGGCAAGGCCCGCTCCACCCGCAGGGGGGAGAGGGTGGGGTGAGGGGGGCGTGTAGGATGCCGAGCACCTCGCATGTCCTCCGCGTCCCCCTTACCCGACCCTCTCGCCCATAAGCGGGGGAGAGGGCTTAATGGCCATATCCAGGAGACCGCCGCATGCTCCGCCTCGCCGTCGCCCTCTCGCTCGCCGCCGCACCGGCGCTCGCGCAGACCACCCTTCGCATCGGCATCGGCGCCGACCCGAATGTCCTCGACCCCGCGCAATCCGGCTCCTTCGTCGAGCGCGTCGTCTTCTCCGCGCTCTGCGACAAGCTCGTGGACGTGGCGCCCGACCTCTCCTTCCGGCCGGAGCTCGCGACGGCCTGGGAATGGGCGCCCGACGGCCGCGCGCTGACCCTGACGCTGCGCGACGGCGCGCGCTTCCAGGATGGCTCGCCGGTGGATGCGGCGGCGGTGAAGGCCAATCTCGACCGCTACCGCACCGCCCGCGAATCCCGCAGGCGCAGCGAACTCCGCCCCGTCAGCGACGTCGTCGTGGTGGACCCCCGCACCGTCCGCCTGGTGCTGTCGGAGCCTTTCGCGCCGCTGCTCTCGGTCCTGTCCGACCGCGCGGGGATGATGCTCGCCCCCTCCGTCCTGCCGATGGCCGAGCGGATCGGCGAAAATCCCGTCTGCTCCGGCCCCTACCGCCTGACGCGCCGCGTCGCGCAGGACCGGATCGAGATGGAGAGATTCGCCGGCCACTGGAATGCCGCCAATTTCCACTTCGACCGCGTGACCTTCCTGCCCCTGCCCGACAACACGGTGCGGCTGCTGAACCTGCGCGGCGGCCAACTCGACCTGATCGAGCGCGTCTCGCCCTCCGACATCCCCGCGATCGAGCGCGACCGGCGGCTGCGCATGGTCTCGGGGCCGTCCATCGCCTACCAGACCTTGCAGTTCAACCTCGGCAACGGGCCGCTCGGCAGCCGCCCGATCGGCGCCAATGCCCGCGTGCGGGAAGCCTTCGAGCTCTCGATCGACCGCGCCATCATCAACCAGGTCGCGCTCGAAGGCCGCTTCACGCCGAACAACCAGGCCGAGGCGCCGGGCACGCCCTACTACTTCTCCGACCTCGCTCCGCCCGCCCGCGATCCCGCCCGCGCACGGCGCATCCTGCGGGAAGCCGGCTTCGACCGCGTCGCGGTGACGATCCGCGTGCCCAACGCGCCGGTGGATGCGCAGGTCGCGGAGATCATCCAGTCCATGGCGGCCGAGGGCGGCTTCGACGTGAAGCTCGAGGTGACGGAGGCCTCGACCGCCGTCGCCGCGGTGGAGCGCGGCGATTTCGAGGGCTTCATCGGTATCTGGTCCGGCCGCCCCGACCCCGACGGCAACATCGCGTTCTGGCTGGCCTCGGACGGCTTCCTCAACCGCGGGAAATACCTCAACCCGCAGCTGGACCGGCTGTTCGAGCAGGCGCGCGCGGTGACCGCTGTGCCGGAGCGCCAGCGCCTCTATCGGGAGGCGACGCGGATCTGGCTGGCAGACCGGCCGATGCTGATCCTCTATCACCACCGCTGGTTCTGGGCGATGCGCGCGGACCTGCAGGGCTTCGAATCCGCGCCCGATGGGATCATCCGTCTGGCGGGGTTGCGCATCGGGCGCTAATGCTCCGCCCCGAGGAGTTACCGCGATGAACGTCGTCGCAGACGAAGTGACCCGCCTGCTGGAGACCGCCGCGCGTGATGCGCGCGAGGCTGCGCATGCGCTGTCCGTCGCGCCGCGACCGCAGAAGGACGCGGCGCTGACCGCCGCCGCGGCCGCGCTGCGCGCCCGCGCGGAGGCCGTGATCGCCGCGAATGCCGAGGACCTCGCCGCCGCCCCCGACCTGTCGGGCGCCTTCAAGGACCGGCTGACGCTGAACCCCGCCCGGGTCGAGGCGATGGCGCAGGGCCTCGAGGAGATCGCGGCCCTCCCCGATCCCGTCGGCCGGACCTTAAGCGAATGGACGCGCCCGAACGGCCTGGTGATCCGCCGCGTCGCGCAGCCCATCGGCGTGGTCGGCATGATCTATGAAAGCCGCCCGAATGTGACGGCGGATGCCGGCGGCCTCTGCCTGAAGGCCGGCAGCGCGGTGATCCTGCGCGGCGGGCGGGAGAGCCTGCGCAGCGCGCTCGCGATCCATGCCTGCATCGCCGAGGGCCTGCGCGCCGCCGGCCTGCCGGAAGCCGCGGTGCAGGTGGCACCCACCGCCGACCGCGCCTTCGTCGGCGCCATGCTGCGCGCGGCGGGGCTGATCGACCTCATCGTCCCGCGCGGCGGCAAGGGCCTGGTGACCCGCGTGATGGAGGAGAGCCGCGTGCCCGTCATCGCCCACGCCGAGGGCCTCTGCCACACCTATGTCCACGAAGCCGCCGACCCCGTCATGGCGCGCGCGCTGGTCGCGAACGCGAAGATGCGCCGCACCGGCGTGTGCGGCGCGACCGAGACGCTGCTCGTGGACGCCGCCATCGCGCCTTCGCTGCTGCCGGCGATCGTCGCCGACCTCCGCGCGCTGGGCTGCGACTTTCGCGGGGATGAGCGCGCGCGCGCCATCCTGCCGGAGCTGACGCCCGCCACCGACGACGACTTCCGCACGGAATGGCTCGACGCCATCCTGTCGGTGAAGGTGGTGGACGGCGTGGATGCGGCGCTCGATCACATCCGCCGCTACGGCAGCGAGCACACCGAAGCCATCGTCACGCAGGACGAGGCGGCGGCAGCGCATTTCCTCGGCCGGCTTGGCTCCGCCGTCGGGATGTGGAACGCCTCCACCCAGTTCTGCGACGGCGGAGAATTCGGCTTCGGCGCCGAGATCGGCATCGCCACGGGCCGGCTGCATGCCCGCGGGCCCGTGGGCCTCGAGCAGCTCTGCACCTATCGCTACCAGGTGATCGGCACCGGCCAGACGCGGCCGTGATGCGCTGGTGAAACGACCCCCGCCGGCATGCTAGCGTGCCGGCGGAGGAGGCCTTCCATGCCCGCCTACATCGTCGCCAGCGTCGAGGTCACGGACGAGGAAGGCTTCGCCCGCTTCCGCGAGATGCTGCCGCCGGTCGTCGCGAAGCATGGCGGCCGCTACCTCGTCCGCGCGGGCCGGCCCGAGATGCTGGAAGGCGACCTCGGCCTCAGCAGCCTCTGGATCCTGGAATTCCCGACGACCGAGGCGGCGCGGCGCTTCTTCGACAGCGGCGACAACCCGGCACTGCTCGATCTCTGGCTGACCTGCACACGCAGCGACGTCGCGCTGGTGGAAGGCGTGCCAGGCTGACCCGCGCTTGCGCGGCCGCCGGCGCCACGCCTAGGCTCGCCCCCGCAACAAGGGGAGGGCGCGATGAAGGAGATCATCGAGGTCCCGGTCGTCTCCGACACCATCCGCCGCACCGGCGTGCCGCTGTCGCCCTGCGTGCGCGCCAACGGCTTCGTCTTCGTCTCCGGCCTGCCGGGCATCGATCTCTCGACCGGGAAGATCGTCAGCGGCGCGATCGAGGCGCAGGCCGAGGCGTCGCTGCTCGCGTTGAAGCACACGCTCGAAGCCGCGGGATCGTCGCTGGACAAGGTCGTGAAGGTCACGGTCTATGCCGCGAACAGCGGGCACTACGCCGCGATCAACGCGGTCTATGCGCGCTTCTTCGCGGACAGCCCGCCCGCGCGCACCTTCGTCGCCGTGGGATCCTGGCCGATGGCGTTCGACCTCGAGATCGAATGCGTCGCGCTGGCCTGAAGGGGGAAACGCCATGCCCGCCTATCTCATCGCCAATATCGAGGTGACGGACCGCGCGGCCTTCGAGCGCTACCGCGCCGCGGTCCCCGCCGTCATCGCGGCGCATGGCGGACGCTACCTCGTGCGCGGGGGCGAGTACCGCCCGCTGGAAGGCAGCCTGCCGCTGAAGCGCCTGGTGATCCTGGAATTCCCGTCCATGGAAGCGGCGCAGGGCTTCTACGACAGCCCGGACTATGCGCCGCTGCTGAAGCTGCGGCTGGACAGCACAGCCTCCGACGTCGTGATCGTCGAGGGCTACGCGCCGGCCTGACGGCCACGCGGCCCTGATTCAGCACCGGCCCGGTTTGCGCTACCATGACGCGGCGCGATGCGGGAGGAACGATGCGCCACGCCCTCGCTGCCCTCTGCCTGATGCTGGCGCTCGCGCCCGCGGCGGCGCGCGCGGCCTGTCCCGGCCTGCCGGAGGTCGCGCGGCTGGCGATGGCGCTGCTCGACCGGACCACGCCCCCGCCGCCGCCCACCGCGCTGACCGCGCAGGACGCAGCCTGCATGCGCGAACGCGTGGCCGGGACGCTTTCGCAGCCCTGGGGCGACCAGGTCGGCTGGAAGGTCGCTGGTACCGCCGCGCAGCCGCAGGTCGGCACGCTCTATTTCGGCACGCTCCGCGAAAGGCCCGGCAGCACCTTCCGGCCCGGCCAGGCCGCGGCGCTGCCGGCCGCCTACGGCATCGCCCCGCAGCTTGGCGCCGGCCTGCTGCTGCGCATCCGCTACGACGGCGTGGGCGAGGTCGGGGACGACCACCTCTCGCTCATCCGGCACCTCGACGCCGTGATCCCCTTCCTCGACCTCGGGGACAGGATATGGCGGGACGCGGCCTTCACGCCGGCGCTGCTGCTCGGCATCAACCTCGGCACGCGGCTCGGCGTGCAGGGGGAGGAGATCGCGCCGGAGCCGACGCCGGCCTTCGCCCGCGCGCTCGGCGACCTGACCGCGGTGCTGGAGCAGGGCAGCCGGCGCGAGGAAGGCCCGGGCAGCGGCCCGGCCGGCCATCCGCTCGACGTGCTGGCCTGGCTGGCGCGCGACCTGCGTGAACAGGGGCGGCGCCTGCAGGAGGGCGAATACGTCGCGGTGATGCTCGGCCCGTCCTTTCCCGCCACGGCGGGGGAGGCGCGGCTCACCCTGATCGGCCTCGCGCCTCAGCCTGCGACCGTCGCCGTGCGGCTGGACTGAGGGGATGACGCTGAACAAGCGCGGCGACCGAAGGCGGCGCCGCATCGGCCTGCTCGGCGGCAGCTTCAATCCCGCCCATGAAGGCCACCGGCATGTCGCGGACGCCGTGCGCCGCGCGCTGAAGCTGGACGAGGTCTGGCTGCTGGTCTCGCCGGGCAACCCGCTGAAGCCGCGCGCGGGGATGGCGCCGCTGGCGCAGCGGCTGGCCTGGGCGCGCCGCGTCGCCGACGGGCGGCGGGTGATCGCGACCGACATCGAGGCCACGCTCGGCACCACCTATTCCACCGACACGCTGGCGGCGCTGCGCCGGCGCTTTCCCTGCGCGCGCTTCGTCTTCGTCATCGGCGCCGACAACCTGGTCCAGCTGCCGCGCTGGCAGCGATGGGAAAGGCTCGCCGCCGACACGCCGATCGCCGTGCTGCCCCGCCCGGGCTGGACGCGGAAGGCGCTGGCCGGCCAGGCCGCGCAGCGGCTGGCGCGGCACCGCCGGCGACCCGGCGCGTTGCTCGCCGGGGCGGCGCCCGCGCATGCGCCCTGGGCCTTCGTGCGCGCGGCGGAGCACCCGGCCTCCGCCACCGCGATCAGGGCGGCGCTGCAGCGCGGGGGTGTGGCCCCGGCGCCGCGGCGGGCGGCTGGGAAACCCGTTGCGGCGCCGGCGCGGATGCAGCCCGCCGCGGCGGCTGCTAGGTGACGTTTCAAGGCAATCGAGAAGAGGAGGCGGCCATAGCCCGCACGCCAAAGGCATCGGAAGCGAAGAAGCCCGCCGCGAAGGCCCCTGCGAAGCCGGGCGGGAAGGCGCCTGCGAAGGCGAAGCCTGCCGCCAAGGCGAAGGCCGCCGCTAGGCCGAAGGCCGCCGCCAAGGCGGCGAAGCCCGCGGCTAAGAAGCCGACGGCGCCCAAGGCCGCCCGGCCCGTCGGCAGGCCCGGCGCCAAGCCCGTCCGGAAGCCCGCGCCGAAGGCGACGCCGCAGCTCAAGGCCTCGGCCGCCGCCGCCGCTAAGCGCGCCGCGCCCCCGCGCCCCGACCGCCCGCCGCGGGCCCGGAAGCCGAAGGTCGAGCCCGCGCTGCTCGACCGCCTGGTCGTCGCCGCGCAGAAGAGCCTGGAGGACGACAAGGCCGAGGACGTCGTCGTCCTCGACGTCACGGGACGCGCGGACTACGCGGACCGGCTGGTGATCGCGACGGGCCTCGCCGATCGGCAGATCCAGGCCATGGCCACGCATCTCGAAGACGCCTTCGAGAAGCAGGGGCTGAAGCTCCGCCGCGACGCCACCAGCGCGTCGGGCGACTGGGTGCTGATCGATGCCGGCGACCTGGTCGTGCACCTCTTCAAGCCCGAGGCGCGCAGCCGCTATGCGCTGGAGCGCATGTGGGGCCCGGACAGCCCGGCGCCGGAGGGCCCGCAGGACCGCTCCGTGCTGCCCGATGACGGCATCGGCGGGTCCACCGCCACGGAAGACGACGACGATTAGGCTCGCGATCCTCGCGGTCGGGCGGCTGAAGCCCGGGCCGGAGCGGGACCTGTACGAGCATTACGCCGCCAGGCTGCGCCCGCCGCCCGTGGTGACCGAGATCCCCGAGGCGCGCGGCAGCGCGGCCGAGGTCCGGCGGCGGGAGGGCGAGGCGCTGCTGGCGGCGCTCCCGGCCGGCGCGGTGCTGGTCGCGATGGACCTCGGCGGCGAGGCGCAGAGTTCGGAGGGTTTCGCCGCCCTGATGGACCGCTGGGGCGCGTCGGGCAAGGCCGTCGCCTTCGTCATCGGCGGCGCCGAGGGCCTCGACCCTTCGGTGCTCTCCCGCGCCGCGCACCGCATCGCGCTCGGACCCATGACCTGGCCGCATTTCCTGGTTCGGGGGATGCTGGCCGAGCAGCTGTACCGCGCCCAGGCGATCAGGCAGGGGCATCCCTATCATCGGGCCTGGCGGCCGTAGGTGCCCGTCCTGTACCCCATCGACTTCCCTCCCCCGCTAGCGGGGTTCGCGGCATTGTCGCGACGCCGGAGTGGTCGGCTTCAGCCGACGACACGCAGGCTGGTCAGGATGGGGGTGCTTCGTCCCGCGACTCCCTTATCCTCCGCACCCCCACCCCAGCCCTCCCCCGCCTGCGGGGGCGGGAGAACAAGGCGACCGCCATGCTTCTTCTCCTCCTCGCCGCTGCCCTTTGGGTCGTCATCCATATCGGCGTCTCCGGCACGTCGCTGCGCGACGCCGCCGTCGCGAAGCTCGGCCCGACGCGCTTCATGATCGCCTTCTCCGTCGCCTCCTTCGTCTCGATCTTCCTGCTCGTCATGGCCTGGCAGAATGCGGAGACCACCGTGCTCTGGACCGCGCCCGCCTGGCTGCGCTGGATCCTCGCGATCGCCATGCTGCCGGCCTTCGTGCTGTTCATGGCGTCCCACAAGCGCAACCCGACAGCGGTCGGCAACAAGGGCCTCGGCGAGGAACCGCGAGGCATCCAGCGCGTGACGCGCCACCCCATGCTGATGTCCTTCGCGATCTGGGGCGCGGTGCATGTGCTGGGCAACGGCGACACCGCCGCGATCGTCTTCTTCGGCGCCTTCCTGCTGACCGCCGCCGCGGGCATGCCCTCGATCGACGCGAAGCTGGCGCGCCGGCACCCGCGCGAATGGCCGGACTTCGCCGTGAAGACCTCCATCCTTCCCTTCGCCGCCATCGCGCAGGGCCGCAACCGGCTGGTGCTGTCGGAGATCGGCTGGATGCCGCCGGTCGTGGGCCTCATCCTCTGGGCCGCGATGCTGCACTTCCACCGCAGCTTCTTCGGAGTCTCGCCGCTGCTGTTCTGACCGGCCTCGGAGCGCGGACTGCGGCGCTCGCCTTCAGTCCCCGAACAGAACGCCTTGCACCGCCCTGTTCTCGTAATACCGCGTCGCGCCGAGATGCCATGGCAGGACTGTGTTCTGGACGAAGTTGGCCGGCACGGTCGCCGCCGCCGCCGGATGCGCCTCCATCATCTCCGCGTGGAAATCGAAGACGGTCTTGACGAGCCGGTAAACGAGATCGCTGGGCAGATCGCGATGCCCGACGGCAAGATTGTAGATGCCGACAGTGTTGTAGTTCGATCGGAGCGACGCATAGCTTCCCGCGGGTATGACGGATGCCGCGAGCTCCGGGACGGCGAGGCGGAGGCTCACCACCATGTCCTGGGTGAGCGGGAGGTAGCGGATCGCCCGCCCGGCCTCGAGTTCGGCAAGTGCGGGGAAAGGCACGCCTGCGGCGGCGGCCAGGCCGTCGACCTCCCCTGACCGCAGCTGGGCGGCGAGTTCCTCCCAGCTGCCGTGCACGAGACGGGCCTGCACGCCGAGCCTCGGCAGCATGCGCGGGGTGTAGATCGCGGCCGTGCCGCCCTCGGGCCCGACTCCGACCGTCCTGCCGTCGAGCGCCGAGATCTGCGCGATGCCGGAGTCCTGGCGCGCAACGAAATGGAAGGGCGTGTCGTACATCGCGAACATGGCCCGCATCGCGCGGAGCGGCCGGCCTCCCGTCCAGTCGCCCGAGCCGGTCCAGCCTTCGACCGCGGCGCTCTTCGTCACGAAGGCGATCTGCGCGACGCCTTCCTCGAGGAGCGTGATGTTCTCGCTCGGACCCGCGGTGTCCCGCGTGGCGACCGACACGCCGAGCTCGCGCGACAGGATCCGGGCGAGCCCGATGCCGTAGGCGTGGTAGGTGCCACCTGCCGAGGCCGTGGCGATGAGGAGCGCGTCGGGCCAGTAGGGCTGCGCGGAACGGGCAGGCGAGATGCTGCTGACGAGCGCCGGAACGCAGAACGGCGCCGTGATCCAGAACCGCCGGGGCTTCATGACGCGTCTCCTCCGCTTCTGCCTGCCGAGGCGCCCGCCAGCACTCGGTCTGCCTGGTGGGCCGGACTACGCGATCGCATAAGGCACCGACCTCCAGGGAAGGTCCAGCATTACCGCTTCCGGCACGTCGCAGGCCGCGGCGGCGCAAGGGGAGGCTTCAGCGGGATCGCACCGGCCGGCAGCAGGCCGCTTGCATTACACGCAGTTCATGGCCATTCCGTCCGCCAAAGCCGGGATCCTGGACCATGCTGGAAGTGCTGACGCAGGCCGACATGGCCGACACGCTCCGCGCGCGCGCCGCGCGCCTCGTGATGTCCTCGCCCTTCCAGCGCGTGGTCATCGGCCTGATCCTCTTCAACGCCGTGACGCTGGGGCTCGAGACCTCGGACAGCGTCATGGCGTCCTGGGGTGGCCTGCTGCACACGATCGACCGCGTGCTGCTGGTGCTCTTCACCGCCGAGCTCGGCTTGGGCATCTACGCCTTCCGCAGCCGCTTCTTCCGCGACCCCTGGGGCCTCTTCGACCTCGTCGTCGTCGGCATCTCCTGGGTGCCGGAATCCGGCCCGCTCGCCGTCCTCCGCGCGCTGCGCGTCCTCCGTGTCCTGCGCCTGATCAGCGTGGTGCCGAGCCTGCGCCGCGTGGTGGAGGCGATGCTCGCCGCGCTGCCCGGCATGGGCTCCATCGTGCTGCTGATGGCGCTGATCTTCTATGTCTTCGCGGTGATGGCGGTGGAGCTGTTCGGCGACGCGATGGAGGAGCAGTTCGGCGATCTCGGCGCCGCGCTCTTCACGCTGTTCCAGCTCATGGCGATGGACGATTTCGGCAACGTCGTCCGCCAGGCGATGGAGCACAGCCCCCATGCCTGGCTGTTCTTCATCCCGTTCAGCATCGTCGCGACCTTCGTCGTGCTGAACCTCTTCATCGGTGATCGTGGAGAGCATCCAGGCCATGCGCGACACGCGGGAAAGCGCCGATGGCCGCGCCGCCCAGGCCGCCACCGACGCCGCGCGGTCCGAGGCACATCTCGACACGCTGCTCCTGGTGGCCGAGATCCGCGCGCTGCGCGCCGAGGTGCGGGAGTTGCGCGGCGAGCGGGCGCGCCAGGGCAGCTAATCCCTACCCGCACCCCCCCGCCATCGATCGACGGCAATCCGACGCTGAGTCGAATTTGCAACATTTCGTGTTCGTTTTGCCGGAACACGCTGATTCGCGTTTTCCGAGCTTGCCTGCCCGTCTCGCCGCGGCGCAATGTCCCGCCTTCGCGGGGGCGGGGGCAGGCGCTTTGCACACGAATCAGGACGGCGGCCTGGGCCGCCAGAGGCTGCCATGAACCGCCACACCCCGACCGCGTTCACGAATGATGCACCAGGTCGCCCTTCCAATGCCGCGTTCGGGCGGGACGCTGCATCGGTGTCCCGGCCTGAGGGCCCCCAGCGACAGCAGCAAGGTGCGAGCAACGTGCCAATCCGCCAAAATCCGGCCAGCGGGCCATCGGGCCTAGAGACCTCGCCCTTGGGCCCCGTCTTCGACGCGACCGGCCGCCGTCTCGCCGACCTGATCCGGCACCTCCCCAGCGTCCAGGCCTTCAGCTGGTATGTTCGCAGCCAGGAAGAAGCGCGGGCTCTCCCAGCACTGATCCACGAACTGCGCGCCGTCCCCGACATCCACGGCCGCGTCCAGTTCGTCGCTTATGGGCCGGGTCTCGATCCCGACACCATGGGCGCCATCGCCAAGGCCGGCGGGATCTACCACGGCCCGCACGCATTCGGCCCTGAGGGGCCGGCCTCCGGTGCCGATCTAGCCCTGGCGGTCGCGCATGACGTCGCTGCAGCCGTGCCACCCGTCGCCGCGCCAACCGGCACGAACCGGGCATCCCGCTTTGGGCTGGGCGCTGTGGACGTCACGAGCGCGGCCGACAAGTATGTCTTCGCGGCGCTCGTCGGCCGGCGCAGCGCCGGCCGATAAGGGGCGCCGCGCGCAACGCATCGGCTTGGCTGGCGTGACAGACCCCTATCTGCAGGCGCATCGGCTCGCTGAGCGCGCCTACCTCGCTTCCCACCTCACCCCGATCAGCCTCCGGGACCAGGTCCTGCGGGGAGCCACGCTGGTGGCCAGGCTTCTCCAAAGCGGCGAGATCGCGCCGGACAGACCACTTCTTGTCGCCGGCGCCGGCGCGGCCGGGGTCACGGCCGCCCTGGCCGCGGTACGCGCCGGGGTCCCTGCCATGCTCTTCGAGGCCAGCAACGATTCCCTCGCCCTACAGCGCTTTGCGGGCTCGCGCTTCATCGATCCCGCCGTTTATGACTGGCCCGTGGACCACTGGGGCAGTCGCCTTCTTCGCCACGGCGGCTCCGTGCCGCTTCCCTTTGCGGCCGACTATGCCTCCCGTCTAGCGTCGCAATGGATGGCGACCTTGCAGGCCCAGGCGGCCGCGCCCGCCACACTCCTGACCTGCTATTGGGGGGCCGCAGCCATCGGCATCGCGACGATCCAGCTGCCCGACACCACCCTTGGCACCCGCGTCGTCCTCGATGGGGTAGGGTCTTTCGAGGGCGGCGCGCTGATCTGGGCCACGGGCGACAAGCAGGAGGACACGGCGATCGCAGGCTCCGGCTTCACCGGCCGGCCATTCTGGGGACCTGACGACCTTACCATGCTCGGCGCCGGTGCCCGCGTCCTGGTCAGCGGCGCCGGTGACGGCGCGCTGCAGGATGCGCTGCGCGCCCTGACAGGGCGGGACGACATGGGGTACCTGCTCCGTGACCTCGACATCGATCCCGCCGCGGCCGCCCTGGTCCAGAGCGCGGAGGACCGCGCCCACCGGATCCGCGTCTGGCTGCCTGCCGGCGGCTCGAGAGCGAATTGCTTCCGCGAACTCGACGACGTTCACCGCGACGCCGTGAATATCGCGCTGGCGGCGCCAAGGCTTCGCACCACCGTCGATGCCACTCTTGCCGCCGGCCGGCCGATGGTGTGCGTCGTCCATCGCCAGCCATGGCTGACCGCCTATTACGGCCTCAACCGGTTCCTCGCCCTTCTCTTCGACCGCTTCCTGCGCAACGCCGGGCGCGACCCCCTGCTGTATCCTGGCGCGACTATCGCCGGCGTCACGGCCAGCGCGGCGTCAGGCTGGGATGTGAGCTTCAACGGGACCGCCGCGCCCCCGGCGGGCCGCTTCGACCGCGTCGTCGTCCGGCACGGCTACAAGGACATGGCACCGATCCCGCTGCCGGCGCCCCTCATCCGCAATCATTTGCTGCCCTATCATTGCCCCTGAGCGGGTTGCCCGGAGCCGACAGCCGCCGCATCTGCTGACCTGCCGCAGCAACCGGAACCTCCGCCATGCCCCCGCACCGTCCCGTCATGCTCGTCATCCTGGACGGCTGGGGCTGGCGCGAGGATCCCGCGGACAACGCGGTGAGGCAGGCGAAGACACCGGGCTTCGACGCGCTGTGGTCGCACGGGCCGCACGCCTTCCTCCGCACCTCCGGCCGCGATGTCGGGCTGCCCGACGGGCAGATGGGCAACTCGGAGGTCGGGCATCTCAATATCGGCGCCGGGCGCGTCGTGATGCAGGACCTCGTGCGCATCGATGCGGCGTGCGAGGACGGCACCATCGGCACCCTCCCGGCCTTCCGCACCCTGGTCGAGAAGACCAAGGCCGGCAGCGGCAAGCTTCACCTGATCGGCCTGCTCTCGCCCGGCGGCGTGCACAGCCACCAGGACCACGCCATCGCGCTGGCGAAGGCCGCCACCGCCGCGGGGCTGCAGGTCCTCGTCCACGCCTGGACCGACGGCCGCGACACCGCGCCGCAGGCCGCGCCCCGGTTCGTCGCCGACTTCGAAGCGAAGCTTCCGGACGGCGCGCGCATCGCGACGATCTGCGGCCGCTACTTCGCCATGGACCGCGACAAGCGCTGGGACCGCGTCCAGCAGGCCTACGACGTGATGGTCAACCCGCGAGGGGCGCGCTTCCCGACCGCCCAGGCCGCCATCAAGGCCGGCCACGCCGCCGGGAAATTCGACGAGTTCGTCCCCGCCGCCGCCATTGGCGACTACGCCGGCATGCACCACGGCGACGGCCTGCTCTGCTTCAACTTCCGGGCCGACCGGGTCCGCGAGATCCTGTCGGCCCTTGTCGATCCCGCTTTCGACGGCTTCGCCGCAGACCCCACGATCCGCTTCGCCGCCGCCGCCGGCATGACGCAATACAGCGTGGAGCTCGACCGCTTCCTGCTGACCCTCTTCCCGCCCCAATCCATGGCCGACATCCTCGGGCAGGTCGCGTCCAGGGCCGGCCTCGCCCAGCTGCGCATGGCCGAGACCGAGAAATACCCGCACGTCACCTACTTCCTGAACGGCGGCGAGGAGAAACCCTACCCCGGCGAGGACCGCACCATGGTCCCCTCGCCCAAGGTCGCGACCTACGACCTGCAGCCCGAGATGTCGGCACCGGAACTGACGGAAAAAGCGGTTCAGGCCATCCGCTCCGGCCGCTACGATCTCATCGTGCTGAACTTCGCCAACCCCGACATGGTCGGCCACACCGGCAGCCTCCCCGCCGCGATCAAGGCGGTCGAGACCGTGGACGCCGGCCTCGGCCGCATCGCCGAGGCCATCACCGCGATGGGCGGCCGCCTCCTCGTCACCGCCGACCACGGGAACGCCGAACTGATGCGCGACCCCGTCACCGGCGGGCCCCATACCGCCCACACCACCAACCCCGTCCCCGTCCTGCTGCACAACGCGCCCGCGGGCACCACCCTCCACGACGGCCGCCTGGCCGACATCGCACCGACCCTGCTCGCCCTGCTCGGCCTTCCCCAACCCCCGGCGATGACCGGCCAGTCGCTGCTGCGCGGCGGCGAGGGTGGCGTTGCGGCGGGGTGAGTCGCCCAGGGAGGGCTCTGCCCTCCCTGGACCCTCCCGCCAGGAGGCATCGGCCTCCTGGACCTGCGATCCGTTCAACGCCGAAGGCGGAGGGGGCCGAAGTGCCCCCTCCGCCTTCGGCGTTAGAAAACTGACGGCGGGGTCCGGGGAGCCCCATGGCTCCCCGGCGGGGGTCAGGGGGCGGAGCCCCCTGGCGACCTTCCTCGCGGCAGCGCTCCTCGTCGTCCCGGCGGCAGCGATGGCCCAGTCGCCCCGGGAGTTGAGGGACGCGGAGCGGGTCGCGCGGGAGCAGCGTCAGGCCGCGCAGGACGCCGCGGCCGAGGTCCGGCGCCGGGCGGAGGAGGAGGTGCGCCTGGCGGGCCAGCGGGTCGAGGCCGCCAGGCGCGCGCAGGACGCCGAGGCCGAGGTCGCCGCCGCCCGGGCGAGGGTCGCCGCCGCGCGCCGTATGGGCGATGGCGCGACGGCCGAGGTCCGCGCGCGGGCCGAGGCGCTGAGGCCCCTCTTGCCGGTAATGGTGAGGCTGTCGCTTTGGCCGGCCGAGACGGTGCTCGCCGTGCCCGCCGACCCCGAGGAAGCCCTGCGCGGCGCGCTGGTGTTGCGCGGCATGGTCCGCCGGCTCGAGGAGGAGGCGGCCGCGCTGCGGGAGGCGCAGCTGGATGCTGCCCAGGCCCAGGCGACGGCCGAGCGCGAGGCCGCGTCGCTCGCCGCCGCCGAGCGCCAGGCGCGGGAGGCCGAGGTGCGCCTTGATGCCGAGCTCGCCGAGGCCCGCCGTCGCCGCGCCGCGGCGGAGGCGGCGGAGGACCAGGCCGCCGATCGTGCCCAGGCCGCGGCGGCGCAGGCCCGCGACCTCGCCGACATGCTCCAGCGGCTGGAGCGCGAGCGCTTCCGGCGCGAGGCCGAGGAGCGCGCGAACGCCGCCGCCCGCGCGGCGGAGGAGGCGCGCCGGCGGGCGGAAGAGGCGCGGGAGCGCCAGCTCGCCGAGCAGGAGCGGTCGCGCCAGCGCGCCGACAGCGCCCGCCGGCAGGAAGCTTCTCTCCCCGCCGTCGCGGGCGGGCGGGTGCTGCCGGTGGCCGGCCGCGTCTCCCAGGGCTGGGGCGACCAGGGGGCGGGCGGCACGCATCGCGGCCTGACCTTCGCGGCCGCCCCCGGCGCGCGGGTCGTCTCGCCCTGTGCGGGGCGTGCGGTCTATGCCGCGCCGTTCCGCTCCTACGGCCTGCTGTTGATTGTGGATTGCGGCGGGGGGTACCATTTTGTCCTCGCCGGGCTCGATCGCCTTGACACCTCGGCGGGGCAGAGGCTGCTGGCCGGCGAGCCGGTCGGCGTGCTGTCGGCCTCTGGCGGCCAGGGCGCTTCGCTCTATGTGGAGCTCAGGCGCAACGGCCAGGCGGTGGACCCGCGGCCCTGGTTCGCCGCGCGGAGCTAGAGGGGCGCTTGGGCCCTCTCCCCTTCAATGCGGGAGAGGGTGGGGTGACGGGGACGGCGAGGAAAAGGGGCGCGCTCATCATCCTGCACGCCCCCCTCACCCAACCCTCTCCCCCCTGCGGGTGGAGAGGGCTTTCTGGGACTCGCGTCGGCGGGCCGGTTTGGGGAAATATGCGGGTTACACGGCCGGGGCATAAGGGGCCCCCTGCAACGGGAACTTCCAGCGGCCGCGGCTTCCGGCCAGGAGATCGGGTGATCGCATGGGCATGAACAACGGCACGGAGCGCAGCGGCAGGCTGCCGAGCGTCGGCCAGGTGACGGACAGCCCCGCCGAGCCGCCGGCGCCTGGCGACCGCAAGCGCCGCCTGCGCAGCGTCGGCGCGGTCGCCGCCGCCTTCATGGCCGGCGCCGTGATCGGCCCGATCATCGCCCTGCCGACCTTCCAGGCCTTCGCCCAGGATGGCGGCCGCGCCGAGACCTATCGGCTGCTCAACCTCTTCGGCGACGTGTTCGAGCGCATCCGCGCGGAATACGTTGAGCCCGTGAACGACCGCGACGTCATCGAGAACGCGATCAACGGGATGCTTCAGGGCCTCGATCCCCACAGCTCCTACATGAACCCGCGCAGCTTCCGCGACATGCAGGTGCAGACGCGCGGCGAGTTCGGCGGCCTCGGCATCGAGGTCACGCAGGAAGGCGGCTACGTCAAGGTCATCTCCCCAATCGACGACACGCCCGCCGCGCGTGCCGGCGTGCGCCCCGGCGACCTCGTCACCCACATCAACGGCCAATCCACCCAGGGCCTGACCCTGCAGGAAGCGGTCGAGCAGATGCGCGGCGAGCGCGGCACGACCATCCGCCTGACCATCCGCCGCGAAGGCGAGCGCGCGCCGATCGAGCTCGCGCTGCAGCGCGACGTGATCCGCCCGCAGGTCGCGCGGTTCCGCCTCGAAGGCAACGACATCGCCTATGTCCGCCTCTCCGCCTTCAACGAGCAGACCGAGGCCGCGCTGCGCCGCGCCGTCGCGGCGATGCGCCAGCAGGCCGGCGGCAACCTGCGCGGCCTGATCCTCGACCTCCGCAACAACCCGGGCGGGCTGCTCGACCAGGCGGTGCAGGTCGCCGACGACTTCCTCGACCAGGGCGAGATCGTCAGCACGCGCGCGCGTCGGAACGAGGACGCGCAGCGCTGGAACGCGCGGTCCGGCGACATCGCGCAGGGCCTGCCGATGGTCGTCCTGATCAACTCCGGCTCCGCAAGCGCGAGCGAGATCGTGGCCGGCGCGCTGCAGGACCATCGGCGTGCCGTGGTGATGGGCACCAAGAGCTTCGGCAAGGGCAGCGTGCAGACCGTGATGCCGATCCCCGGCAACGGCGCGATCCGCCTGACGACCGCGCGTTACTACACGCCGTCGGGCCGCTCGATCCAGGCCACGGGGATCGAGCCCGACATCGAGGTGCTGGCCCAGCGCCCCGACCCCAACGCGCCGCAGCGCGACCGCGAGGCCGACCTCCGCCGCGCGCTGCGCAACGACGGGCAGGCGTCGCAGCAGCAGCAGCAGCCCCAGGCCGCGCCGCCGCCGCTGAACCTGCCGAACGGCGTCGCCGACCGCGTGGTGCGCGCCCCGGCGGAGAACGCGCCGGCCTTCGATCCGACCAAGCCCGAGACCGACCACCAGCTGCAGCAGGCCGTGCAGTTCCTGCGCAACCTGGCCTCGGCGCAGGCCGGCCAAGGCGGCCCGCAGCGGCGCGCCCAACGCTAGGAGAGCTCTTCCGGATGCGCGGGTGGCGCGCCCTCGGCCTGTTCTGGGCCGCGGTGACCGCGCTGCTCGCGGGCGGCGCGGGGACGCTGGCCTGGCTCGGCCCACCGGCCGCGCCGGTCGTGGCGGAAGCGCCGGCTGCCCCGGCCGCCGCTCCGGCACCGGCGCCCGCACCGCCCCCGCAGGCCGCCGCACCGACGCCGCCGCCGCCCGCCCCCGCCGGCACCCCCGTTGCGCCGGAGCCGCCGCCGCTTTCGGCCGCCGCGACGCCGCGCAGCGACGCGAGCCCAGTCATCGCGCCGCCCGACCCGCAGCTTCTCGAACGCTCGCGGCATGGCGACATCCCGCGCCTCGGGCCGGACAACCGCAGCTCGATCCGCGCCTATGCCCGCGCCTTCGACCGCGGCGACCAGCGCCCGCGCGTGGGCGTCATCGTCAACAACATCGGTCTCTTCGCGCAGCATTCCGACGACGCGATCCGGCGCCTGCCCGGCGCGATCACGCTCGCCGTCAGCCCCTATGCGCTGCGGCCCGAGGCGATGCTGGACCGCGCGCGGGCGCGCGGGATGGAAGTGCTGATCGCGCTGCCGCTCGAGCCCCAGGGCTATGGCCAGGCCGCCGATCCCGGCGACCGCGCGCTGCTGACGACGCTGACGCTGAACGAGAACATGGATCGGCTGGACTGGGCGCTGTCGCGCATCCAGGGCCAGGTCGGCGCGATCGGCGGCCTGGGCGGCATGCGCGGCGAGCGCTACGCCGCGAATGCGGAGCTGCTGGGCGCGCTGCAGCAGCAGCTGACCCAGCGCGGCCTGCTGTATGTCGATCCGCGCCCTGGCGCGCCGACGCCCGCGCGCGCCTTCGGCCGCAGCGTGGACGTGCTGCTCGACGAGCCCTCCGCCGTGCGCGCGGAAGTGGAACGCCGCCTTGCGGGGCTGGAGGCGCTGGCGCGCAGCCAGGGCTCCGCGCTCGGCCTGGCGAACGACCCGGTGCCGAGCGTCGTGGCCGCCATCTCGGCCTGGAGCGCGGGGCTCGAGGAACGCGGCGTCGTCATCGCGCCGGTCAGCGTGCTGATCCGCCGCCCGAGCGAGCAGGCGAGCCGGTGAGTGGTTGGGCAGCGCCCTCCCCAGGATCACCCACCCACCGCGCGCCGCACGCCGCGCAGCGCGAGCCACGCGCCGATGCTGGCGCCGGCCATGACCAGCGCCGTGCCGATGCCGGCGCCGCCCTCGACCAGGCCCACCGTGAAGGACAGGGCCGCGCCCGACAGCATCTGCAGCGATCCCACCAGCGCCGAGGCCGTGCCGGCGAGTTGCGGCCGGGCGCTGAGCGCGCCGGCGAAGGCAGGGGGTTGCAGCATGCCGTTGCCGATCGCCACCAGCGCCATCGGGACGAAGAACGTCAGCAGGTGCGGCGGCAGCGCCAGCACGGCCAGCACCGCCATTCCCGCGCCGATGCCGTTCATCGCCACGCCGATGCCCATCAGACGCAGCGTGCCGAGCCGCACCGCCTCCCGACCCGCGACCCAGCTGCCGGCGGCGAAGCAGGCGGACAGCAGCGCGAAGGCGCCCCCGAAGGTCACGGCGGAGTAGCCCATGCCCTGCACCACCACGAAGGGCGCGCCGCCAAGGAAGGCGAAGAACACGCCCGACGCGCAGCCCAGCACCGCAGCATGGGTGCGGAAGGCCGCGATCGCCCACAGCCCGCGATAGGCGCCGAGCATCGCCGCGATGCCCGGCAGGTGCTGAGGCGCTGGCAGCGTCTCCGGCAGGCGGCGCGCAGCCACGATTGCGAGCGGGATCGCGAAGGCCAGGCAGGACAGCAGGATCGCGCGCCAGCCGAACCAGAGCTCAAGCAGGCTGCCGATCACGGGGGCGACCATCGGCGCGACGGTCATGCCCATGGTGACGTAGCCGAGCACCGACGCCGCCTGGTCGCGCGGCCAGACGTCGCGGATCACCGCGCGCGCCAGCACGACGCCGGCGCAGGCGCCGACCGCCTGCACCAGCCGCGCCAGGATCAGGCTGCCGATGCCCGGCGCGACGGCGGCCGCCAGGCTCGCCACCGCATAGACCGCAAGCCCGCCCATCAGCAGCGGCCGCCGCCCGAAGCGATCCGACAGCGGCCCGTAGATCAGCTGCCCCACCCCGACCGCGACGAGATAGAGCGTGACGATCAGCTGCACCGTCGCGATGCCGGCGCCGAGGTCGCGACCGATCGCGGGCAGCGACGGCACCACGACCTGCATGGTGAACGGTCCGATGCCGATCATCGCGACCAGCAGCCAGACCGGCGGACGCGGCCTGGCTGCGGCGTCGTTCACCACCGCAGTTCCGACAGCGCGGCGATCGGCGTAACGCCTTCTTCCGCCGCGACGCGCGCGAGTTCCGCGGGATCCGGCGCCTCGCCATGCGCGTGGGCCGCCAGGCCCGTCAGCGCCCAGACCGCGTCGATCCCCGCGGCCTGCGCGCCGGCGAGGTCGGTGTGCGGGCTGTCGCCGATCGCGACCACGCGCGCGACGTCGTGCAGGCCGAGCGCCTCCATCACCGGCGGATAGACCGCGGGGTCGGGCTTGCCGATCTCCGTCGCGCGCGGGCCGCCGAGTTCCACATACAGGTCCGCCAGCGCGCCGGCGCAGATCACGCGGCTCTCGCCCACCATGACGAAGCGGTCGGGATTGACGCAGAGCATCGGCAGGCCGCGGTGCGCGCAGGCTTCCAGCATGGGCCGATAGGGCGCGACCGCGCCATTGCCGCGTTCGGGATCGGGGCCGGTGTTCAGCACCCATTCCGCGGCGGCGGGATCGGCGGTCAGCTCGATGTCGAGCTCCTCGATCGTCGAGAGATCGCGTTCGGGCCCGATATGCAGCGCGCGGCGGCCGTAGCCGAGCGTCGATCGGTCGCGCAGCGCGCGCCAGGCGAGCTCGCCTGAGGTCACGATCGCGTCCCAGAGGCCGCGGTCGAGGCCCATGTTGGTCAGCAGGCGATCGACGACATGCGACCGCCGCGGCGCGTTGGACAGGAACACCACGCCCTTGCCGCGCGCCCGGAGTTCTCCGAGGGCATGCGCGACCCCGGGATAGGGTTTGCGGCCGTCATGCACGACGCCCCAGAGGTCGAAGACGAAGCCGTCATAGCGGTCCGCGAGCGGCGCGATGCCCTGAAGGATCTTCAACGGATGTCCGCCCCCACGATGTCCGCGACGTTGCGCACGCCGTCGCGCCGCAGCAGCGCCGCGAGCTCGCGCCTGATGCGCGAGATCAGCGCCGGCCCGTCATACGCAAAGGCCGCGTAGAGCTGCACGAAGGACGCGCCCGCGCGCAGCTTTTCCAGCGCGTCGGCGCCGGACGCGACGCCGCCGGTGCCGACCAGGGTCAGGTTGCGCCCCTTCGACAGCGACGCCACGCGCTTCAGCACGTCGGTCGCGAGATGCTTCAGCGGTGGCCCGGACAACCCGCCGGCCTGGCTGCGATGAGCGCTGCGCAGGCCTGGCCGCGTGATGGTGGTGTTGCCGACGATGAGGCCATCCATGCCATGCGTGACGACGGCCTCGACGATCGGTTCCAGCGCGGCGGGCGACAGGTCGGGCGCGATCTTCACCAGGATCGGCGGCTTCGCCTGTTGCGCGGCGCGCGTCTCGGCCATGGCGGCGAGGATGTCCTGCAGCTGCCGCTCGCCCTGCAGGTCGCGCAGGCCCGGCGTGTTGGGCGAGGAGATGTTGATCGCGACATAATCCGCCAGCGCCGCGACCTCGGCATAGAGCATGGGATAGTCGCGCAGCGGCGCCGCGCCTTCCTTGTTGATCGCGATGTTGACGCCGAGCATCGCCGGGCGCGGCCGCGGCAGGGCGGCGAGGCGCGCGCGGAAGGGTGCGATGCCCGCATTGTTCATGCCCATGCGGTTGATGACCGCGCGGTCCTCGACCAGGCGGAACAGCCGCGGCCTGGGGTTGCCGAATTGCGGCCGCGGCGTGACGGATCCCGCCTCCACGATGCCGAAGCCGAGCTTCATCAGCGGCCCGATCGCGACGGCCGACTTGTCGAAGCCGGCGGCGAGCCCGATGGGGTTGCGGAGGTCATGGCCGAGCACGCGGCAGGCCAGGATCGGATCGTCCGGCGTGCGGTCCGCGCCGGCCAGTCCGAAGCGCAGCGCGCGCAGCGCGAGGTCGTGCGCGCGCTCGGGGTCCACGCCGCGCATCAGCGGCATCAGGATGGAGGCGATGCGGGGGGTCATGGCGAGGCCGCCTTGTGCCCGGTCATGGCCGGGATGGGAAGCCGTGTTGACCGCGGGCCAGGGCGGCCCCAATCAGGCCGCCGATGGCAGGCCCGGTCTACATGCTCCTCGGCATCGGGCTGTTCGGCCTGCTCGACGCCATCAGCAAGACGCTGGCCGAGGGCTACGTCGTCTGGCAGGTGCTGCTGGTCCGCTTCGTGACCATCCTTGCCGTCGTCTTCGCGCTGCGCGCGGTGCGGCCGGGCTGGGGCGGGGTGCTCTCGACGCGCCGCAAGCGCACGCATCTCGCCCGCGCGCTGGCGATGCTGGGCAGTGCGGGCTGCTTCTTCATGGCCTTCCGCGCCCTGCCGCTGAGCGAAGGCTACCTCGTTTTCTTCACCTCGCCCTTCTTCATCCTGGCCTTCTCGCCCTGGCTGACGGGGGAGACCGTGCCGCGCGCGGCCTGGGGATGGGTGGCGGTCGGCTTCGCTGGCGTCGCGATGGGGCTGGCGCCGGGGCTGCTCGGCGGCGCCGCCGGCGGGATCGAGGGCTATGCCTGGGCCTTCGCCGGCACGATCTGCTATGCGCTGGTCTTCGTGCTGAACCGGTCGCTGCGGAGCGAGGTCGGGCTGGCCCGCGTGCTGGTCTGGCCGGCGGTGCTCGGCGTCGCGGTGATGCTGGTGCCAGGCCTGGTGAACTGGCGCACGCCGGATGCCGCGGCGCTGGCGCTGATGGTGGCGAATGGCGTGATCGTCGGCGTCGCGACCGCCGTGCTGGCCGAGGCCTTCCGGCATGCCGACGCCGCGCGGCTCGCGCCCTTCGGCTATTCCGGCCTGGTGTGGAGCGTGGGCTTCGACCTCGCGATCTGGGGTTACCTGCCGGGCTGGCCGACGGTGGCGGGCGCGGCGGTGGTGGTGCTGGCCTGCGTGATGAGCGAGCGCGCGGCTCAGAAGCCCGCGGGGAAGTCGTGAGTGCCGTCAGGCTTCACCACCAGCCGCGTCGCGGACAGCACCGCGCCGATCGGCAGCGGGCCATACAGATGCGGAAACAGCCCCGGCCGTTTCCCGCCGCTGGCCGGTTCCCACCTCAGCGCGTCGCCCAGCCGTGCGGCGTCGGCCTCCACCAGCCAGAGATCCGCCTCTCCGCGCCGGTGCTTCGCCGCGCTTTCCCTGACCTGCGCGGCGGTCGAGAAATGCAGGAAGCCGTCGCGCGCATCATCGGCGCTGCCGCGGTATTCGCCCACGCGCTCCGCCTCCCGCCACTCGGCGCCGCGGACCAGGGTGTAGACCAGCTTCTCCATGTGACGCGGTATCACGCGACCAGGCGGTAGAAGACAAGCCCGCCGATCTCCGCCGTCGGCGTGAGGCCGAGCGCCCAGCGCGGCAGCAATTCCTCCGCGTGATAATGCGTGGCGGCGCCGGTGGGGTCGGGCAGCGCGCCGGCCACCGCGCGGGCGGCGATGCGCCGGCAGGATCCGAGATCGGCGCCGTCGGACAATTCGGCGATGGCGCGGTGGCGCGGATGGCCGGGATGCCAGCAGGCGAACTGGAAGGGCGCGCGGCAGACGCCCGCCACGCCGAAGCCGAATCGCGCGGGGCCGCCGGGCTCGGCGGCGAGCCGCACGCGGGTCATGACCACGCTTGCCACGGCCTCGATCGCGCGGACCGGGCGGTCGGCGGCCTCGCCCCAGAGCGTGAGCGCGAGGATGTCGGTCGCGCCGGCGACGCGCGGCGCGGTCAGCGTATGCGTCATTCCTCGTCCTCCCCGCCGCGCAGGCCGAAGCCGATGCGCTGCGGTACGCGCTGGGCCGAGACGGCGGCGGCGGCGGTGGCGGCGCGGCTGACCTCGTCCAGCTTCTCCTCGAGCCGGCCGAGCTGGCGCGTCAGCCGGGCGTCGAGGTCGCGGATCAGCGACAGCGGCACATAGGTGCGCGCGACCTCGAGCTTGAAGGCCGACAGCTCCTCCCGCGGGGACTCGGCCGAAGGGGACGGCGGCGGCGTGGCGGGCGGCGCCTCGGGCCGCGTGGCGAGGTCGCGGCGCAGCTGCACCACAAGCCACAGCAGCACCAGCGCCAGCGGCGCGTCGGCCAGCGCGGAGACCAGCGCGGGCGGGATTTCCGCGGCCATGATGTTCACTCCTTCTGGGGCCGGGCGGCTTGAAGCCGCGCCCGGGGGGACCAAACTTCCGGCCTCGCATCGCTGCGCCGGAACCATGTGGAACGAGCCCTATCTCGAGACCTGCTGCCGATCGGCGCTGCACCGGCTGACGCTGGTCGGCGCGCCGGGGCGTCCGCCCGGGCTGAAGGACGGGCCCTGCCTGGAGAGGCTGACTGCGATGGGCCTGGCGCGGACGCGCGAGGACGGGCGGTACGCGATCACGCCGGCGGGCGAGGCGCGGCATGGCGTCGAGATACTGAAGAAGGCGGTGTAGCGCGTCAGGCCCCCTCCCCATCCCTCCCCCGCGACAGCGCGGGAGGGAGAAGGACGGGCGTGGTCGGGCCACTGAGCCCTAGCCTGCCCCCCGCCAGTCCATCCGCGGCCCGCGCGGCGGCAGGGACGGAAACCGCACGGGCTCGGCGGCGATGCAGCCTGCCAGCGCGTCCAGCGCGTCGTCGCGGGCACTCGCGGCATCCGGGCGCCAGGCCGCCATCTCCCGCGCGAAGCGCGTGCGGAAGACGCTCTCATGCGCGGACAATTTCCGCGCCGCGAGGATGGGATCGAGCGCGCCGAGGATGCGGGTCACCTTCGGCGCGCGGCTCGCGATCTCCTTCACCGTGCAGTTGAAGCCGATCCGCGACAGCTCCTGCCGCAGCAGCCCCGGCAGGAAGGCGCCGATGCCGTTGGTCTCGATCCGCACCACCGGCAGCAGCAGGTCGCGCGCGATCGCGGCGATGGCGCGGCATTGCTGGGTCGCCGGGTCCTCCGCCGCCTCGGGGTCGTGGGTGACATAGGCCAGGCGATGCAGGTAGTGCCGGCCGTCGCCGTCGACATAGGTCGCGGCGAGCACGGAGGCGTCGCCGCGGCCCGGCCGGCCGAGCGCCGGGTCCCACCAGGCGCCGCCCGACAGCAGCCGCCGGCCCATGAGCGTCAGCACGCCGCGTCCGTTGGCTTCGCGGTATTCCGGCTCCTCGGCGTAATGCGCGATCAGCGCGGGATCGAGCCGCGCGGCGTCCTCCGCCACGGGCTGCAGCAGCATCTGCCGCTGGAAGGCCAACGGGCCGACACGCGCGCGCAGCGCCGCGACCTCCGCGTCGGGGAAACGCTCGGGCCAGATGCTGAGGCCGTTGGCGTCGAGCAGCGGCAGCACCAGGCGGCGATAGCCTTCCAGGAAGGCGCCCTCGGCTTCCGCGTATAGGCTGTCGGCGGTGTGCGGCGTGCCGACGAAGAGCACCGTGCCGCCGGGGACCAGGACGAACTCGGCCTCGGTCAGGCGGTCGCGCAGCTCCTCGCGCTTGGCGTCGCTGTCGCAATTGCCCGCGACCTCGACGTCGTCGCAGACGATGAGCTCGGCCCGCGCGCCGGTGATGTTGCCGCCGATGCCGGCCGCGAGCATCGACGCATCGCGCAGCACGGCGTGGCGTTCCACCGTGAAGCGGTCCGCCGCCCAGGAGCCGTCATTGCCGCGCGGCAGCAGCGCGCCGCAGAGCGGGTGGCGCGCCAGGATGCGGCGAACCGTCGCGACCATGCGGGTGGCCAGTGCGTGGTCGGCGGCGATGACCAGGATGCGCGTCTCCGGCGCGCGATAGAGCCGCCAGGCGCAGAACAGCCCGACGAGGGTGGACTTGCCGGCGCCGCGGAAGGCCATGAGCAGCAGGCGATGGTCGCGCTCGTCCAGGCGGGCTTCCAGCCAGCGCAGCACGCGCCGATGCAGGGCGGGCGTGCCGAGCCCGGCGCGGTGGTTCCAGACCCAGGTGAATTCGAGGAGGTCCGCCGGGATTGTGGTCACGTTTTGTTCTCGTCAGCGATCGCGGCGCGGGCGGTGGCGAGTTCCGCCTCGCCGCCGGTATCGGCGTCCTCGCCCGCAGGGGTGTTCACCGCTGCCAGCAGGGTGAGGGATTCCAGTGCCGCGTTGGCGGCGGCGATGCGCTGCAGATAGGCCTTGGGATCCTGGTCGGTGCTGCCGGAGACGAAGCCGAGATAGTCCTGCTCCAGCTGGTCCTTCGCGAGATCGTGGAGCGCCTGTGCGACGGCGGCGGACACGACCGGCGGGGCGGGCTTGCGGGCGCGCGTCATGCCTTCAGCACCCTGACGCGCACCGTGCCAGGGTTGAGGTCCACCGCGCCGCCGCTGCGGTTCCAGGCCGTCACCGTCACCACGTCCTGCGCGCCGATCTGCGACAGGAACACGACGCCGGAGGTCGAGAGCGAATAGGCGGCCTGCACGAAGTCGCCGGGGCGCGCGCCGGGCACGGAGACGTTGGTCTGCGCGCTGCCGCCGGCCACGATCGAGGGCGGATCCCAGGCCTGCTCGGCGATCAGCTCGCGCCTGCCATGCGGCAGGTCGGGCAGGCCGTAGAGCAGCGCCGGCGAATGGCGCGGGTCGCACATCAGGCGGAAGGCGCGCAGCTCGTAATCGTCGGCCAGGCGTGCGACGCCGATCACCGCGTACCCCACGGACGGTGCGACGCGGATCGCCTGCAACCGCGTCAGCGTCGAATCCTCCATGTCCGCGGCACCCTGCCACCAGCGAGTCGCCGCGTTCCACTGGATGGACTGGCCGGAGGCGAGCACGAGCTGCCCCGCGCCGTCGTCCATCAGGTTCATCGCGCTGTCGAAGGTCATCACCATCAGCCGCGGGCTGTCGGCGTCCACGCCGAGCGCGAAATCCTTGCAGAGCCTGGTGTCCACCACGAAGCCGATCGCGCGGCCGCCGCCCAGGATCACGCCGCGGTTCGTCAGGGTGAAGCTGTCGAGCGCGGGGAAGACCAGCGCGGGCAGGGTCGTCGGCGTGCCCATCGGGTTGGTGGACAGCACCGCCATCCTCTCGAAGCCGATCTCGGTCGTGTTCCAGCGGATCGCGGCGGCGCGCAGGCTCGGCACGGACGCCACCTCGCGCGTCGCTTCCCGATGCGGCGCGGCCTGGTGCAGCGCGCGCACCGCGCCGCCGAGCCTGGTCGCCGTCGCGGTGTGCTCGATGTCGACCTGGTAGCCCTGGCTGGCCCAGGCCACTTCGTAGACATGGTCCTGCGCGCCCGCGGTGTGGCGCGCGACGGGGCCGGTGCAGCCTTCCATGCGGAGCGCGCGCGCGATGATCGCGCGGCTGTTCACCTCGCAGAGGAAGGGAATGCCGGTGATGGGCTTGTCCCTCGCGTTCAACTCGAAATTCGGCGCGTCGAACATGTGGCGGTTGTGCGCGACATAGGCGCCAGGCTCGGCCGAGAGCCGGATGCCGAAGCGGTCCTGCGTGACGTTCACCGTGCTGCCGACCGCGAAGTGGCCGCCATAGTAGCGGATCGAGGTGTTCCAGGCGCCGGCCGTCGCGGTGTGAATGTCGAGGCCGATCTTGTTGTTCAGCATGCGGCCCATGAAGAGGGTCGAGTCCTCGAAGCCGCGGCCGTCGCCGAGCGTGCGCAGGCCGATGGTGAAGCCCGTGACCTCGCGCACCTCGACCACGGACGCGTCAAAGTTGCGCAGCACGACGCCGATATCGGCCTCGCTCGACCAGTCGGATTGCGTGGCGCGCACGACGGTCAGGCCGGTGACGATCTTGTTGGCGTTGCGCGCGGTGCCGCCGTCGCCGATGGTCAGCGCCGTCTGGCCGGCGGGGCCGGCATAGACGATGCGGCCGCGCATGATGAGGCCCGCCGCGGCGCCCGGCAGGGTCAGGGGGCTCAGCGTGCGGTAGCTGCCCTCCGTCAGCAGCAGCGTCTTGGCCGACGCGGCCGCCGCGTTCATCGCGGCCTGCAGGGCGGGACCGTCGTCGCTGACGTTGTCGCCGCGCGCCCCGAAGTCGCGGGCGGAGAGCCGCTCGCCCAGCTTGTCCTCGGCGGTGCGGGGTACGGCGCCGGGATAGGGCGCGGTGACCAGGCCGGAATCGCGGGGGAAGACCACGGCATCGCCGTTCGAATCGAAGCCGAGCAGCCGATTCGCGCGCGCCGGGCGCAGCGGGACCGTCATGCGCCCGCCGATCTCGGAGGGATCCTGGCGCAGCGCGGCGGTGGCGTCGTCGCGCAGTTCCTGCTGCACGGCGACGATGCGGTCGAGCTCGTCGTTCAGGATGCGCGCGCGCAGCAGGCCGTTGTCCTGGAAATCGGTGTTGCGCGCGACGGTGACGCGGCGGCGCAGCGTGACGGCGGTGCCGGCGGCCGGCGGGCTGGACAGGATGGCGTGGCCGCCTTCCGTGGCGCCGGCGCCGGTGACACTGAAGCCGCCGGTCATCACCACGGGGCCGAGGCGAAGTTCCAGGTCCTCGGCGTCGAAGATCGGGAAGGGGAAGGGGAAGTCGGTCCGGACGCCGTCGCCGACATACTGCACGCGCGGCGTGACGTCGCCGATGCGGATGTGCTCGGCCATGGGGAGCTCCTGCTGCTTTTGCTCCCTCCCCCGCTGTTGCAGGGGAGGGCTGGGGAGGGGGCTGGCGTCAGTCCAGCAGGCTTCTCAGCGCCGTGCCGAAGCCGTTACCCGCGCGCAGCCAGGGCGTGAGCGAGCCGCTGTCGGTCAGCAGGCTGCGCCGCCCGGCAGCGAGCCGCGCGGCGAAGACCGCGTCGGAGCTCGCCTGCGATGCTGCGGCGTCGCCCTCGATGCCGGCGGTCAGCGCCTTGGCCGAGCCGTCGTCAGGCGTGACACCCCCGGCCGCGAGCCTGGCGCGCGCCGAGGCGAGCGTGCCGGCGAGCCGCGCGTCGCGGGCGCGCTGGTCGGCGGCCTGCTGCACGGCCTGCTGCTGCGCGGCGGCCTGCTGCGCGGCCTGCGCGTTGGCCGCCTGGTTCTGCGCCTGCGCGGCCTGCTGCGAGGCCTGGCGCGACGCCGCGTAGAGCGAGATGCCGGTGCCGACCAGCGTCGCTATGGGGGCGATCTGGGCCATCAATCATTCATCCTTGTGTTTGTCGTCACGGACAGCAGCGTCACCGGCAGCGGCGCGTCGCCTTCCACGCGCCAGAGCGGCGCCAGCGCATCGCGACGCCAGCCCAGCGCGCGCAGCGTGACGTCGCCGGTGAAGGGCAGCGGCGCGGCGTCCAGCAGCGCGGTATCGAAGCGGCGGAAGGGCACGGGCTGCGCGCCGCGGCCGAGATCCACGGAGAAGGCCGGCGTATCGAGCAGCCGGAAGGTGACCGAGACCAGCCGCAGCGGCGCCGCGCCGACGCCCGCCCCGGTCGCGAGCTGCGCGGGCAGCGGCTCGATCACATGGGCGAAGGACAGGCCCGCCTGCACGCCCGTCGCCGGCGGATCGAGCAGGATGCGCCCGCCCGCGACCGTCGCCGTGCCGCGCGGCGCGCCGTCGGCCAGCACCGCGACCGCCTGGCCTTCGAGGTGATCGAGCCCCGACCACTGGTCGCGCGGCGTCGCGGCATCCCCCGACAGGCCGGCGTCGAGGCCGATCGTCGGGTCGAAGCGCTCGAGCCGGTACTTGCCCAGGCGCTCGACCACGGCGTAGACCTTGTCCTCGGTCTCGGCGAGCGCGCGGAAGGCGCCCGCGGTCTCCTGCCGCGTCCAGGCGATCACCTGCTCGGCGCGATAGAGCGTCAGCGTACCGATGCCGCCATCCTCCATGGCGATGTGCAGCAGGCGCCTCGTCTGGTCATAGGCCATCGAGACCGGCTTCTTCACGAGATGCCGCGCGACCAACGCCAGGTCGTTCGCCTGGTAGGCGTCGCCGACATCGGTGTAGGCGAACTCCGTCACCGAACGGCCGCTGCGCGCGACGAAGACGGTGGATCCGTCCACGTCCACCGGCGGGACCATGCGGTCCACCGCGCTGCCGACGCGGGTCTGGCGGTTGAGCTGGATCGAGCCCGGCGTCAGGGGATCGCCGCTGACCATCCATTCCGCGCCGGAGGTGAAGACCTGCAGGTGGCGCCCGGCGAAGAGGCCGCGGATCGCGTTCACCTGGTCGGACAACAGCGCGAACTCGATGCCCTCGTCGTCCAGCCCAGTGCCGGGATCGAAGTTCGGGAGATCGCCGGTGCGCGACAGCCAGAGCCGGTTCGGCAGGTCGCGGGATCCGCCGATGGCGAGCCGCGCCTGGTGGAAGCAGCCGCAGACCGGCCAGCCGCGCGCCCAGCTGAACGCCGCTTCGTCCCAGTCCGTGGTCGCGTTGGTGTCGGGCAGCTGCTGCTCGACATCGCCCGTCGCGTTCCAGGGATCGGAGATGCTGCGGATGATGACGCGGTGCTGGTTCAGCCGGACATAGGCGTTGAGGTGACCGGGCTGGAAGACCGGTGCGCTGGCGGCGATCGCGATGGTCCCGTAGGTGCCGCCCGGGGTGAGCGACGTGCCGGGGTGGAAGGCGTGGAAGGGCGGCGGGGTGAAGAGGAAGTCGGCGATCGTCCAGTCGGTGTGGCTGGTCCGCGTGATGCGCTGCGGGCCCCATTCCGGATGGAAGACCAGCAGCGTGTCGGCGTTCTGCGTGAAGGCGAGCTGCGCGAGATGCGACCCGTTCCAGGGCGAGGCGATGGAGGCGACCTCGGCATCGCCCATGAAGACGCGCATGCGGCCCGCGGTCAGCACCAGCAGGTAGGTCTGCTCGGTGTTGAACTCGAAGGCGATCAGGCGCGCGGGGCCGTCCAGCGTCGCGACATGGCGCAGGCCCGGGCGGCGCGCGACGCCGCCGGTGGGCTGGATGACGACGTTGCGCAGGCGGCGCGCGCCGTTCTCGAAGGCACGGAGGTCGCCGCGGCCGAGCAGCTCGGGCGCGAGCTCGCCGGCGGCGAAGCTGGTCTTGAGGCGTCGGGTGGCAGAGGGCATCAGCGCCTCACCTCCACCAGGGGGAAGCTGTCGATCGCGCGCGGCGTGTCCTGCTGGCTGTCGGTCAGGCGCGCGGCGCGCAGCTCCTGCTCGGAGAGGCGGAACAGTACCTCGGCGCGCGTCGCGCTTTCCGTCAGCGGCAGGCAGAACTCCGCGGCCAGGCGCGCGACGAGGGCGGCGGCGAAGAAGGCGGGAAAGCTGCTCTCGTCCGGGCGGAAGACATAGGTCAGCGTGACCTGGTCGGCGTCGGCATGCAGGCGGCCTTCATGGAGGCGGTATGCGATGCCCTGCCCGCGGCCGGCGCCGCCGGCCGACAGCACGCGGAGGAAGCCGGGCGGCAGCTGAAAGGCGGACGCGAAATCGGCCACGGGCGCGGCGGAGAGCTTCGCGAGCGCGGCCTGGCCGGTGGCGAAGCTCCAGGGATGGGCGGAGAGCAGCGCGTCGCGGATGCCGGGATAGAGATTGGCGGCGACCTCGGCCTCGGCGGTGCCCTCGGTCAGCGAGGCGATGGGCTGCGCGCCGAGACGCAGCAACGCGCGCGAGCAGAGCGCGAGGGCGGTGAGGGACATGAGGGGGTTCCGCGCAAGAAGCCCTCCCCCGCAAGCGGGGGAGGGTTGGGTGGGGGTGCGAGAATCAGCGGGCGCTTGTCTTCCGGCCCCCTCCCCATCCCTCCCCCGCAACTGCGGGGGAGGGGGAAGTGAAGGAGGGTCGGAGGGGGATGCGCCCGCTATTCGAAGGCGCGCATCCGCAGCTATTCGGCCGCGCGCATCCGCACGACGCCGGTGTCGTCTACCAGCACCGCGCCCTGGCTCATCATGTTGGCGACGAAATGCGCGGCGCGGTCGCCGTGCCAGGTGACGTCGGTCTGCACCTCGGCCGCGGCGGCGTGGCCGAGCGCGGTCTTGTGGTAAAAGTAGCAGTAGCGCAGCGACCCCGACTTGGTCAGGCCGGAATGCGGCATCCACAGCGCGCCGAGCCAGCGCTTGGCCTGCGTGCCGCGCCAGGGCAGCTCGTCGGCGCCGACGTAGTCGGACGACGCGAACTCGTCGATCTGCAGCAGCTGGCTCCACTGCTTCCAGCCCACGACCGCGAAGCGGTTGCCGTCGTCGGGGACGTCGGCGGCGCCCAGCATCTCGAAGGCGAGCAGCACCTTCGCCTTGGTCAGGCCATCGCTGTCGGTGGTGCCCGACGCCGTGCCGATCGCCTCCTTCGTGCCGCTGTCGAAGGCGGCGATGATCAGCTCGTCGGTCTTGCGGCCAAGCGCATAGGCGCCGGCATTGGCGATCACGCTGCGCTCGTCGATGTCGGTCTTGAGCTCGTCGAGCCGGTCGACCCAGTCGCCGGCATAGTAGTCCTGCAGGATGCACTCGACCTGCGCATGCTCGAGGTTCATCACCGGCACGGTGCCGTTGCGCGTCTTCGCCGCGGCCGTGCCCTTGCCGACTTTCGGGAAGTGCGTCGAGGTGCCGGTCACGCCGGTCTTGCTGCGCACGGTCGGGCGCAGCTTGGAGCCCTGGCGCTGATAGGCCTCCTTCACCTCGGACTGGAACTGCGTGGTGAAGACGGCGTCGATCTGGGTGGTCGTGGGCATGGGGTGTCCCTGTCTGTCGTGTTGCGCTGGATGCGGCGCGGTCGTCGTTGGCCTGGTGGGGCGACGATCGCGGCGCTGAGGCCCGGCCGGCCCGTGTCGGGGTTGGCGGCGGGCGAAGTGGTCGGGGCGGGTGGGGATCCGCATCGCGGACCCGCGCCACCCGCCCCGTGTGCCGCCGCGCCTGGTGTCGCGCGGCGGCGATCGGCGCCTCGACCGCGGGGAGAAGCGGGAGGCGCCGAGGGGAAAAGGTTGCAGCAGCCCCCTCCCAACCCTCCTCCGCAACGGCGGGGGAGGGCTAAGTGGAGCGGGAGTGGGCTAAGTGGGACGCGCTGCTAGCCCCTTCCCCCGCTGTTGCGGGGAAGGGGTGGGGAGGGGGCTGTCGTTACCCTCCCTGACTTCCGACCAGCCGCCGGAAGCCCTCCGTCACGCGCTGGACGAAGGCGGGGTCGCGCGTCCGCCAGTAGCGGGGGTCGCGCATCATCTTGCGCAGTTCCGCCTCGCTCGGCGCGGCGTCGGCGGCGGCGTCGCGGGACAGCGGCGGCTCCTTGCCGGCCATCATGCGATGCAGCGCGATCACGCCCTCGGCCGTCGTGGACAGCGCGGCGAAGACCGCGTCGGGCAGGTTGGCGCGACCCCAGGCGGTGATCTGCGGCGCGACCTGGCGGAAGCGGTCCTCGCCGCCGAACTCGGCATGCAGCTTCTCGCGCTGCTTGCCAGCCTCGAACTCGGCGGCGGCCTCGGCGATCAGCGGCAGCAGCCGCTGCGCCGCGAGGTCGTAGACCAGCTGCGCCTGCGGCGCGGTGAAGCCGGCCTCGTGCAGCTTCGCGTTGACCTCGGCGTCGGGGCCGCAGAGCTCGCAGGGTGGGTTGATCTCGTAGCCCTCGGGGCTGTCGGGCACGCCGAGGATCCTGCGCCAGCGCGCGATCTCCTCCGGGCTCGCCTCGGGCCCCGGTGCGGCGCGCCGGGACAGCATGCGCTCGAGCTCGCGGTAGGATTTCAGCAGCAGGTCCACGCGCAGCGCGCCGGTAGCTGAATCCCGGAATTTTTCCGGGATATCGCCGGTCTGCGGCAGTTCGTTCTGATCCGCAGTCGGCGGGGCGAGCAGATCCTCGGCCATGATGCGATCACTCCTGGTTCGGGGTTTCGGCGGCGGCCGGATCTTCCGGCCGCAGGATCTCCGGTGCCGCGCCGAGCGTGCGGGCAACCCAGCGCGTCGCGGCGGCGGGATCGACCGTCGCCGCAGCCTCCCCGCCGAGCGACGCGGCGGCCTGCAGGAAGAGCAGCGTCGAGGCGGCGTCGGCACGGGCCTGCACGCGCGCGAGCGGCGAGGCGTAGACCAGCCGCACCTCCCGTCCGTCCACCAGCACGGGCGGCACCTCGCCGCGCCGGCGCAGCACGGCCAGGCAGCGCGCGATGAGCGGCGTCAGCAGCTCCGCCTGCAGGCGGCCATAGGTGGCGCCCAGCAGCCTTGCGGCGGTGGTCGAGCGTTCCAGCACCTCGGTCGCCGTCATCGGCGTCTTCTCGTCGGCCGCGATGCGGTCCGCCAGCAGCGCGCTCCGGATCCGCGTCCGCAGGTCCTGCAGCACGATCTGGGAGACGTCGAAATTGCCGGGCGCGGCGAGCGGCGTGAGCCCCGCCGATCCCGCGGCCTTGGGAATGATCGCGCCCGGGACCAGGCGGATGGTCGAGGGGTTCAGCACGCCGTCGTCGTCGGCGAGCCAGATGCCCGTCGCCGCGATGGACGCGTTCTTCAGGATCAGCTCCACCACCTTGTTGGCGGTGCGGATGTCCGGCAGGGCCTTGGCGACGGGGCCGCGGCCATAGGTCTCGCCCGGCAGCTTCAGCCAGCGGAAGGCGACGAAGGGGTTCTCCGCGAAGGCGCCCTGCGCCAGCAGCACCGGCGCGCCGTCGTCGGGCGCGAGCACCGCGGCGAAGCGGTGGCCGGCGCGGGGATCGGGCCAGGCGGCCTCCACCACGCGCAGCTTCGCCTCGGCGTCCTCGTCGCGGCGCCGCGGCAGCGCGGCACCGGGCCAGCGCGCGCGGATCTCGGCGGCCGTCAGCGACAGCGCGCGGAAGACCGTGTCGAGCCGTCCGCCCGGCCCTTCCGCCAGCACGGCGTCGCGCAGCGGCACGGCGCGAAATCTCAAGGCGGAAGGCTCGCCGGGCGGCGCTTCCTCGATGCTGACCAGGCCGGTGCCGGCGACCACGAGATCGAGGAAGGCCTGGTGGAGCTCCAGCGCGAAGTTGGACCGGTCGAGATGGCCCTGCAGGGTCTCGGCGACCGCGGACAGGCTGCGCGCGATGGCGGGGTCGGCGTTCTCCCGCACCGGGGCGAGGTCGAACCAGCGCGACCAGGGCGGCGCGAGCTCCGCGAGCAGCGAGGCCGCGAGCTGTTCGGCGGCGTCGGCCGCGGTCGCGTCGAACAGCGGCGCCGCGCCCGGCGCGGGCAGAGCGTGGTCGTAGCAATCCTGCCAGCCCGCCTCGAGCGGGCGGCGGCGCGCCAGCGCGGCGTCGTGCCGCGCCAGCAATTCCTCCGCTTCCATGCCGGTCACTCCCCGAGCAGCGTCTTGCGCGCGGCGAAGGCCGGCAGGGACGAGAGCACGCCGCGATCGGAGGTCGCGACGGTGCCGGCGAGGCCGCGTCGGGCGCGCTCGACCGCCTTGATCCGGGCCTCGCGCGCCGCGTCGGCGGCGGCCTGGTCGGCCTGCGCGGCGGTCTCGGCGACGGTCACGGCCTGGACCGGGGGCGCGGGCGGGGCGACCTCGACCGGCTTCGGTGCGCGGAACATGCCACCCATGCGCGGGTCCTTCTGCGGAAAGGGGTCCCGAAAAGGCGAAGGCCCGTCCGGGGGGCGGACGGGCCTTCGAAGTCGGGAACCGGGGAGGAGGAACGCCGCGGGACGCAATTCGCCCCGTGGCAGAGCCGTGTTAGCCTGCTTCGCCAAGCCGCGTCAAGATTTTTTTCCTAGATTCGCCACCCAGCGCATGAAAAAGCTGAAAGGGCGTCAGCGCGAAGGGCGCGCCGGGCCCGAGCAGCGCGCGGCAGAGCCCGACGCAGGTGAAGGGCATCAGGGTGGGGGCGGAGGCACCGCGCGCGGCTGCAGGCTCGAAGGGCCCGAGCACGGCAAGGCCGGCGCGGCGGTAGAAGCCGGGCAGGTCGAAGGCGGCCGGGACCGGCAGGCGCGCGACCATCAGGCGGCCCGACAGCGGCTCCAGCACGGTCCAGCCGCTCTCGTCCAGGATGGCGGCGAAGCAATGGCGGAAGCCGCGGCGGAGCAGGCGCAGCCAGGGCTGGTCGGCCTCGCCGCCGAAGGCGATCCAGACCTGCTGGCCAGCCGCGGCCTCCGCGCGGCGATGGCTGACGCGGTTCACGGGCGCGCCGTGGGGAAGGGGATGACCTGCGCGCCGTTGGGCAGCGCCTCGGCCGACAGGCCGCGCGGGCCGCACACGATGCCTTTCTGGCGCAGCGGGAATTCGAGCCGCTCCATCGCCTCGCGCCACAGGCGGAGATCGCCGCGCTCCGACGCGAAGCGCGCGTTGGGGGCGGTGCCGCGTTCCCCCCAGAGCCGCATGATGCGCGCATGCTGGAGGTCTATCCGGCGCTGCCGGTACAGCCGGTCGAGGCACTTCACGACGTCGTCGGGCTCGCAGGGGCGGATGACGCTGCCGCGGGCGGCGGACAGGCGGGCGCCGTCGCGGCGGGCGATCAGTGCCGCCATGGTCCAGAACCAGGCTTCGTCGGCGCTGGCGAAGGGCTCGGCCTTGGACAGGCTGGCCAGGACGGCGCTGCGGCCGGGGGCGATGGGCATGGGGGGCTCCCTCCTCTTACCCGAACAAATCAGGAACGGATGGACGCTATCGCTTTCCACCTCCGGTTGCAAGGCAGAAGTTCCTATTGCCAAGCGACTCGAAACCTAGGATGTGATGCCCAGCGATTCGCACCGGCTCGGTTCGAGTCGGAAACGGGGACCTGCTTCCATGATGCGGCACGAGGATGTGTGGCGGGCGATCGACGCGCTGGCGGCCGAGCATGGCCTGTCCGCCAGCGGCCTGGCCCGCAAGGCGGGGCTGGATCCCACGGCTTTCAACCCCTCGAAGCGCACAGGGCCGGATGGGCGGGCGCGCTGGCCCTCGACCGAGAGCGTCGCCAAGGTGCTGCAGGCCACGGGTACGGGGATCGAGGGCTTCGCCTCGCTCGTCACCGGAGCCCCGGCGCTGCCGCGGGGGCGGGCCATGCCGGGGCGCCGCATCCCGCTGATCGGCCTGGCGCAGGCGGGGTCGGAGGGCTTCTTCGACGATGGCGGCTATCCCGTGGGCGGCGGCTGGGACGAGATCTCGGTCCCCGACGTGCCGGACCCCAATGCGTACGCGCTCGAGATCAGCGGCGATTCGATGGAGCCGGTCTTCCGCGACGGCGACGTGGTGATCGTGAGCCCCGGCGCACCGGTCCGCCGGGGCGACCGCGTGGTGGTGCGCACGCGCAAGGGCGAGGTGATGGCGAAGGAGCTGCTGCGGCAGAGCGCGCGCCGGGTGGAACTCGCGAGCCTGAACCCTGCGCATCCCGGCTACACCTTCGGGCTGGACGAGCTGCAGTTCATGCATCGGATCGTCTGGGCCAGTCAGTGATCATGCCTTCAGGCGCCGGGCGCGCTCTCCGCGCGCTTGGCTGAGAGGCCCTCAGCGCGCCGCCCGCGCCATCGGCTCGGCCGCGGGCAGCAGGGCCAGCAGCTTCTCCAGATCCTTCTCCGCCCGGCACGCCAGGTAGCGCTGCGGCTCGCCCGGCGCGGGCGCCGCCAGCGGGAAGGCGGTCAGGCCGATGTCGCCGTAGAAGCGCAGCAGCGCGGGCGTGACGCGCCAGAACGCCGCGTCCACGCCGGCGCGCTCGCACATGTCGCGGAAGCGCCAGATCGCGGAGATGCGGTCGCGCTCCTCGCCCACGGGATCGCCCAAGGCCATCCAGATGCCGTCGCGATGGAGGAAGGCGAAGCCGGCGCGCCCGGCCTCGCCGAAGACCGCGCCGTCCGCGGCATCGGGCGGGCGGGCGCCGAGCGCGCGCAGCCTTGCGCGGGTCTCCTCGTTCCACGGCGCGGGGCGCAGCTTCACCGGCCGCAGCAGGCGGGCCATGGCGACCAGCAGCAGCACGCCGGCGATGCCGACGGTGAAGCGCAGGCTGTCCGGCGCGAGCGGCGAGAAGACGACATGCAGCCAGCTCTCGTCGGCGACGCGCCCGCCATAGGACACGCTCGCCAGCAGCACGGCGCAGAGCGCGACGACGACCAGCGGCACGAGCGACGCGGTGGCCAGCGGCTCCCGGATCAGGCGGGCGTCGCGGTAGAAGGCGCTGCGCATCGCGGCCAGCAGCGCGGCGACCACGCCGAAGGCGCCGATCAGCCAGACCGATTCCTGGCGCAGGATGCAGATCACGATGCCGTTCAGCAGCAGCAGGATGCCGAAGCCCCAGGCGATCGTCAGCCGCCGCAGCAGCCCATAGGCCATCACCAGCAGCAGCGACCCCACGACGGAGGCCGCGAAATGGGACCCGACCGCGGCTTCGGGCCCTGCCCATTCCACCATCGGGTTGCCGCGCGCCGGCAGCGCGCCGATGAAGACCAGCACCGTGCCCGCCAGCCCCACCAGGCTCGCGATCGCCGGCACCTCGAGCGCGCCGGCAACGCGCTGCTCGGCGCTCCAGCGGGCCAGTGCGTCGCGGCGCTGCGCGACCTCGAACGCCGCGAACATCCCGCCGGCGATGAAGAGCGGCACGATGTAGTAGTAGAGCCGGAAGACCAGCAGCGCGCCGATGACTTCCGCCGGCCCGAGCCAGGGGGCGAGGCCGATCAGGATGGCGGTGTCGAAGACGCCGATGCCGCCCGGCAGGCTCGCCGCGATCCCGGCGATGTAGGCCGCGATGTAGATGCCGAGGAAATGCAGGAAGGTCAGGCCATCCGCCTTCGGCAGCAGCACGTAGAAGATCATCGCGGTCACCGCGACGTCCACGGTCGCGAGCAGAACCTGCGCCACCGCCATGCGGAAGCCCGGCAGGTCGATGTGGTGGCCGAGGATCACCACGTGGCTGCGGATGCGCGACATCGTCACATAGGCCAGCACGACGATCCAGCAGATGACGCCCAGCACCTGCATGACGATGTGCGGGACATGGTCGCCGAGGCCGGGCACGACCTCGGGCTCGATCACCAGCACGATGCCGCCGAGCACCATCGCGCCGAGGCCGAAGGTCAGGCTGGTGAAGGCCACGACCTTGGCAATGGCCAGCGGCGGCAACCCCCAGGCCGCGTAGAAGCGGTAGCGCACGGCGGCGCCCGACACCGCGGCGAAGCCGAGGTTGTGCGCCAGCGTGTAGGCGCAGAACGAGGCGAGCGATGTGCGGGCATAGCTGACGGGATAGCCGGCATAGACGCTGCCCAACCGGTCGTAGATCGTCAGCACGGCGTAGGCGAGCAGCGTCCAGCCGATGGCGAGCCAGAGCGTCGCGTGCGGGATCGCTTCCAGCGCGCGGCGGACGTCGCCGACGGACAGCGTCCGGAACTCCTTCTGCACGACGTAGATCGCGGCCGCGAGCAGGACGAGCCCGAAGACCGTCATGCCGTGCTTCTTGAGGACGGGGAGGAGGGCCTTCATGCGGCGCGGGCCGCGGGCTGGCGGTTGCCGCTGGAAACGCCCTCTCCCCCGCTTATGGGGGGGCGACGCACGGCGTCGGCGCCGGAGCGTTCGGCTTCAGCCGACAACGCGCAGGCTAGGGTTGGGTGAGGGGGACGCGCAGGACCGTGCGCGAGTTCCGTGCCCGGCACGCCCCCCTTACCCAACCCTCTCCCCCGTGTGGGTGGAGCGGGCTTTTCGAACAGCCCGTTCATGCCGCGGCGGGATCCCGCGCGAGCGCGGTCTCGATCAGGCCGATGGTCCCCGCGATGCCGTACAGCGCGACGAAGCCGCCGAAGCGCGGGCCCTCGGGCTGGCCGAGCAGCACCTGATACAGCGCGTTGAACCAGGCACGCGACACGCCGGGGCGGCCGCCATCCTTCGCGGGTTCCAGGAACGGCTCGCGGCGGCCGGCGTCGTAGACCAGGTCCTGGATCGCCTTGGCGCGCTCGTCCGGAGGCAGGCGTTCCAGGTCCTCGATCCGGTCGCGCAGCATGGCAGCCAGCGCGCGCATCGCCTCGGCCTCGGCCGGTGTCGCGGGGCGGTGCCGCTTCTCCGGCACCACGCGGTCCCGGTAATAGGCGACGGCGCGCTCCACCAGGCGGGCGACCAGAGGGTGGCTCTCCGGCGTTACGCCGGGCGCGTAGCGCTGGAGAAAGCCCCAGAGCATCTCGGGGTTGTCGGCGTTGATGACGCTGGCGAGGTTCAGCAGCATCGTGAAGGAGATCGGCGAGCCCGGGTCGTTGGTAGGCCCGTTCTGGATGTGCCAGGCGGGGTTGTCAGGGCTCGGCGCCGTGCGCAGGCGGTCGAGGTTCTGGACGTATTCATCCACCGCGCGCGGGATCACGTCGAAGAAGAGCCGCTTGGCGCGCTGCGGCTGGTTGTACATGAACTGCGCCAGCGATTCCGGCGGCGCGTAGTGCAGCCATTCCTCGATGGACAGGCCGTTGCCCTTGGACTTGCTGATCTTCGTGCCTTCCTCATCGAGGAAGAGCTCGTAGGTGAAGCCGACCGGCGGCTCGCTGCCGAGCACGCGGCAGATCTGGCCGGACAGGCGCACGCTGTCGATCAGGTCCTTGCCCGACATCTCGTAATCCACGCCGAGAGCATGCCAGCGCAGCGCCCAGTCCGCCTTCCACTGCGCCTTGCAATGGCCGCCCGTGATGCGGGTCGCGAAGCGCTCGCCGGTCGCGGGGTCGGTCCAGACAAGCTCGTCGCGGTCGGGGTGCACTTCCTCCATCGGGACCTGCATGACGACTCCGGTCCTGGGGTGGATCGGCAGGAAGGGCGAGTAGGTCGCGCGGCGATCGGGGCCGAGGGTCGGCAGGATGACCTGGCGGACCTCCTCGTGCCGCTCCGCCATGCGGATCAGCGCGGCGTCGAAGCGGCCCGACCTGTAGTAGTCGGAGGACGAGGCGAATTCGTACTCGAAGCCGAACTGGTCGAGGAAGGCGCGCAGCCGGGCGTTGTTGTGGTGGCCGAAGCTTTCATGCGTGCCGAAGGGATCGGGGATCGCCGTGACGGGCTTGCCGAGATGGCTGGCCAGCATCTCCTTGTTCGGCACGTTGTCCGGGACCTTGCGCAGGCCGTCCATGTCGTCGCTGAAGGCGACGAGGCGCGAGGGCAGGCCGGTCAGCCGGGTGAAGGCGTTGCGCACCCAGGTGGTGCGCGCGACCTCGCCGAAGGTTCCGATATGCGGCAGGCCGGAGGGGCCGTAGCCCGTCTCGAACAGCGCCGAGCCCTTGCCGGAGGCGGCGACCCGGGCGGCGACCTTGCGGGCCTCCTCGAAGGGCCAGGCCCGAACGGCGGCATAGTCGGCGGTGTCGGACATGGGGAAGGCGCGGTCCTCGTTCGGCAGGTCCCGGCGTTATAGGCAGCGAAGCCGGGGCAGGCGACCCCGGCGGCGCGCCAAGCGACCCTGGGGCGGGTCAGGATCGTTGCGCGCGCTTGGCTCAAAGGCTTGGTCCCGCCTGGGTTTCCGCGCTATGCGTGCGGCCCCTTCCTGGGTCAGAGGAGCAGCCTGACGATGCGTGTCGGCGTGATCGGCGCAACCGGTGCCGTAGGCAAGGAGCTGGTGGAGGTCCTGGGCAAGCGTCGCTTCCCCGTGACGAAACTCCGCCTCTTCGCCTCGGGCCGCAGCGCTGGCACGCGCGTGAAGACGCCCTTCGGCGAGATCACGATCGAGGAGTTCACGCCCGACAAGGCGAAGGACCTGGATCTTGCTCTGCTTGCCGTGTCCGGCGATTTCGCCAAGCAGCACGCCCCGGCGCTGGTCGCCGCCGGCGTCACGGTGGTGGACAACTCCTCGGCCTTCCGGCTGGACGACGACGTTCCGCTGGTGGTGCCGGAGGTGAATGCGGACGCGGTGGGCAATGCGCGTCTCATCGCAAACCCGAATTGCACGACGGCGATCGCGGTGGTGGCGCTCGCGCCGCTGCACCGCGCCTTCGGGATCAGGCGCGTGATCGTCTCGACCTACCAGGCGACCTCCGGCGCCGGCGCCGAGGGCATGGCCGAGCTCGAGCGCGAGACGCGGCGCGTGCTGGTCGAGGGCGAAAAGGCGCAGAACGACGTCTTCGCCCACCCCATCGCCTTCAACGTCATCCCCCACATCGATGCCTTCCAGCCCAACGGCTATACGAAGGAGGAGATGAAGGTGGTCTGGGAGACGCGGAAGATCATGGGCGTGCCCGACTTGCCGGTGTCCTGCACCGCGGTGCGCATCCCGACCATGCGGGTGCATGCCGAGGCGATCACGATCGAGACCGAGAAGCCCGTCACGCCGGAAGCGGCGCGCGAGGTGCTGCGCAAGGCGCCGGGCGTGAAGGTGGTCGACGACGTCGCCAACAAGGCCTACCCGATGCCGCTGACGGCGACGGGCCAGGACGATTGCGAGGTCGGCCGCATCCGCCAGAACCTGGTCTTCGGCGACCACGGCCTCGACCTCTTCGTCTGCGGCGACCAGCTGCTGAAGGGCGCCGCGCTGAACGCGGTTCAGATCGCGGAGCTGGTGCCGGCGCTGAAGGCGAAGGCGGCGGCGTAGTCCCGGCGCGCTCCGCCCGGCGGGACCGGGCGGAGCGGCTGGTCTGCGTCAGCCCGGCAGCCGCGCCTCGTATTCCTTCCGCAGACGCGCGACGTTGTCCCAGAAGGGCGCGGGCTGCTCGCCCGCCAGCCGTGCCGCCAGCACGTCGAGGTGGCCATGCCAGCCCGGGCTGACCTTGAGGATGGTGCCGCGGTCGGGCAGGCGGCGATGCACCAGGGTGAGAAGCACCCGGTCGCGCACCGGCTCAAGGTCGATCGCGACCTCTCCGGCCTGGCCGAAGGTGAAGGCGAGGCGGCGCGGCGGATCGACCTCGATGATATGGCAGGTCATCCGGTGTTCCGGACTGGATCCCTCCGGTCGCTTGCCCGGCGGATCGGTCAGCTCGTCGTTGCGCCACACGAATTCGAAGGGCGCGCCGGCCTTCAGCTCCATCGCACCGGCAGCGAACCACTTCCGGCGCAGATCCTCATCCGTGAGGTAAGCCCAGACCCGTTCGATCGGGCCTGGCAGATGGCGCTGGATCGTCAGCGTCGTCGGCTCGGTCAACGTGCCATAGGCGTCCAGCATCACCGTCTCGGTCATCGGTCGTCTCCTTCGCGGGTTGGGGGTTGGCGGGCGTCCTCCTCACGGAGGAGGCGTTCGAGCGCATCCAGGCGGTCGGTCCAGAAGCGCTCGTAGTAGCGGAGCCATTGGTGGGCGGCGGCGAGCGACGCGGGCTCGAGCCGGCAGAGATGCGTCCGGCCCTGCACTTCCCGGCGGACCAGGCCCGCGCGCTCCAGGGCCTTGATGTGCTTCGAGGCGGCAGCGAGCGAGATCGCGAAGGGGCTGGCGAGCTGGCCGACGCTCCGCTCGCCCTGCGCGAGGTCGCGCAGCATCCGGCGGCGCGTGGCGTCGCCAAGGGCGTGGAAGACGGCGTCCAGGCGATCGGGCTGATGTTCAACCATGCGGTTGAGAATACGGAATCGAGCCGCGACAGTCAACCGATCGGTTGAACGATTCAGGTCACGGGTTCGGCACCGCCACTTCGGAACGCCGGCGCGACCGTTTCCCTCTTTGTTCGCGTGACCAGCCGGGCCAGATTGCCTCCGTGACCCAGCCCCGCGCCGCGGCCCCCACCCGCCAGCCCCGCCTGCTGCTGCCCGAGGCGCCGGCGCTGGTCGCGGGGTTCGGGCGTGGGGCGCTGCTGACCGCCGATGGCGAACTGCTCACCCTCCCGGCCGGCGAGATCGGGCGGCGCCTGCGCCAGGGCCCGCCGCCCCTGCTGGTCCATGCGCCCGCGACCTGGAAACGGCTCGGGCTGCCACCCATGCCCGCCTGCGACCTGCTGGAATTGCTGGCCTTCTGCCGGCCCGGCCAGCCCGCGGCGCCGACGCCGCGCGGGCTGGCCATCGCGCTCGATCGCGAGCCGCCGGCAGACGACGAGGCCGCGGCCGCGCTGTTGCCGGAGCTCGCGACCGACCTGCTGCGGCACCTCGCCGGCACCCGGAACAACCCGTTGAACCGCGACGCCGGGCAGCTCGCGGCCAAGCTCGGCGCCGAGATCCATTGGCCCTGGGCGGACAGCGTCCTCGCCGCCCTCGGCCAGGCCGATGCGCGGCCGAGCCTCGACGCGCTCAAGGTGTGGCGCCGACTGCCGGAATGGGAGGACGAGGCCCCCCCCCCGCCACCGGCCCACCAGCCCATCACGCCCACCGAGGCGCGCCAGCGGCTCGCCGAGATCCTCGGCGAGGATGCGGAGCAGCGCCCGCAGCAATCCGACTACGCCTCCGCCGTCGCCGGCGCCTTCCAGGCGCGGGAGGCGCGCGGCCTGCCGAACCTGGTGCTGGCGGAAGCCGGCACCGGCACCGGCAAGACGCTCGGCTATGTCGCGCCCGCCTCGCTCTGGGCGGAGCGCAACGGCGCGCCGGTCTGGATCTCCACCTTCACCCGCAACCTGCAGCGCCAGATCGACCAGGAGACCGCGCGCCTCTACCCCGATCCCGCCGACCGGCGCCGCCGCGTCGTCGTCCGCAAGGGACGCGAGAACTACCTCTGTCTCCTGAACCTCGAGGAGCAGACGGGCGCGGCGCAGATGGCGGGGATGCTGCTACCGCTGGCGCTCGTGTCGCGCTGGGCGCTGTTCACGCGCGACGGCGACCTCATGGGCGGCGACTTCCCGGGCTGGCTGAGCGAGCTCTTCGGCCACCACGCGGTCTGGCCGCTGGCGGACAGGCGCGGCGAATGCGTCCATTCCGCCTGCGGCCACTACAGGCAGTGCTTCGTCGAGCATTCGATCCGCCGCGCGAAATCCGCCACGCTCGTCGTCGCCAACCACGCCCTGGTGATGATCCAGGCCGCGCTCGGCGGCGGCGAGGACGGCAAGCCGCTGCGCATCGTCTTCGACGAGGGCCATCACCTCTTCGACGCGGCGGACGCGGCGTTCAGTGCCGACCTCACGGGCGGCGAGACCGCGGAGCTGCGGCGCTGGCTGCTCGGCGCCGAAGGCGGGCGGTCCCGCGCGCGGGGGCTTGCGCGGCGGATGGAGGAGCTGATCGGCGACCGGCCCGACCTGCTCATGCCGCTCGAGGAAGTGCTGCAGGCCGCGCGCGCCCTGCCCGGCCCGGGCTGGCCCTCGCGCTTGGCGGAGAACGACCCGCGCGGCGGCACGGAGGAATTCCTGCACGCCGTCCGCCGTCAGGTGCTCGCCCGCATCAGGGAGAGCGATGCCGGCTACGGCGCGGAATGCGACGTCCACCCGCTGAACCCCGAGGTGCCGGTAGCCGCACGGAAGCTGTCGGAGGCTTTCGCGCGGCTGCACGCGCCGCTGATCGTCCTGCGCGACCGGCTCAGCGCCCGGCTTGAGGACGAGGCGGAGGATCTCGAGGTCGGCGACCGCATCCGCATCGAGGCCGCGGTGCGTGGGATCGAGCGGCGCGGGCTGATGCCGCTGACGGCCTGGGGCGCGATGCTGAAGTCGCTCGCCGATCCCCCGCGCGCACCGGGCACGCGGCCCGACATGGTGGACTGGTTCGCCTTGGAACGGCGCGAGGGGCGGGAAGTGGACGCCGGCATGTTCCGCCATCACCTCGACCCCACCCAGCCCTTCGCGACGACGGTCGCCGCACCCGCGCATGGCGTGCTGATCACCTCGGCGACGCTGCGCGACACCGGCGACGACGCGGACGATCCCGACAATGCCTGGCGCGAGGCCGAGGCGCGCACCGGCGTGCCGCATCTCGCCGCGCCGGTGATCCGCGCGGCGGTGCCCTCGCCCTTCGACTACGGCGCGCGCACCCGGGCGCTGGTCGTCACCGACGTCGCGCGCGAGGAATTCGGCCAGATCGCGGCCGCCTATCGCGCGCTGTTCCTCGCCGCGGGCGGCGGGGGCCTCGGCCTCTTCACCGCGGTGCGCCGCCTGCGCGAAGTGCATGCCCGCATCGCGGAGCCGCTGGCTGAGGCGGGCATCCCGCTCTACGCGCAGCATGTGGACGCCATGGACAACGGCACGCTGGTGGACGTGTTCCGGGCGGAGGAGCATTCCTGCCTGCTCGGCACCGATGCCATGCGCGACGGCGTGGACGTGCCGGGCCGGTCGCTGCGGCTGCTGGTCTTCGACCGCGTGCCCTGGCCGCGGCCCACCATCCTGCACCGCGAACGGCGGCTGCATCTGAGCGAGGGCCGGCCCAAGGCGCATGACGACGCGATCGCGCGGCATCGGCTGCGGCAGGCCTTCGGCCGGCTGATCCGCCGCGCCGACGACAAGGGCGTCTTCGTGCTACTCGACGCCCGCGCGCCCTCGCGCCTGCTCGCGGGGCTGCCGGACGGGGTGATCGTGCGGCGCTGCGGGCTGAAGGACGCAGTGGAGGAGACGCGCGCCTTCCTGGCTCAGCCCTGACGCAGGGCGATCGCGGCGCGGATTTCGGCTTCGGTCCGCGTCGGCAGATCACCGTCCACGCTGGCCCAGGCCACATGCGTGTCCCAGAATGCATGGACCTGCGGCGCGCGGTCAGGACCATCGTCCAGCGCGGCGGCGGCGACGTGGATCTCGGCCGGCCAGGCCTCGGACCGGAACAGCATCGGCGACCCGCAATCCCGGCAGAAGCCGCGCGCCGCGCCGGGGCTCGATTCATGCCAGCGCAGCGCCGCTTCCGACCCTTCCTGCAGGGTCAGGCTGTCCACGGCCGCCGACATCCAGGTGACGAAGGCCGCGCCGTGCGCCCGTCGGCAGAGCGAGCAGTGGCAATGCGCCACCCAGTTGCTGGGCAGCCCGACCCGGAAGCGCACCGCGCCACATAGGCATCCGCCGCTCGCATCGGCCATGCGGTCCTCCCAGCCGCCCGAGGCTAGCGCGCCGGGGAGAGGGAAGAAAAAGGCCTTGCATATCGTTCGATGTCAAAGTATGTAGTTCGAAGACGAACAACAGGATCCCACCGATGAGCCTCCCCCGCCGCTCCCTTCTCCGCGCCGCCAGCGGCGCGCTCGCCCTGGTCCCGCTCGGCGGGGTCACCGTCCTGCGCGCCGCCGACCCCGATCCCCTCGCGCCCTGGGCCGAGGCGCCGCGCGCCGCCGCCCATCCCGACCCGCGCATCCGCGCGCTCTCCTGGGCGGTGCTCGCGCCCAACCCGCACAACCGCCAGCCCTGGATCGCCGAGTTACCGGCCGCGGCGCCGGACACGGTCGTGCTGCGCTGCGACCTCGACCGGCGCCTGCCGGTGACCGATCCCTTCGACCGGCAGATCACCATCGGCCTCGGCGCCTTCGCCGAGCTCTGCCGTCTGGCCGCGGCGGAGGAAGGCCGCGCGGTCGCCGTCTCGCCCTTCCCCGAAGGTGAGCCCGGCCCGCGCCTCGATGGCCGCCCGGTCGCCATCCTCCGCTTCGGCGCCCCGGGCAGCGCGGCGCCCGACCCGCTGTTCCGCCAGGCGGCCGCCCGCCGCTCCGCCAAGCGGCCCTACGACACCGCCCGCCCCGTGGCGGCGGAGAGCCTGGCCGCGCTCGGTCGCGTGGTCGCCGCGCCGGTCCGCTTCGGCGGCACGACCGACCCCGATCGGGTCGCGACGATCCGCGACATCGCCTGGCGATCCTGGCAGATCGAGGCCACGACCGAGGCCGCGCATCTCGAGAGCGTCAACCTCATGCGCTTCGGCCGCACCGGCGTCGCCGCGAACCCCGACGGCATCAGCGTCTGGGGCCCCGGCATCGAGGAGGGTGTCGCCGCCGGCCAGATCACGCGGGAGTCGATGCTGCCGGGCGGCGCGGGCTACCGGTTCATGATCGAGCGCTACGCGCCCATGCTGGCCGCGACGCCCGCCTATGTCTGGCTGACCACGGGCCGCGGGCGGGCCGACCAGCTCGCCGCCGGGCGGGACTGGCTGCGGGTGAACCTGGCCGCAACGGCGGCGGGTCTTTCGGTGCATCCCCTCAGCCAGGCGCTGCAGGAATTCCCCGAGGTCGCCGGCCCCTATGCCGAGATGCACGGCGCGCTCGCACCGGATGGCGCGACCGTGCAGATGCTCGCCCGCCTGGGCTATGCTGCGCCGGTGCCGCCGACGCCACGGTGGCCGGTGGAAACCCGGATCCGTGCCGTCTGACACGCCAATGGGGAAGGGCGGCGATCCGCCGCTCTTCGCCCTGTTGAACGAGATCTCGATCATCGAGCACCTCGCGCGCCACCGGCTGGAGCGCGTGCTGCCTGACGGGCTGCGCGCCAGCCATTTCGTCGTGCTGAACCACCTAGTCCGGCTGGGCGACGGGCGCAGCCCGGCGCGCATCGCCCGCGCCGTGCAGGTCGAGAAGCCCGCCATGACCAACACCATCCAGAAGCTCGAGGCGCGCGGCCTGGTGCGGGTCGGGCCCCATCCCCGCGACGGACGCGGCAAGCTCGTCTTCCTGACAGAGGCCGGGCGCGCGGCGCGCGAGGCGGGCGTCGCCGCCGCGACGGCGGCGGTCGCCCCGCTCGCCGCCGGGCTGGAGGAGGCGGAGATGCTCGCCGCCCTGCCCACGCTGCGGCGGCTGCGCGGCCTTCTCGACGCCGCGCGCGACGCCGAGGACGGCACGCCGGAGACGTGACGCGCGCGCGGCTTGACCCTCGCCCGGCGCCGGGCGAGGGAAAGGCACGAGGACGAAGGACGACGCCATGCCGACCCGCGAGGCCCCGATCGCCCGCTTCACTGCCCAGGAAGCCCTGGTCTGCGCCATGGTGCTGATGTCGGTCGCGGATGGCCCGATGTCGGATGCCGAGCTCGCGATGATGAACCGCTGCGTGCGCGACATGCCGGTCTTCGCCGATTTCCACGCCGGCGAGATCGAGACCGTCACCGACGCCGTGGCCAAGCTGCTGAACCGCACCGACGGCCTCGACCAGGCCATGACGCTGCTGCGCGACGCGCTGCCGATGCGCCTGCGCGAGACCGCCTACCTGCTGGCCTGCGAAGTCTGCGCCGCGGACGGGGATGCGACGCAGGAGGAGCTGCAGTTCCTGCAGGACCTGCGCATCGGGCTCGACATGGACCGGCTGATCGCCGGCGCGATCGAGCGCGCGGCGAAGGCGCGCTTCCAGATCCTGTAGCTCGTCACGATGGATTACGTGGCAGCCGGCGCGCTACGCCGCAACAGTCCCTGGATCGTCCCACTCATTGGGGGGAAACCCGCATGCGTCCAAGCTGGAAGCTGCCCGTCGCGGCGGCTGCCGTTCTCCTTGTCGGCGTGGCGGCCGATGCGCAGACGCCCGCGCCAAATCCATCGGCCATGACCTTCTTCGTGACCTCGGTCGGCTCGGGCCGCGGCGGTGATCTCGGCGGCCTGGCGGGTGCGGATGCGCATTGCCAGCAGCTGGCCGCGGCGGCCGGCGCCGGCAGCCGCACCTGGCGCGCCTATCTCTCGACGCAGGGCGCGGGCGCGGTGAATGCGCGCGACCGCATCGGCAACGGGCCCTGGACGAACGCACGCGGCGCCGTCATCGCGCGCAGCGTCGCGGAGCTGCACAGCGACAGCAACAACCTCAACCAGCAGACCGCGCTCAGCGAGCGGGGCGAGGTGCTGAACGGCCGTAGCGAGAAGCCGAACCCGAACCTCGGCACCCTGCACGACATGCTGACGGGATCGCAGGCCGACGGCACCGCCTTCGCCGGCAACGAGGACCGCACCTGCCGCAACTGGACGAGCAGCGCCGAGGGCAGCGCGATGGTTGGGCACCACGACCGCGATGGCACGCCGGGTCCGGCGCCGCGGTCCTGGAACGCATCCCATGGCACGCCGGGCTGCAGCAGCGCGGATCTGGCCCGCGTCGGAGGCGGCGGCCTGTTCTACTGCTTCGCGATCAACTGAGAACCCGCGCCAGGATCGGAACGCCGCGTTCCCCTCCTGGCGCTACGTCCCGCTCGCGCGGGGGGCGCATCCTCCGCTGCACGACGAAGGAGCGGACGATGCGGGCGCAACCCGGAATGCTGGTGCTGCTGGGCGAGGCGCCCGATTGCGCCGCGGCGGATCTGCTGCGGGCCGGCCACCTGCCGCTGCATGAGGCCATGCTGAGCGCCGCGCTGACCCAGGGTGGCAGCGCGGCTGTCGTCGCACGGCGCCTGGCCGCGCAATGCGACGCCGTGGCGGGGCGCGCCGCCGGTCCGCTGCAGCCCCTCCTGCGGTCGCTGCGCCGGCCCGTCTATGCCAGCCACGCCCTGGTCCCGCCAGCGCGCGCCCTGCCGGCCGATCGCGTCCCGCCCTGGTGCGACCTCCGCCTGCTGCTCGCCGCGAGCCGCGCGCTGGATCGGTAGGGGCTCGCGCGCCACACTGCCCCGCGATGAAGGATTTCTCCTGGGACGACGCCAAGGCCTTCGCCGCCGTGGTCGAGGCCGGAAGCTGGCGCCGCGGCGCGCAACGGCTCGGCCTCGGCGCCGCGACGGTCAGTCGCCGCGTCGAGGCCTTCGAGGCCTGGATCGGCGAGAAGCTGCTCGAGCGACGACCCGACGGCGTGCGCCTGACGCCACGAGGCGAGGCCGTCGCCGCCGCGCTGGACGGCATGCGGGAAGCCGCCGACCAGGTCCGCCGCGCCACCGCCGCGCGGCCGGTCGAGACGGTGCGCGTCACCACCACGGCGTCCATGTGCCTGATGCTGACGCGGCACCTGCCGGCGCTGATGGCGGCGACGCCCGGCGTGGTGATCTCGCTGCTGCCGTCCCGCGCGGTGCTGAGCCTGGCGCGGCGCGAGGCGGAGATCGCGATCCGCATGCGCACGCCGCCTGCCGAGGGGAAGCTGGTGATCCGGCGGCTCGCGACGGTGCGGATCGCGCTCTATGCCGCGGAAACCCTGGTGCCGACGGGCACGGTGCCGGACTTTTCGGCGCTGCCGATCATCGGCGTTGCGCGCAGCGAGCAGTCGCGCACCGCGGCGGCGCTGCGCCGCATCCTGGGCGACCGCCCGCCGGCCGCGATCCTGGACGACACGCCGCTGCGCCTGCAGGCCTGCGCGGCGGGGCTCGGCGTCGCCATCCTGCCCTGCCAGCCGGCGGATGCGACGCCCGGCCTGCGCCGCGTGGCCGAGCTGCCGGAGCTGGACGAGGACGCCTTCCTGGTGATCCACGAGGACCTCGCGGCGAGCCGCCCGGTGCGCGCATTGGCCGAGGCGCTGGCCGCGCTGTTCCGGCGCGAGCGCGCGGCGCTGCTGGGTCAGTCCACGATGAAGAGCGTCGCGCCATTCGGCGTGGAGGAGCGGTGCGCCGCATCGCCGAAATCCGAGACCTGGTAGCTCATGCCGGGCTTGAGGACGAAGCGGCGGCCGTCGCGCAGTTCCGTGTGCAGCTCGCCCGCCACGACGAACAGGACGTGGCCGCGGTCGCACCAATGGTCGGCGAGGTAGCCCGGCGAATACTCGACCAGGCGCACGCGGATGTCTCCGACGTCGAGCCTGCGCCACAGCGCCTGGCCAGTCTCGCCGGGATGCGTCGTGGGCTCGACGGCCGACCAGTCCGTGACGGTGAACGGAAGAGCGGGGATCTTCATCAGGCGCTCGGCTTCTTCGGCGGCAGCGGCTCCGTCGCGCCGCCCGCGGCGCGCCAGGCGCCGTAGCCGCCCTTGATGTGGGAGACGGGCTTCAGGCCCATCTCCTGGGCGGCACGCGCGGCGAGCGCGCTGCGCAGGCCGCCGGCGCAGAAGAAGACGAAATGCTTGTCCTGCTGGAATGTCGGCTTGGCGTAGGGGCTGGCCGGGTCGATCCAGAATTCCAGCATGCCGCGCGGGCAGTGGAAGGCGCCGGGGACGCGGCCCTCGCGCTCGAGTTCTCGGATGTCGCGGATGTCCACGAAGACGACGTCGTCGCGCGCATAGAGCGACTTCGCCTCATCGATGTCGATCTCCTCGACAAGAGCGTTCGCCTCGTCCACGAGCTGGCGGTGGCCCTTGGTGATGAGCTGGGGCATGGGTTCTCGGCGCGGCCTTGTTGGTGCGCAAGAGTGCCCCCTCCCAACCCTCCCCCGCAACAGCGGGGGAGGGGAGGTGAAGACGTCAGGCCGCGAGGCGCTGCGCGGTGAGCGGCGCGTAGTCGCTTTCGCTCCAGGCGGCCATGGCGGCGAACTCCACGGGGTCGTGGGTGCAGAAGACCGCGACGTCGGCATCCGGGGCACGCAGCATGGCGCGAAGGCGCAGCAGGCTGTCGCGTTGCATTGGCGCGTCGGCGGCCATCATCCGCTCATAGGCCGCGAGCAGGGGCGGCGCGAAGCCCGCGCCATGCGCCTCGGCGCGGTTGAAATAGGTGTCGCCGGCATGCAGCAGCCAGCCGCGGGGACCCTTCACCGCGACGCCGGCATGGCCGGGCGTGTGGCCGGGCAGCGGCACGAAGAGGATGTCGTCCGGCAGGCCCTGGATCTCACGCACGTTGCGCAGGCCGAAGAAGGTCTCGCCGCTGCCCGATCCCCGCGTGCCGAGCCGCGTCTCGACGGTGTGCCAGCGCGCCGTGTCGCCCCACTGCGCGGGACGCCAGCGCGCGCGGTCGAGCCAGCTGCGGCGATCCGTCGCGGCCTCGGCCTCGGCCGCGGTCAGGTGGACGGTGGCGTGCGGGAAATCCACCAGGCCGCCGGCGTGGTCGAAATCGAGATGCGTCATGACGATGTGGCGGACGTCCTGCGGCTGGAAGCCCATCGCCTTGATGCGCCGGATCGCCGTGCGGTCGGGATCGAGCCGCGGGCGCAGCAGCGCGATGTTCCAGCCGGGCAGGCGCGGCGTCGGACGCATGACGTCGCGCAGGCCGAAGCCGGTGTCCACCAGCACCAGGCCGTGGTCGTTGGTCTCAATTAGCAGGCAGTGGCAGGTCAGGCGCGCGACAGGGCCAGGGCTGACCCCGTCCATCAGCCGCCCGCCGAGGGGCCGCGCCGGGCCCAGGTCGAGGTGGTGGATCTTCATGCGCCGCGCGCCTCCCGTCTGCGCGGGGCAAACGGATTGGCGCGGCATGCGTTCTTTACGCGCCCAGCACCCAGGACCGGAACAGCGCGAGATCGATGTTGCCGCCGCAGAGGATGGTGGCGACGCGCCGGCCGCGCATCCGCCCCGCCTCCTGCAGCAGCGCGGCGAGCGGCGCGGCGCCCGCGCCCTCGGCCAGGTTGTGCGTGTCCTGCCAATAGGCGCGGATCGCCGCCGCGACCTCGTCGTCCGTCACCGTCAGGATGCGCGCCGCGCCCTTCGTGATCAGGGCCAGCGCATCCGGGTCGGGGATGCGCGTCGCCATGCCGTCGGCGCGCGTGTTGGCGCTCGGCACCGTCACCAGGCGGCCTTCGGCGACGCTGCGGGCGTAGGCGTCGGCCTCGGTGCTCTGCACGCCGATGATCTCGGTCGCCAGGCCCAGCAGGTCGCGCGCCATGATGCAGCCGCAGATGCCGGAGCCGAGCCCGATCGGGACATAGAGGGCATCGAGCCTCGGCGCGGCGCGGAACAGTTCCAGCGCATAGGTCGCGACCCCCAGCACGAGCTCCTTCGCATAGGACGGGGCGAAGACCACGCCGTCGCGCTGCGCCAGGCGCTGGGCCTCCTCCCGCGCGGCGTCGAAATCCTCGCCGTGCTCGATCAGCCGCGCGCCGAATTCGCGCATGGCGGCGTTCTTCTCGGTGCTGTTGCCGCGCGGGACGACGATGGTGACGGGGATGCCGGCGCGCGCCCCGGCATAGGCGAGGCTCTGGCCGTGGTTGCCGCGGGTCGCCGAGATCACGCCTGGGACGTTCCGGCCTTCCTTCTTCAGCGCGTCGAAATAGGTGAGGCCGCCGCGCACCTTGAAGGCGCCGGTCGGCGTGTGGTTCTCGTGCTTGACCCATACCTCGGCGCCGGTGCGGGCGGCCAGCAGCGGCCAGGCGTATTGCGGTGTCGGCGGGAAGACCGAGTGGACGAGCCGTGCGGCGTCTTCCAGGGCGGCGAGGTCGAACACGGAAGCTCCTGACGGAAACGGCCGCCGCATCGGGCGTTGACCCCGCGAGCATAGCGGAGGGCGTCGAGATGGCCATCACGGTGGACAGCAGCCAATGGACAGGCCAGCGGGACGAGACGCCGCTGGCGGTGCCGGTGGTGTGGGGCGAGTTCGCGGACGAGGCGGCGAAGGACGCCGCGCTGGCCAGGCTGCGCGAGGCCGGGGCACGGCGGCACGACGAGATGCCGGCCGAGACCGGCGTGTCGTCGGATCATGCGGCGAACGAGGGCCAGGTGGATGCGCCGGACGTCGACCCCAAGGGTGCCGATATCCGCAACCAGCGGCAGCTGCAGGTAGGCACCGCAATGGCTGCGACGTCGATGGCGGCGGCGGGGCTGGTGATCGCGACGGGGGGTGCGGCCTTGCCGGCGATGGTGGCGGCGGTCGCCGCTGGGGCCGCGACCGCGGCGGTCGGCGAGCCCGTGGCGAACGCGGTGGCGCCGCAATCCGGCGATGCCGCCGGCACTGGGGCGATGGAGCCGCCGCGGGCGGAGGGGCCGGTGATCGGGCTGCAGGCGCCGGATGACGGGACGCGGTCGCGGGCGGAACAGGCGCTGCGGGAGGCCGGGGCGCGGCGGGTCTTCGTGCAGACGACGCGGGCGGGGTAGCGGCGCGAGTCAGTCGCTGACGTAGCACCCCCACCCTGACCCTCCCCCGCTGGCGGGGGAGGACGGTGGGGTGCGCCGAAGGGCGCGCGATCAGACCGGGCGGAGGTTGGTGGCGGCGGCCTTGCCGCGCTCCATGGCGACTTCGTAGCTGAGCTTCTGGCCTTCGTTCAGGCCCTGGAAACCGGCCTTCTGGACGGCGGTGATGTGCACGAACACGTCCTTGCCGCCATCCTCGGGGACGATGAAGCCGAAGCCCTTCGTTGCATTGAACCACTTCACGGTGCCGATCGCCATGCGACCCGGGCTCCTCAACCGATTGGGTCCGGACGCCGATCGCCCGGACGGGGACCACGCGGCGGAGACCTGGAGCGAAGCGGGCGGTGGTCGCCCGACAGGCACGGCAAGCCGGTACGCGAGGTTGCCGCGACACTGCGTCCCCGCTGGAAGCGAAGTCAAAGACGCAAGCGGCAGGTCACGCGTTTGTCAGTCAATGTCGCGGAACCGTGCCGGTCGGGCATGTCGGGAACGAAAAAGGGCGGGCCTCGCGGCCCGCCCCCTTCTGCCTCCGATCCCGGGAAGGATCAGAAGTCCATGCCACCCATGTCGCCGCCCGGGGGACCACCGGCGGGGGCCTTCTTCTCGGGCCGCTCGGCGATCATCGCCTCGGTGGTGATCAGGAGCGACGCGACGGAGGCCGCATCCTGCAGCGCCGTGCGCACGACCTTGGTCGGGTCGATGATGCCGGCGGCGACGAGGTCCTTGTACTCGTCCTTCTGGGCGTCGTAGCCGAAGGACGCGCCGTCGTTGCGCAGGATCTCGCCCGCGACCACCGCGCCGTCCTTGCCGGCGTTCTCGGCGATCTGCTTGAGCGGCGTCTGGATGGCGCGGCGCACGATCTCGATGCCGACCTGCTCGTCGTTGTTCAGGCCCTTGAGGTGGCCGAGCTTGGTGGAGGCGCGCAGCAGGGCGACACCGCCGCCCGGCACGATGCCTTCCTCGACCGCGGCGCGGGTCGCATGCAGCGCGTCGTCGACGCGGTCCTTGCGCTCCTTCACCTCGACCTCGGTGGAGCCGCCGACGCGGATCACCGCCACGCCGCCGGCGAGCTTCGCCAGGCGTTCCTGCAGCTTCTCGCGGTCGTAGTCCGAGGTGGTCTCCTCGATCTGCGCCTTGATCTGCTCGCAGCGGCCCTGGATCTCTTCCTTGGCGCCGGCGCCGTCGACGATCGTGGTGTTCTCCTTCTCGATGCGGACGGTCTTGGCCTTGCCCAGCATGTTGAGGGTCACATTCTCGAGCTTGATGCCGAGATCCTCGGAGATCACCTGGCCGCCCGTGAGGATCGCGATGTCCTCGAGCATCGCCTTGCGGCGATCGCCGAAGCCCGGCGCCTTCACGGCCGCGACCTTCAGGCCGCCGCGGAGCTTGTTCACGACGAGCGTCGCGAGAGCCTCACCCTCGACGTCCTCGGCCACGATCACCAGCGGACGGCCGGACTGCACGACGGACTCGAGCAGCGGCAGCATGGGCTGCAGGCCGGACAGCTTCTTCTCGTGGATCAGGATGTAGGGGTTGTCCATCTCCGCAATCATCTTCTCCGCGTTCGTGATGAAGTACGGAGAGACGTAGCCGCGGTCGAACTGCATGCCCTCGACGACGTCGAGCTCGGTCTGGATGCTCTTGGCTTCCTCGACCGTGATGACGCCCTCGTTGCCGACCTTCTCCATCGCCTTGGCGATCATCTCGCCGATCTCGGCCTCGCCGTTCGCCGACAGCGTGCCGACCTGGGCGACCTCGGCGGAGGTCGTGATCTTCTTGGTGTTGCTCTCGAGGTACTTCACGACCTCGGCGACGGCCTTGTCCACGCCGCGCTTGAGGTCCATCGGGTTCATGCCGGCGGCCACCGACTTCGCGCCCTCGCGCACGATCGCCTGGGCGAGCACGGTCGCCGTCGTCGTGCCGTCGCCGGCGATGTCGTTGGTCTTCGAGGCCACTTCGCGCACCATCTGGGCGCCCATGTTCTCGAACTTGTCGGCCAGCTCGATCTCCTTGGCGACGGTCACGCCGTCCTTGGTGATCCGCGGCGCACCGAAGCTCTTGTCGATCACGACGTTGCGGCCCTTCGGGCCCAGCGTGACCTTCACGGCATCAGCAAGAATGTCGACACCGCGCAGCATGCGCTCACGCGCGCCGGCGCCGAACTTGACGTCCTTAGCAGCCATTTTTCCGTTCCCTAATTCTGTGTGTCGGTGGTGACGAGCCTGAGATGCGGGGGCCTACCCCCGCGCTCCTCGCGGAGTGGCCTCAGGCCGCCTTGGCGACGGAAGGGGTGTCGAGGATCCCCATGATGTCGGACTCCTTCATGATCAGGAGCTCCTCACCATCGAGCTTCACCTCGGTGCCCGACCACTTGCCGAACAGGATGCGATCGCCCGCCTTGACGTCGAGCGCGCGGAGCTCGCCCTTGTCGTTCAGCGTGCCGGAGCCGACGGCGATGACTTCGCCTTCCTGCGGCTTTTCCTTGGCGGTGTCGGGGATGATGATGCCGCCCGCGGTCTTCTCTTCGGCCGTCACGCGGCGAACGAGAACGCGGTCGTGCAGGGGACGGAACTTCATTGCGTTACCTCTCCTGTGCTTCCAAACAGTGGCAAGCTCTTCCGGAGATACGCGGCTTTCGGGTGGCTGATCGTCGATCCGCCGGCCGTCGGGCCGCCGCCAAGGGGCCCATTCCGGCGCCCGTTAGCACTCCCCCCAGAGGAGTGCCAGCGATCTAGGCCAGGCTCGCGCCGGCGTCAAGCGTCGGCAGCACTCCAGTAGTGCGAGTGCTAACACGTTGAACCCTAATGTTTTTCTTGCGTTGTCCCCAAAGCGTCATGGCATGCTTCCCACCCCTTCGGGCGAGTCCGCCTCGCCGGAACGGGAACGTGAAGGGAACCATCACGCGTCTCTGATCGCCACTGGACGGGAACACGCATGGACCTCAGCAGCCTCCAACCCCTCGCCCGCTTCCCCCTGCTGCCGGACTGGCGGCTGACCACGGCGGAGCTGCTCTACCACATGCCCGACCACCCGGGCGTCCTCCAGAGCTTCATCTGGCAGAAGCACGACCTGGCGCCACGCTTCCCCGAGCTCGGCCGGTTCCTGGAGTTCTGGAAGCGCGAGATCGAAGCCCCGCTGCATTCCGTCCGCGTCGCCTCCGCCGCCCTCATCAAGCCGGCCGAGCTGCGCTATGCCGGGGGCGAGTTCAGGCTGCACTGAGCCAGGCGCACGCCCGGGGCCGCGGGCCGCCGAGGCCTGGCCGACGCGGAAGGACCCGGCATGCGCATCGCGATGTTCAGCACCAAGCCCTACGACCGCCGGTCCTTTGAGGCGGCCAATGACGGGCACGACATCGCCTATCTAGAGCCGCGCCTGGCGCCGGAGACCGCGCCGCTCGCGGCCGGCGCGCAGGCCATCTGCGTCTTCGTCAACGACGTCGTCTCCGCCCCGGTGCTGCAGGCCCTGCATGCCGGCGGCACGCGCACCGTGCTGCTGCGCTGCGCCGGCTTCAACAACGTGGACCTCCGGGAGGCGGAGCGGCTCGGCATCGCGGTCGCGCGCGTGCCCGCCTATTCCCCGCATGCCGTCGCCGAGTTCACGATCGGCCTGCTGCTGTCGCTGGTGCGCGGCATCCACCGGGCCTACCAGCGCACGCGCGACGGCAACTTCGCGCTCGAGGGCCTGCTGGGCTTCGACCTGCATGGCCGCACCGCCGGCGTGATCGGCACGGGCAAGATCGGCGCCCTCGTCGCCCGCGCCCTGGCCGCGGGCTTCGGCTGCCGCGTCCTGGCCCATGACGTCCGCCCTGACCCCGAGCTTCTGGCGCTCGGCGTCACCTATGCCGACCCGCAACGCATCGCCGCGGAATCCGACATCATCACCCTGCACTGCCCGCTGACGCCGGAGACGCACCACATCATCCGCGCGGAAACCCTGGCCCTGGCCAAGCCCGGCCTGATCCTGGTGAACACCAGCCGCGGCGGGCTGATCGACGCCGAGGCCGCGATCGAGGCGCTGAAGACCGGCCGGCTCGGCGGCCTCGCCATCGACGTCTACGAGCAGGAGGCCGACGTCTTCTTCGAGGACCTGTCCAACGAGATCCTGGGCGACGACCTGCTGGCGCGGCTGCTGACCTTCCCGAATGTCCTCGTCACCGGCCACCAGGCCTTCTTCACGCGCGACGCGCTGCGGGCGATCGCGGAGGTGACGCTGGGGAATGCGACGCTGATCGAGGCGGCGCGCCCGCTCGGCGCGTCGGAGGTCAGGGCGCCGGCCGGCTAGCCACCCTCCAGCGCCCGCGCCGCGCGGTGCCGCCGCCACATCCAGACGCCGAGGCCGAAGGACACCGCCAGCAGCACGGCACCTAGGCCGAGCTGCCACGCCCCCTCCACCCGGATGCCCTTGCCCAGCAGCGCGAAGACGACGGTCTGCGGGAGGTAGCCGACCAGCGAGGCCGCGAGGAACGGGACCGCTTTCAGCGCCGTCATCCCCGCCAGCAGGTTGAGCGCGAGGTTGTTCCCGACCGGCAGCAGCCGCAGCGCCAGCGTCGCCTGGAAAGGGCTGCCCGCCAGCACGTCGCGGAGCGGGCGCAGCCGGTGTCCGAAGCGGCCGGCGAGCCGCCGCTCCGCCCAGCGCCGCCCGACCAGCCGCGCCCAGGCATAGGCCGCCGCGCAGCCCAGCATCTGCGCCGTCAGGGCGAAGACCGTCCCGAGCACCGTGCCGAAGGCATAGCCGCCGAGGAAGGCGATGGATTGCCGCGGCGCCCCGGCCGCGGTCAGCGCGGCGCCGACGGCGACGAAGACCGTCTCGCCCCAGATGCCCTCGTCGCGGATCGTGCCGTCCACCCAGGCCGTGCCGGGCACGCCGCCCATCTCGCGCAGCAGCGCCCCGGCCGCGAGCAGCCCACCCGCCATGAGCAGGAGCTTGAGCAGCGCCTGGCGGCGACGGCGCGGATCCTCGGCCATCGCCGTCCCTACCGAGGCGGCGCGGTCAGCCGCTCGGTCGCCGGCGGCGTCAGCCGCTCGGCAGCGGGCCGCTTCCAGCGCCGCTGCAGCCACATCACGCCCATCAGGTCGGAGACGCTGACCAGCAGGCGGTCCAGGGTCCCGTAGTTGGACGCGCCGCGCACCCGCGGGCGGTGGTTCACTGGCTCGCTCACCACCCGCCCGCCGGCCCGCAGCACTAGCGCTGGCAGGTAGCGGTGCATGTGGTCGAAGCGGGGCAGATCCAGGAAAAGCGCGCGCCGAAACACCTTCAGCCCGCAGCCCGTGTCGGGCGTCGCGTCGCCCAGCAGCCGCGCACGGATGCGGTTGGCGATCCTGCTTGTGACCCGCTTTACCGCGGTGTCCTTGCGGCTGACCCGGTGGCCCGCCACCAGCACCGCTCCCGCCTCGGCCCGCGCGCGGGACCAGAGCTTCGGGATGTCGGCGGGGTCGTTCTGCCCGTCGCCGTCCAGCGTCGCGATCCACTCGGCGCGCGCCGCGCGGACCCCGCTGACCACCGCGGCGGACTGCCCGCAGGACCGCGCGTGGCGCAGCGCCACCACGGGGAAGCGCGAGGCAGCCTGCAGCAGCCGCGCCCCGGTGTCGTCGGAGGAGCCGTCGTCCACGCAGACCACCTCATGCGCGGTGCCCGCCAGCGCCGCGGCGATCTCCTCGATGAGGGGGATCACGTTCGGCCCCTCGTTGCGCATCGGGATCACCACCGAGAGAAGCGGCGTATCCGGCAGGATCGTCGCCGGCGGCGCCGGGTCGGCGCTGGTTGGCCGGTCCGGCCCCGGCGGAAGGTCGGGGGCCATGCGGCGCGGGGTAGCAGGGGGGCGCACGCGCGTCCAGCGGGCCAGCCCCGAACGCGAGGCTGTGGCAGCGCCGACCCCGATGCCTATTATAGGATGATGCCTTTCGACGTCCGCACCCTGACCCTGCCGGAGGACGAGCGCCCGTCCCGCCGCGATGCGCGGGCCGTCGCCTGGTGGCTGCTCGGCGTCGCGGGGATGGTCTGGGCCATGGTCGCCATCGGCGGCGCCACGCGGCTGACCGGCTCGGGCCTTTCCATCATGGAGTGGGCGCCGCTGTCGGGCGCCCTGCCTCCGATGAGCGAGGCCGAGTGGAACCGGCTTTATGACCTCTATCGCACCATCCCGCAGTACCAGTTGGTGAATGCCGGCTTCGGGCTGGAAGGCTTCAAGGAGATCTTCTGGTTGGAGTGGATCCACCGGCTCTGGGGCCGGCTGATCGGGCTGGCCTTCGTCGCGGGCCTCGTCTGGTTCTGGGTCCGCGGGCGGATCCCCCCGGGCTGCAAGCCGCGGCTGCTCGGGCTGCTGGCGCTGGGCGGGCTGCAGGGCGCGGTGGGGTGGTACATGGTCGCCTCCGGCTTCGAGGCCGACCGGACCGCCGTCTCGCCCTATCGCCTGGTGATCCATCTGGGGCTGGCGCTGCTGATCTATGGCGCGCTGCTCTGGACCGCGCTCGGCCTGCTGCGGCCGGAGCCGGATGCGGCGCCGTCCTCGCGGCCCGTGAGGGGCATGGTGCTTGTGACCTGCTGGTGCGTCGCCGCGGCCATGCTGGCCGGCGGCTTCGTGGCAGGGACCCGCGCCGGCTTCACCTGGAACACCTTCCCACTCATGGACGGGCGGCTGGTGCCGGAGGGCTATCTGGATCTTTCACCGGTCTGGAAGAATTTCGCTGTAAATATCGCGGCCGTGCAGTTCAACCATCGTCTCCTTGCGACGCTCGCCGTGCTGGTCGCCGGCGGGGCGGTCTGGGCCGGCCTGAAGCGCCTGCCTCCGGGATCCGCGCGCCGCGCGGTGATGGCGCTCGGCGCCGCGGTCGCGCTGCAATACGCACTGGGCGTCGCGACGCTGGTGCATGTCGTGCCGGTCGGCCTCGGCACGCTGCACCAGGCCACGGCCGTGCTGGTGCTGACGGCCGCATTGGTCGCGCTGCACGCATTGCGGCCGATCCGCAAATGACCTCACACGCCGCCCTGCTGGCTGCCATCGAGGCGCTGCCACACGGCGTGGCGATCGTGGATGCCGACCAGCGCCTGCTGCTCGCCAACCCGGCCTTGTGGCGCCTGGCCGGGTGCGGGGGCATGCCGCCCGGCACGCCGCAGCAGGAATTCTATCGTCTTCTCGCCTATCGCGGCCTGCTCGGGCCGGGCGACCCAGAGGCACATGTCGCCGCTGCCCTGGCGCTCGACCGCACGCGGCCGGCGCTGCGCCGGCTGCGCTCGGCGGACGGCCAGACCGTGCGCGAGGTCGTGTCGGTCCCGCTGCCGGGGGGCGGCTATGTCAGCGCCGTCCACGACGTCACCGGCCTCATGCAGTCCGAGGCCGAGGCGCAGGCGCGCGCGCGCATGGCCGAGACGGTGCTGTCGCACCTCAGCGGCGGCATCGTCGCCTATGACAGCGAGCATCGCATCCGCCTGGTGAACGGCGCCTTCGAGACGTTGACGGGCCTGCCGCTCGGCACGCTGCGGCCGGGCATGTCGCACGAGGATCTGCTGGCGGCCCAGGTGGCGCGCGGCCAGTTTCTCAATGCCGACGCGGCCGCCGAGATGGCGGAGCGGATGGAGCGCGACCGCAGCCGTCGCTCCACCCGCACGCGGGAGCGGCCGAGCGGCGAGGTGCTGCGCTTCGAGAGCCACCCCTTGCCCGATGGCGGCTTCGTGGTGGAGGTGGACGACGTCACCGCCCTGAAGCGCGCGGAAGACGAGGCGACGCGCCGCGCCGCGCTGCTCGACGGCGTGCTGGAGGCGCTGCCCTGGGGCGTGTGCATCTTCGGCGCCGACCGCCGCGCGCAGCGCTTCAACGCGGCGTATGGCCGGCTGATGGAGGGTAGCGCGGTGCGCATCGGCGAAACCCTCGAGGAAGTGGTCGAGCGACGCCTGCGCGACGGCGAGTACGATGAGGAGACCGCTGCGCGCTTCGTCGCCCGCTTCGCCCCGGGGGCCGCGGCCGGGACCGTGCGGCGCAAGCGGCCGAACGGCACGGTTCTCGAAAGCCAGGTGGCGCGGCTGCCGGATGGCGGCATGATCTCGGTCTTCACGGAGATCACCGCCCTGCACCGCGCCGAGGAAGCGGCGCGGCAGCGCGCCGCACTGCTGGACGGCATCGTCTCCGCCATGCCGCACGGCATCTGCGTCTTCGGCCCCGACGGTCGCGTGACGATGTTCAACGCGGCCTATCAGCGGATCATGGAGGGCGCGCCGGCGGCCATCGGCGACCACCTCGACGAGCTGACCGCACGCCGCGCCGCCGCGGGCGAGTATGGCAGTCCCTATGAGCCATCCGCGCAGCGCGCCCTGCGCGGCGGCGGGACGGAGGAGGTGGTGCGCCAGCGGCCGAACGGCACCGTCATCGCCGTGCGAGTCGCACCGCTGCCCGATGGGGGCCTCGTCTCCGTCATCACCGACGTGACCGCTCTGCACCGTGCCGAGCAGGCGGCGCGGGAACGGGCGGAGGTCCTGGATTCCGTCCTGGAATCGCTGCCGGACGGCGTGGTGGTCTATGGCCCCGACCGCCGTGCGCGGCTGGCCAATGCTGCCTATGGCCGCATCCTGGGCGACGCTGCCGTGCGCCCTGGCGAGACCGTCCACGAGGTGATGGCGCGACGCGTCGCCGCGGGCGAGATGTTGGAACAGGAAGCGGCGGCGCTGCTCGCCCGGCGCCTGGCCCCGGACCCCGTCGGCGCCGAGCCGATCACGCGCATCCGCCCCGACGGACAGGCGCTCACCAGCCGCTCCGCCCGGCTGCCCGATGGCGGCCATGTCGTGATCATCTCCGACGTCTCCGCGCTGTTCCGCGCGGAGGAAGCGCTACGTCGGCGTGCGGTCGAGCTGGAGACGAGCTTCGCCGCCATCCGCCACGGAATCGCGCTGTTCGGCCCCGACGAAAGGCTGATCGCGGCGAACAGCCGCACCAGCGACCTGACCGGCGTCCCGGAGACGCTGATCAGCCAGGGCCGCTCCTTCACCGAGCTGGTGGAGCTGCAGGTCGCGCATGGCGCGCTGACGCCGGCGCAGCGTGAGCAGGCGCTCGCGCTCGATCGGCGCCGCCAGCAGCGCTACGAGCGCGACCTGCCGGACGGACGGATCGTGGAGATCCTGTCGGACCCGACGCCGGATGGCGGCTTCGTGGTGACCTACAGCGACGTCACCGCGCTCCATCAGGCCGAGGCCGAGCTGCGCCGCCGCGCCGCCATGCAGGATGCGATGCTGGCGACGATGCGCCACGGCATCATCCTCTATGGGCCGGACCGGCGCGTGCAGGCGCGCAACGCCAAGACTGCCGAGCTGACCGGCGTCCCGCTGGAGGAGCTGGCGCCGGGCCGGCTGATCGACGACCTACTCGACGAGCAGGTCGCCCGCGGCGAGATGACGACCGACATGGCGACGTGGCTGAAGGCCAGCGACCGTACGCGCACGCAGCACTACAGCCGCGTGCGGCCGGACGGGCGACAGGTTGATATCGTGTCCGAGCCCTCGCCCGATGGCGGCTTCGTCATCACCTACAGCGACGTCACAGAGGACCGCGCGATCCGCGCCGAGCTGGAGCGCGCGCGCGCCGCGGCGGAGGCCGCGTCGGAGGCGAAGTCGCGCTTCCTCGCCACGATGAGCCACGAGCTCCGCACGCCGCTGGCGGCCGTAATCGGCTTCTCCGAGGCGATCGCGACGGAACAGGACCGCACCCGCGTCGCTGATTACGCGGCCGCGGTGAACGAGGCGGGGCGGCACCTCCTGCAGCTCGTCGACGACATCCTGGACGTCGCGCGCAGCCAGACCGGCGCCCTGCAGACCGCGCGCGAGCCCTTCGTGGCCGACGCGGTGCTGCGCGAGGCCGTGGCCGCGGTGGAGGCCACGGCGGCGGCGCGCGGCCTGGCGCTGTCCACCACCATCCCGGCGTCGCTGCCGCAGCTGCGCGGCGATCCGCTGCGGCTGCGCCAGGTGTTGGACAAGCTGCTGTCCAACGCCCTGAAGTTCACCCCCGATGGCGGCTGCATCACCGTCTCGGCCGAGGCCGACGCGGCGGGGCTTTCGATCCGCGTCGCCGACACCGGCATCGGCATCGCGCCCGAACTGCGCGAGCGCGTCTTCGAGCCCTTCACCCAGGTGGACAATGCGCTGTCCCGGCGCTTCCAGGGATCGGGTCTCGGCCTGCACCTAGCGCGCGCGCTCACGACCGCGTTGGGGGGAACACTGACGCTGGAGGATGCGCAGGGTCCGGGTACCGTGGCGCTGCTGCGCTTCCCATCTGTGCTGCTTAAGGCCGCGCCGGCGATGGCGGGCCCGCTGCCTGCCTGACTTCCATCCGGGGACTTTCATGACCGACGCGCTGGCCGCCACCGACACGCTGTTCTTCTCCTCCCTCGACCGCGACGCGGCCGAGCGCCTGGTCGCCCAGGCGACCGCGGGCGGGGAGGATGGCGAGCTGTTCCTGGAACATCGCGAGAGCGAGGCGATCAGCCTGGAGGACGGGCGCATCCGTTCCGCCAGCTTCGACGCCACGCGCGGCTTCGGCCTGCGCAGTGTGGCCGGCGAGGCCGCGGGCTATGCTCATGCCGCGGAGATCAGCGAGGCCGCGCTGGCGCGCGCGGCGGAGACGGTGAAGGCGGTCGCGGCCGGCCATTCCGGCACGCTCGACGTCGCGCCGCGCGCGACCAACCTGCAGCTCTATTCCGAGCTGAACCCGCTTTCGCAGATGGATTTCGCGGCCAAGACCGCGCTGCTGCAGGAGATCGACGCCTATGCCCGCGCGAAGGACAGCCGCGTGAAGCAGGTGATGGCGTCCATCACCGGCGAATGGCAGGCCGTGCAGATCCTGCGCCCCGACGGCCGGCGCGTCGGCGACCTGCGGCCGCTGGTGCGGATGAACGTCTCGGTCGTGGTGGAATCGAACGGCCGCCGCGAGACCGGGAGCTTCGGCACCGGCGGGCGCTTCGCCTATGACCGCGTGCTGAACGAGGCGAGCTGGAAGGCCGCGGTGGACGAGGCGCTGCGCCAGGCCGTGGTGAACCTCGACAGCGTGCCGGCGCCGGCGGGCGAGATGGAGGTCGTGCTCGGCCCGGGCTGGCCGGGGATCCTGCTGCACGAGGCGATCGGCCACGGGCTGGAGGGCGACTTCAACCGCAAGAAGACCAGCGCGTTTTCCGGCCTGCTCGGCCAGCGCATCGCCGCCCCCGGCGTGACGGTGGTGGATGACGGCACCATTCCGGACCGCCGCGGATCTCTGACCGTGGACGACGAGGGCACGCCCTCAGGCCGCACCACGCTGATCGAGGACGGCATCCTGGTGGGCTACCTGCAGGACCGGCAGAATGCGCGGCTGATGGGCGTCGCGCCGACCGGCAACGGCCGCCGGCAGAGCCACGCGCATATCCCCATGCCGCGCATGACCAACACCGTGATGCTGGGCGGCGCGCATGACCCGAAGGAGGTCATCTCCAGCGTGAAGCGCGGCATCTACGCCGTGAATTTCGGGGGCGGCCAGGTGGACATCGTCTCGGGAAAATTCGTGTTCAGCGCCTCCGAGGCCTACCTGATCGAGGACGGCAAGCTCGGCGCGGCGGTGAAGGGGGCGACGCTGATCGGCAACGGACCGGACGCGCTGACCAAGGTCGCGATGGTCGGCAATGACATGGGCCTCGACCCCGGCATCGGCACCTGCGGCAAGCAGGGCCAGGGCGTGCCGGTCGGGGTCGGCCAGCCGACGCTGAAGATGACCGGCCTGACCATCGGCGGCACGGCGGTCTAGCGACCCCGCTCTCCCTGCTTCTCCTCCCCCGCGGTTGCGGGGGAGGCAGGGAGGGGGGGCCCTCACCCACGGCCCCTTCCCGCACCGCAGCACCGCGCCTAGCCTACCCCTCATGACGCCCCCCGCCCCGCCCGAGGACGCCATCGGCCTCCCCGCGCTGGAGGCGAGGCTCCGCAACGATCTCCTCCTCCTCAACCTTCCGCCGAAACCCTGGGTCCCCGAAGGCGAGCCCGGCGTCCACGACGTCCTCGTGATCGGCGCCGGCCTCAACGGCCTCGTCGCGGCGGCCGCGGCGCGCTTCCTCGGCATCACGCGCCTCGCCATCCTCGACCGCGCGCCGGCCGGCACCGAGGGACCATGGGTCACCACCGCGCGCATGCGCACGCTGCGCACCGCGAAGGAGGTCGCGGGGCCGGCGCTCGGTGTGCCCTCGCTGACGTTTCGCGCCTGGTTCGAGGCGCAGTTCGGCCGCGCCGAATGGGACGCGATGGAGCGCATCCCGCGCGCGATGTGGATGGACTACATGGTCTGGTATCGCCGCGTGCTGGACCTGCCCGTGACGAACGGCGTGGAGGTCACGCTGATCCGGCCGTGCGGCGACGCGCCAGTCGAGGTCGAGACCGCTGCGCATGGCACCTTTCGCGCGCGTCGCGTGATCCTCGCGACCGGCATCGACGGGTTGGGCGGGCCCGCGGTTCCCGAAGTGGTCGCGCGCCTGCCGCGCCGCTTCTGGGCGCATTCGTCCGAGCCCATCGACATGGACGCGCTGCGCGGCAAGCGCGTCGCAGTCATCGGTGCAGGCGCCTCCGCGATGGACAACGCGGCCTGCGCGCTGGAAGCGGGCGCGGCGTCCGTCGACCTGCTGATCCGCCGCGTGGAGATGCCGCGCGTCGACAAGTTCACCGGCATCGGCAGCAAGGGCATGGCGCATGGCTTCATGGCGCTGCCGCAAGAGGACAAGTGGCGCTTCTTCCGCATCGCGAATGCCGCGCAACTGCCGGCGCCGCGGCAATCCGTGCTGCGGGTGTCGCGGTACACCAATGCGCGCTTCCATTTCTCGAGCCCGATTCTGGACGCGCGGGAGGAAGCCGGCGCGCTGCGCGTGACGACACCGCGAAGCGTGGATCGGTTCGACTTCCTGATCCTCGCCACCGGCTTCGCCATTGCGCCGGAGACGCGGCCCGAGCTCGCGCTGATCGCGCCGCACATCAGGACATGGGCAGACAGCTACACGCCGCCGCCGGGCGAGGAGGATCCGGGCCTCGCGGCCTCGCCCGATCTCGGCGCGGGCTTCGAGTTCCAGCAGCGGACGCCGGGGGCGTGCCCTGGCCTGGAGCGTCTCGCCTGCTTCACCTTTCCCGCGGTGCTGTCGCACGGCAAGCTGACCAGCGGCATCCCCTCGGTCAGCGACGGCCCACGTCGCCTGGCGGAAGCGATGGCGCGCAGCCTCTTCGTCGAGGACCGCGCGAAGATCGCGGCGGCCTTCGACGCCTATGCGACGCCCGAACTGCTCGGCGACGAATGGAGGCCCTGGGAGGGGCCCATAGGATTGGACAATGACGCAGCCGCCTGAGCTTCTGGTGTTCTACGGGATCTCCTCGCCATGGGCCTATTTCGGCGCGCCGCGCGTGCGGGAGATCGCGGCGAGGCACGGCGCACGCGTCGTGTTGCGCCCGATCCGCGTGATCGAGGCCAATGGCGGCATCCCGCTGCGGACGCGCGCGCAACCGCGGCAGCACTACCACGCGCTGGAACTCGCGCGCTGGCGCGAGCATCTCGGCATGCCCTTGAATCTCACGCCGCGCTTCTACCCCTGCCGCACGATCGAGACGGCGGCGCAATCCGTCATCGCCGTACAGGAAGCCGGGCTGGATGCGCAGGCCTATACCTTCGCCGTGCAGCGCGCGCTCTGGGCAGAGGAACGCGACATCGCGGATGTCGAGACGCTAAAGGAACTCGCCCGCGCCACGGTCGGCGAGGAGGGCGCCGCGCTGGTGCGCGACCCCGCCCTGCCGCGGCACGTCGCGCAGTGGCACGCGAACCTGGCGGAGGCCGAGCGGCGCGGCATCTTCGGGACGCCGACCTACGTCGTGAAGGACGAGCTGTTCTGGGGCCAGGACCGGCTGGATTTCGTGGACCGCGCGCTGGCGAAGGCGGCCGCATGATGCTGGCGCATGAGGACCCCGCGATCATGGCACGCGCCGCCGTGCTGCATGCGCGCGCGGTGGTCTTCGACGGCCTCAGTACCTGCAACTGGAGCCGCAAGATCTTTGAAGAGATGCGCGCCGGCGGCGTCACCGCGGTCAACTGCGCCTCGGTGCTGTGGGAGGATTTGCGCGGGGGCCTCGACAACGTCGCGCAGTGGAAGCGGATGCTGGAGGAGAACGAGGACCTGCTGCGACCCGTGAAGACGGTAGCCGACATCCACGCCGCCAAGGCGGAAGGCCGCACGGGGATCAGCATCGGCTGGCAGAACACCTCGCCGATCGAGGACCGGCTGCAAGACATCGGGCTCTTCAAGGAGCTCGGCGTGAACATCATGCAGCTGACCTACAACACGCAGAACTATTCGGGCGCGGGCTACCTCGAACTGACGGATTCCGGCCTGACCGGCTTCGGGCGCGAGGTCGTGCACGAGATGAATCGCGTCGGCGTCCTGGTCGACCTGTCGCATGTCGGGGAGAAGACGAGCTTCGACGTCGTCGCCTGGTCGAGGCGGCCGGTGTGCATCTCCCACGTCCTGCCGCGCGCGCTGCACGACGTGCCGCGCAACAAGACCGACGCGCTGCTCAGGGCCTGCGCGGATCGCGGCGGCATCATCGGCATCAGCCTTTTTGCCCCGGGGCTGCGGGCGGGCAACGACGCAAGCGTGGAGGACTATCTCGACGCCATTGCGCATGTGATCGCGCTGGTGGGCGAGGACCATGTCGGGCTCGGATGCGACTTCAGCCTGGATCACGCGCGGCCCGGTCCGTATCAGGTCTATGCCAGCCGCGACAAAGGCTACGCCCGCAGCCTGACGGAATTCGCGACGGCGAAGATCAGCAAGCCGCGCGGCATCCAGCGCATCCACGACATCCCGAACATCACCGCCGCGATGATACGGCGGGGGTGGGCGGACGAGACGATCCTCAAGCTGCTCGGCGGCAACTGGCTGCGGCTGCTGGAGCAGAGCTGGAGCCCGATGCGATGACCTCACGCCGCACGATCCTGGCCGCGGGGCTTTCGACGCTCGCGCTGCCTGCGCTGGCGCAAGGCTGGACGCCCACGCGGCCCTTGCGCATCGTCATGCCCTTCCCGCCGGGCCAGGGCAGCGACATCCTGATGCGCCTGCTGGCGGAGCGCCTGCAGCCGCTGCTCGGCCAGCCCGTCGTGGTGGAGAACCGCGCCGGCGCCGGCGGCACGGTGGGCATGGAGTACACGGTCACGCAGCCCGCCGACGGCAGCACGATCGTCATGGGCGGCAGCGGCCCGACCACCATCGCGCCGAGCCTGTTTCCGCGCCTCGGCTACGATTCCACGCGCGACCTCACGCCGATCTGCCTGATCGCTTCCGTCCCGCAGCTTTTCGTCGTGAACAACGACTTCCCCGTTCGGTCCATCCAGGACCTTGTCGCGCGCGCCAAGGCGAATCCTGGCGGGATCTTCTACGCCTCCTCCGGCAATGGCACGACGCAGCACCTGAACATGGAGCTCTTCGCGACGATGACGGGCACGCAGCTGACGCATGTGCCCTATCGCGGATCGGGCCCTGCGCTGGCCGACCTGATCGCGGGCCAGGTGCCGCTAATGTCGGACACGCTGGCCGCGGTGACGGAGGTCGTGCGGCAGGGCCGCGTGCGCGCGATCGGCGTCACCTCCGCCCAGCGCTCCCCCTTCTTCCCCGATGTGCCGACGATCGCTGAACAGGGTGTGGCGGGCTATGAATCCGTGGGCTGGATCAGCCTGCTCGGCCCCCGCGGCCTGCCCGAGCCGATCGTGACCCGCATCGAGCAGGAAGTCGCGAAGGTGCTGGACCAGCCGGACTTTCGGGCGCGTCTGGCCGACCAGGCCTTCACGCCGACCTTCCTGGGTCACCGCGCTTTCACGGCCTTCATCGTGAGCGAGACCGAGAAGTGGCGCCGCGTCGTGCAGGCCGCCAACGTGAAGGTGGACTGACTTGGCGCTTGATGAGAGAACAGACGAAACGTCCAGGATTCTCCCGATGAAGCCGCGTGGCCGCCATTTCTTCGCCAATCCGGGCCCGACCAACATCCCGGACAGCATCCAGCACGCCGTTACCCACCACACCGTGGACTTCAACGGGCCGGACTTCCTTGCGGTCTACGACGCCTGCATCGATGGTCTGAAGCGCGTGCTGCGCACGAAGCAGCATCTCTTCATGTACACGGGCTCGGGGCATGCGGCCTGGGAAGCGACGCTGACCAACCTGCTGTCGCCGGGCGACCGCATCCTGGTGATCGAGACCGGGCACTTCTCCGAAAGCTGGGGGAAGATGGCGGCCGATCTCGGGATCGAGGTGCAGACGCTGGCGGCCGATTGGCGCCGCGGCGCGGACTACGGCGCGCTGCGCGCCGCGCTGGCCGACGATGCCGCGCATGCCGTCAAGGCGGTTTGCGCCGTGCACAACGAGACCTCCACCGGCATGACGCTCGACCTGCCGCGCATCCGCGCGCTGCTGGACGAGACCGGGCATCCCGCGCTGTTCCTGGTGGACACGATCTCCTCGCTGGGCTCGCTGGACTACCGGCACGATGAATGGGGCGTGGATGCCGCGGTCGGCGGCAGCCAGAAGGGCCTGATGCTGCCCGTCGGCTTCAGCTTCACCGCGGTGTCGGAAAAGGGCCTGGCCGCACATGCGAAGTCCAGGCTGCCGAAGCACTATTTCGGCTGGACCACCATGCTGCAGCGCCGCCACCGATCCTTCATCGGCACGGTCCCGATCGCGCTCTTCTACGGCCTGCAGGAAGCGCTCCGCCTGATCGAGGAAGAGGGGCTCGACGACGTCATCGCGCGCCACGCGCGCCTGGCCGAGGCGGTGCGCCGCTGCGTGCGGCACTGGTCCGGCAACAATGGCCCGCAGCTTTTCTGCCTCTCGCCCGAACGCGTCTCGGATTCCGTGACCTCGATCCTGGTGCCGGAGGGCTTCGATGCGGAGAAGCTCCGGCGCCGCGTGGCCACCATGAACGTCGCGCTGGGCGGCGGCCTCGGGCGGCTCGGCGGGAAGGTATTCCGCATCGGCCACCTCGGCGACCTGAACGAGCCGATGATCCTCGGCACGCTGGCCGCGACCGAGATCGGGCTGCGGCTGGAAGGCGTGCCGCACACGCCTGGCGGCGTGGACGCGGCGATGGCCTGGCTCGCGGAGAGCGCGCCCTGACAGGCGCGATCCGCCGCGCCGTTGCGGCTGAGGCCGAGGCCGTCGCCGCTCTGGTGCAGCGGGCCTATGCGCCCTGGCTCGCCGTGATCGGGCGCCGCCCCGCGCCGATGGACGACGACTATGCCGCGCACGTGGCCGCCGGCGAGGCCTTCGTGCTCGAGAGCGGAGGCGTGATCGCCGGGGCCGTCGTGCTGCAGGACGGGCCCGGCCATCTCTGGCTCGACAATGTCGCGGTGGATCCTGCCTGGAAGGGCCAGGGACTCGGCCGCGCGCTGCTGGACTTCGCCGAGGCGGAGGCGCGCCGGCGCGGCCTGGCCGAGATCCGGCTGCTCACCCACCAGCGCATGGAATCCAACATCGCCCTCTATGCCCGGCTCGGCTTCGTCGAAACCGCCCGCCGGACGGAGGACGGCTTCGACCGGGTCTTCATGGCGAAGCGCCTGCCCTGACGGTCTTGGCGGCTATGCCGGGGGCTGATAGCTCCGCCGGAAGATGCGATAGGACACGCGGACCGCCCTCGGCCTAGAACCCGGCGGCCAGGACGACAGGGCGGAGCGTGCCCGCCGCCATCGGATCGGATCGCGGGCGGCCCGCTTCAGGCCGGCAGCGTGAGACCGATCCGCAGAAGTGAGGAGCCAGCCCCATGCCCGACACCGCCCTCGTCGTCAGCGCCCATTCCGCCGATTTCGTCTGGCGGGCCGGCGGCGCCATCGCGCTGCACGCCTCGCGCGGATGGGAAGTGACCGTCATCTGCCTGTCCTACGGCGAGCGGGGCGAGAGCGCCAAGCTCTGGAAGCTGCCGGGCATGACGCTGGAGCGCGTGAAGGCCGAACGCGAGAAGGAAGCGAAGCAGGCCGCCCAGGTTCTCGGCGTGCATGACATCCAGTTCTGGGACCTCGGCGATTATCCCATTGGCCTGACGCAGGAGGCCTTCTTCCGCCTGGTGGACGTCTACCGCGCGATCCACCCGAAGTTCGTCCTCAGCCATTCGAAGGAGGACATCTACAACCACGACCACCCGTCAGTGACGGCCTGGGCGCAGAATGCGCGCATCACGGCGCAGGCGCATGGCCACAACCCCCACCAGAAGGTGCTTGGCGCGCCGCCCTTCTTCCTGTTCGAGCCGCACCAGCCCGAGCAGTGCAACTGGAAACCCGACGTGCTGCTCGGTATCGATGCGGTGTGGGAGAAGAAGCGCGCAGCGATAGAGTGCATGGCCGGCCAGGAGCATTTGTGGGAGTACTACACCCGCGTGGCGCTACAGCGCGGCGCGCAGGCCGCGCGCAATTCCGAGAAGGCCATCAGGTACGGCGAGGGCTACCAGGCGGTCTTTCCGCATGTCGTGGACCAGCTGGCATGAGCTACCGGGCGCCCCGCCGCAGCGCAGGCTTCATCGAACGCCCGGACTGCCGCATCGCCTATGAGATCACGGGCGAAGGCCCCGTCATCGTCTTCGCGCATGGGCTCGGCGGCGGGCTGATGTCCTGGTGGCAACAGGTCGCTCATTTCGCCACCCGCTACACCTGCGTCGCCTATTCCCATCGCGGCTTCTTCCCCTCCACCGCGCCGGCGGACGGGCCGGACCCCACGCTCTTCGCCGACGACGTGGCGGCGCTGGTGGATGGGCTGCAGCTCGGCGACATCCGCTTCGTCGCCCAGTCCATGGGCGGCTGGTCCGGCGTCGAATACGCACTGATGCGGCCGGGCCGCGTGAAGGCGCTGGTGCTGGCCGCGACGACCGGCACGCTCGATCCGCGCCAGCTGACCGGCGCCCACCCGTCCAACGACCACGAGACGCGCCGCGCCGCGCTGCTGGCGCGCGGCATCAACCCTGCGGCCGGCAAGCGCATGGCGCAGGAGCAGCCCGCGCTGCACCACCTCTACAACCACATCGCCGGCCTGACCCAGGGGCTGGATCGAGAAGCCATGCGCGCGAAGCTGTGGGCGCTGCGCACGCGCAACCCCGCGGAGTTCGCCTCGGCGAGGACGCCCGTGCTCTTCCTGCCGGGCGAGGAGGACATCATTCTCGACCTGCCGGGTGCGCCGATGGCCGCCGCCATTCCCGGCGCGCGGTCCGTGATGCTGCCGAAGGCCGGCCATTCCGGCCATTTCGAGCGCGCGGCGGAGTTCAACGCCATCGTGGACCGCTTCTTCCGCGAGGTCGGCGCGTGACGCTGCGCCTGACGGCGGCGATCGGCCGGTACCCCCACACCGCGGCGCTGCTGGATGGCGCGATTGCGTCGGATGCGGTCGCGCTGGACTTCGCCGACCTGCCCGTGCCGAACCGCGCCTTTGCGCCAATGGTCCGCGAACAGCGCTACGACGTCAGCGAGATGGCGATCGCGACCTTCCTGATCGCCAAGGCCCATGGCAAGCCGCTGGTGCTGCTCCCCGTCACGCTCGCCGCGCGCTTCCAGGAAGCGGCGCTGTTGTGCCGTGTGAACGGTCCCGTGAAAGGGCCGAGGGACCTGGTGGGCCGGCGCGTCGGCGTGCGGTCCTACAGCCAGACCACGGCGATGTGGCTGCGCGGCAGCCTTTCTGGCCTGCAGGGCGTGGCGTCGGACAGCGTGCGCTGGATCACCTTCGAAGGCGCGCATGTCCTGGAATGCCAGGATCCGCCATGGACGGAGCGCGCCCCGAAGGGCGCCGAGCTGCTGGCGATGGCGAAGTCCGGCGAGGTGGACGCCGCGATCTTTGGCAACGACCTGCCGGACGATCCCGCGCTGACGACCGTCTTCCCCGACCCCGCCGCGGCGGGGCGCGATTTCCTGTCGCGCTTTGGCTTCGTCCCGGTGAACCACCTGGTCTGCGTCACGCGCGACGTCGCGACGAAGTACGCGGAGGCGGTAGCCGCGATCGTGCGGATGTTCGGCGAGGCCGTCGCAGGATCCGACCTGCCCGTCGGCCGCGCCGCACTGACGCCCGCGATCGAACTCGCGGTCGCGAATTGCGTGGAACAGGGACTGCTGCCGCGGCCTCTGAGCCGGGATGAGGTGTGGGACGGCTTGCCGGCCGGCATCGACTGACGACGAAGAACGGGAGGACAGGCATGACCCTGGGACGACGGCAGCTTGCGCTGCTCGGCACGGTGCTCGCTGCGCCGCGCCTCGCCGCGGCGCAGGATGGCTGGCCCAGCCGGCCGGTGCGCGTGATCGTGCCCTTCACACCCGGCGGGTCCACCGACATCCTGGCCCGCGCCCTGGCGGCCGAGCTGCAGGACACGCTCGGCCAGCCCTTCGTCGTGGAGAATCGCGGCGGCGCCGGCGGCACGCTGGGGTCGGAGGTCGTGGCCCGCGCCGCGCCCGATGGCTACACGCTGATGATGGGGCATATAGGCACGCTGGCGGTGAACCCCTCGCTCTACCGCAACCTTTCCTTCGACACCGTGACGTCCTTCCAGCCGATCGTGCTGGTGGCGATCGTTCCGAACATCCTGGTGGTCAATCCGCGCAAGGTCGGGGCGGCCAATGTGCAGGAGTTCATCGCGCTGGCGAAGCGCCGGCCCGGCGCGCTGACCTATGGCTCGGGCGGCAACGGATCGGCCGCGCATATCGCCGCCGTCGCCTTCATGGACGCGACCGGCATCGACATGACCCATGTGCCCTATCGCGGCACGGGGCCGATGATGACGGACCTGATCGCCGGCAGCATCGACCTGACCATGACAGGTGGCCCACCGGCGCTGCCGCCGGTGCGCGCGGGCACGCTGAAGGCGCTTGGCGTCTCTTCGCTGCAGCGCATGTCGAGCGCGCCGGAGATCCCGACGATCGCCGAGCAGGGCGTGGCGGGCTTCGACGCCACGCAGTGGTACGGAATGGTCGCGCCGGCCGGCACGCCGCGTGCGATCGTGGACCGCATCAATGCGGAGAGCACGCGCATCCTGCGCGGCGACAGGCTGCGTCCCCGGCTGGAAGCCGAAGGCGCCGACCCCGCGCCCGGCACGCCGGAGCGGTTCCGCGACCTGATCGTGGCGGAGCGCCAGCGCTGGGGCGAGCTGATCCGCCGCGCCAATGTCCAGGCGGATTGAGGAGACGACGACCATGACCCCGATCACCCGCCGCGTCGCCTTGGGCGCGGCGCTGGCCCTGCCCGCGCTGGGCGCGCGCGCCCAGGTCTTCCAACGGGCGATCCGCGTGATCTGCCCCTTCGCGGCCGGCGGCGTCGCGGACCTGACGGCGCGCGCGGTCGGCGGCCGCATCGCGCCGCTGATCGGCCAGCCCGTCGTGATCGACAACCGGCCGGGCGCCGGCGGCATCGTCGCGGGGCAGCAGCTGATGGGCGCGGCGGCGGACGGGCACACGCTGCTCGTGTCTTCCAACGGCACCGCGATCAGCCGCAGCCTGTTCCGCAACCTGCCCTTCGACCCGCTGCGTGATTTCGCGCCGATCGTCACCATGGGCGCCTTCCCCATCGCGGTGATCGTCGCACCGAACTCGCCTTTCCAGGACGTCCGCGCGCTGGTCGCGCGGGCGAAGGCAGAGCCGGGCAAGCTCAACATCGGCTCGATCAGCGTGGGCAGCACGCAGAACCTCTCGGCGGAGCTGTTTAAGATCCGCGCGGATGTCCGGGCGGAGACGGTGGTCTTCCCCGCGACGCCACAACTGACGACGGCGATGCTGCGCGGCGACGTGGACGCGGCCTTCGAGATCACCGGGCCGATCTGGGGCCAGGTGCAGGCGGGCGCGATCCGTGTGCTGGCCGTCACCTCCGCGCAGCGCGCGGCAAACCTGCCCAACGTGCCGACGCTGCAGGAACAGGGCGTGCCGGACTACGACGTCGCGTCCTGGAACGGCCTGGTCGCGCGCACTGGCACGCCGGTGGAAGCCATCGCGGCGATCAACCGCGCCGTGAACGAGGCGTTGGGCACGACGGAACTGCGGGACGCGCTGACCCAGGTCGGCGTCGAACCGCGCGGCGGGACCATCGAGGCGGCGGCGCAGCTTCTGACCTCGGACACCGCGCGCTGGGCCGAGGTGATCGAGAAGGCAGGGGTTGAACGACAGGGATGACCACGCGCGCAATTCCGACCTGCAAGGGGCCCGATCCCGACACAAAGACCCCGCGGTATCGGCCGCCGCCGGGCGCCTGCGATTCGCACTGCCACATCTTTGGCCCCGCCGCGGTGTTCCCGTATTCGCTGGACCGCGCCTACACGCCGCCTGACGCGCCCTATGAGGCGCTAGTGAAGCTGCACGGCATCCTCGGCATCTCTCGCGCCGTCATCGTGCACGCATCCTGCCACGGCAGCGACATGACGGTGACGCTGGACGGCATCGCGCGGTCCGGCGGGACCATGCGCGGGGTCTGCGTGGTGGATCCCGGCGTCACCGACCAGGAATTGCGGCGCCTGCACGACGGCGGCATCCGCGGCGTGCGCTTCAACTTCGTGAAACACCTCGGCGGCATGCCGGACATGGCATTCTTCCGGCGCGTGCTAGCGCAGGTCGAGCCAATGGGCTGGCACGTCGTCCTGCACCTCGACGCGCAGGACATCGTGCCGATGGCGGACACGATCGCCGCGATCCCCATCCCGTTTGTCATCGACCACATGGCGCGGGTGAAGGCGAAGGACGGCGTGGACCAGCCGGCGTTCAGGCAGCTGCAGGCACTCATGAACAACCCGCTGGCCTGGGTGAAGATCTGCGGCGCGGAGCGGATATCCTCCACAGGGGCGCCCTTCCGTGACGCACTGCCCTTCATCCGCGCCCTGGCGGCGCAGGCGCCGGACCGGCTGCTCTGGGGCACGGACTGGCCGCATCCGAACATCGCGGGCGACATGCCGAACGACGGCGACCTGGTTGACCTGCTGGCGGAAGCGATCGAGGACGAGGCGCTTCGCCACAAGGTGCTGGTGGACAACCCGACGCGACTCTACTGGAGCGACTGACATGCGCATCGGCTTCATCGGCTTCGGCGAGGTCGGCAGCACCCTGGCGCGCGATCTGCAAGCGGCGGCGCATGCGAGCATCGCCGCCTTCGATATCGCCTTCGCGACGGCCGGCAGCAAGGCGTCGCGCCACGCGGCGGAGCGGGAGGTGGTGGTCGTAGGATCGGCGCCGGATCTCGCCGCGCGATGCGACCTGGTGTTCCACAGCGTCACCGCGGGTTCGTCGCTGGAGGCCGCGAAGGCCGCCGCTGACGGCCTGCGCCACGCGCCGTGGTTCGTGGACGTGAACTCCGTCTCGCCGGGGACGAAGCGCGCGACGGCGGAGGCCGTCACCGCCGCCGGCGGCCGCTATGTCGAGGCCGCGGTGATGGCCTCCATCCCGCCCAAGGGCATCCGCACGCCCGTGCTGCTGGGCGGCCCGCATGCCGAGGCCTTCCTACCCATCGCGCGCGACCTCGGCATGGCGGTCGAGGTGTTCTCGGCCGAGGTAGGCGGGGCGTCGTCGGTGAAGATGTGCCGGTCCATCCTGATTAAGGGCATGGAGGCGCTGCTGACCGAGGGCATGCTGACCGCCCGCCGCTACGGCGTGGAGAAGCAGGTGCTGGCGAGCCTGACCGACACGATCGACACGGACTGGTCCCAGCTCGCGCGCTACATGATGAGCCGCGCGCTGGTTCATGGCCGCCGCCGCGCCGAGGAGGTGCGCGAGGTCGTGCGGACGATTGAGGAAGCGGGCCTCGAGCCCATGCAGTCGCCGGCCACCGCGCTGCGCCAGGACTGGGCGGCGGATCGCGGCCTGGAACTGACCCAGGACGTGCTGGCGACGAAGGACCTGGCGACGCTGGTGGATGCGGTGCTGGCGAAGGCGGTGAAGTAGCTAACCCTTCCCCGCCGGCGCCAGCCGGCTCGAGAGCAGCTCGCCGCGCCGTTCCAGCAGGGGATGCGCGACGGCGGCGAGATGCCCGCCAACGCGCCGCAGGTCGCGGATCGCGTCCAGCACGAAGCCCGGCGTGGCGCCGGGTTCGCCGAGCGGCAGGGGTGCGGCCTGCGCGGCACGCCGCGCGGCCTCGCGCTCCGTCGCGCGAAGCTGTTCCTTGCTCTGCACCAGGCGCCGCGCCGCCTCGGCGTCCTCCATCATGAAGACGGCGACGGCGAGCCGAAGCTGCTCGCGCAGGCTGTCGTGCAGCGCGGCCAGGTCCTGCCGGTCACCGGCGGCCAGCGTCACGCCGCGCCGCACGCGCTTCGTCGCATGCCGCGCCACGTCGCGGGTCAGCACGTCCGCGGCGTGCTCCAGCGCGATGGCGAAGGACTGGATCTCCGACAGGCGCTGCGCGTCGTGGTCGGAGAGCTGGTCCGAAGGGATCGCCGCCAGGAAGGCCAGCACCGCGCGATGCAGCCGGTCCACCAGGTCGTCCATCTCCGCAAGCTGCTTCGGCGCGTCGCGGCCGGCATCCTCGAAGCTGCGCGAGGAGATGTCGAGCATGCGTTCCAGCATGTCCGCGATGCGCAGCACCTCGCGCTGCGCATTCGCGATCGCAACGGAGGGCATGTCGGTCGCAGCGGCGTCGAGGTAGCGCGGCGCAGCCTCGTCCAGCTCGGGCCGGTCGGGCAGCGCGCGCTCCAGCAACCAGGCCAGCGGGCGCAGCAGGGGCAGGAAGATTGCGCTCATCACGACGTTGAAGCCGAGATGCGCGTTGGCGACGTAGCGAACCGGCGCGTCGTCCAACGCCATCATCCAGCCCGTCATAGTAGGCAGCAGCGCCATAACCAGCAGGCAGCCAACGACGCGGTTGACCAGGTTGCCCACGGGCAGCCGCAGACGCGCACGGTCGCCAGACCGCCCGCCGCCCTGCAGCAGCGGATTGACCGCGCTGCCGAGATTGGCGCCGGCGACCATCGCCATTGCCGCCTCCGGCCCCAGCACGCCGCTGCCCGCCAGCGTCGCGACGAACAGCACGCCGGCGATGGAGGAATGCGCGGCCCAGGCCACCACCGCGGCGATTAGCAGGTTCGGCACCGGGTCGTTCGCCAGCGCCGCCATGACGCGGCCGAAGGTCGGCGAGGATTCCACCGGCGCCAGCGTGCCCACCAGCATGTGCAGCGCCAGCAGCATCAGCCCGAGCCCGATGCCGACGCGGCCGAGGTCGCGGGTCTGCGCGCGGCTCGATTTCCGGAAGGCGATCACGCCGATCAGGATCAGCAGCGGCGACAGCCAGCTCGCGTCGAAGGAGAGGAGCTGCACGATCATCGCCGTGCCGACATTGGCCCCCAGCATCGCGGCCAGCGCCGGCACCAGCGCCACCGCGCCGGCCGAGGCGAAGCCTGCGATCATCAGCGCGGTCGCCGTGCTGGACTGCAGCGCCGCCGTCACGCCGAGCCCCGCGACCATCGCGCGCAGCGGGCTGCCCAGCGCCATGCCGAGCATGGATTGAAGGCGCCCACCGAAGGCGCGCTCCACGCCGGACTGCACCATGTGCAGGCCCCACAACAGCAGCGCGGCTTCACCCGCGAGTTGCAGCAGCAGGCGTAGCTCGCTCATGCCTTCCGGCGGCCCTCCTTCATCTCACTTGAACGCGGCGGCCGCGAAGCGGGCCAGGTTGTCGTGGCCCATGCGCGCATAGGTGAGCGGATGCGCCTTGGCGGGATCCTGCTCGGCCTCCACCACCAGCCAGCCGTCGTAGCCCGCCGCGGCGACAGGTGGCAGGACGGCGGAATAGTCCACGCAGCCATCGCCCGGCACGGTGAAGACGCCTTCCAGCACGGCTGCAAGGAAGGGCAGGTCGCGCGCCTTGACCGACTTCATGACGTCGGCGCGGATGTCCTTGCAGTGTACATGCACGACTCGCTGCGCGTGCTGATGGGCCGCCTTCACGGGATCGCCGCCGGCAAAGGTCAGGTGCCCTGTGTCGAGCAGCAGGCCGACTTCCGGACCCGTCGACGCCATCAGCCGCTCCACATCGGCCTGGCTTTCGATCACCGTGCCCATGTGGTGGTGGTAGGCGAGGTGCAGGCCGCGCGCCTTCAGGCTCCGCCCGAATTCCTGCATGCGCGGGATCAGCAGCGCCCAGTCCGCTTCCGACAGGATCGGGCGCTTTGACAGCGGCGTGGTGCGCTCGCCATGGATGGCGCGCGAAACCTCCGCATGCACCATCACCTTGCAGCCCAGCGCGGTCAGCAGTGCGATATGCGGCTCGGCTTCCTTCATCTCGGCGTCGACATCGCGTTCCAGCAGCCGCGTGCCGTACCAGCCGGAGACCAGCGCCAGGCCGTGCTTCTCCAGGATCGGGCCAAGCTCCGACGCGACGCGCGGGAACTTGTTGCCGAGCTCGAAACCCGCGAAGCCCGCGAGCTTGCCCTCGGCAAGACACGTCTCGAGCGGCGTTTCCGCACCGAGCTCGGGCATGTCGTCATTGGTCCAGGTCAGCGGATTGATCCCGAGGCGGACAGCCATGTGGTTACGCTCCTGCACCCTGGCGCTTGCGGTTGGTCTCGTAGCTGGCGCGCGCAGTCTTCTGCGCGGCGGTGGACGGTGCGGCGGTGACCGGCACCTCCCACCAGGCGCCGCCCTCGGCGGTGCCGGTCTGCGGGTCGGTGTCGATGACGATGACCTGGGTGCGCTTCGCCGCGAAGGCCTTCGGGAGTACTGCTTCCAGCTCCGCGACATCAGCGACCTTCACCGACTCCGCGCCGAGGGCCGCGGCATGCGCGGCGAAATCCACCAGGGGAGCGGCGTCGGAAAGCAGGTTGTTGAAGGGCTCGCCGCCGGTGCCGCGCTGCAGGCGGTTGATGCAGCCGAAGCCGCGGTTGTCCAGCAGCACCACCGTGATCTTGGCGCCGAGCGCGACGGAGGTTGCGATCTCGCTGTTCATCATGAGGTAGCTGCCGTCGCCGACCATCACGACGACCTCGCGATCGGGTGCTGCGAGCTTCGCGCCGAGCGCGCCGGCGATCTCGTAGCCCATGCAGGAATAGCCGTATTCCAGGTGGTAGGACGCGGCGTCGGTCGCGCGCCACAGCTTGTGCAGCTCGCCGGGCAGGCCGCCGGCGGCACACAGGACGATGCCGCGTTCCGGCATGGCGCGATTGACCGCGCCGAGCACCTGCGCGTCGGTCGGCAGCACGTTGGCCTTCGGCTTCGGCGCCGCCGTCACCTTGTCCACTATGCGCTGCCAGCGCGCGATGGCGGTGACCGCCTTTTCCTGCCAGGGGCGTTCGGCCGACCATGTGCCGAGCGCGCCCGACAGCGCCGCCAGCCCCCGCGCGGCATCCGCCACCAGCGGCTGCGCGCCGTGCTTGTACGCGTCGAAAGCCACGACGTTCAGGCCGAGCAGCGACGCCTTGGGGAACAGCGCGCGCGATCCCGTGGTGAAGTCCTGCAGCCGCGTGCCGACCGCCAGGATCAGGTCGGCCTGCTGCGCCAGTGCATTCGCAGCCGCAGTGCCGGTGACGCCGATCGCGCCGACATTTCCCGATGCGTTCCAGGCGAGGCTTCCCTTACCGGCCTGCGTTTCGGCAACAGGGACACCATGACGCCCCGCGAAGTCGGCGAGCGCCTGCTCCGCGCCGCTGTACTTCACGCCTCCGCCCGCGACGATCAGCGGGCGCTTCGCCTTCTTCAGCGCGGCCACCGCATCGCGCAGTTCCGCCGCATCGGGTTCGGGCGCTCGTACCCGCCAGACCCGCTTGCGGAAGAACGACTCGGGAAAATCCATCGCCTCGATCTGCACGTCCTGCGGGAAAGCGAGCGTGACGGGCCCGCATTCCGCGGGATCGGTCAGCACGCGCAGCGCCGCGGGCAGCGCCGCCAGCAGCTGCTCCGCGCGCATGATGCGATCGAAGAAGCGCGACACCGGCCGGAAGCAGTCGTTCGCCGAGACGGTGGCGTCGCCGATATCCTCGACCTGCTGCAGCACGGGATCGGGCCGCCGGCTGGCGAAGACATCGCCAGGCAGCAGCAGCACCGGCAGGCGGTTCACATGCGCCAGGGCGGCCGCCGTCACCATGTTGGTGGCACCCGGCCCGATAGAGGTCGTGCAGGCCATCATCCGCCGCCGCGCATGCGTCTTCGCGTAGGCGATCGCGGCATGGGCCATCGCCTGCTCATTGTGTGCGCGGAAGGTCGGCAGCGCGCGGCGATGCGCATGCAGCGCTGGCCCCAGCCCCGCGACGTTGCCATGCCCGAAGATCGCCCAGACGCCGCCGAAGAGCGGCAGGGTGCGACCCCCGATCTCCGTCTGCTGCGCCGCCAGGAAGCGGACCGTGGCCTCGGCCGCGGTCAGGCGTAGACTGGCCATGCTTCCTCCTCGCCCGGGGATTCTCGCCGGGCGTCCCCTGTGTTACGGTTTGATGACAGCGCCCGCAAGCGGCTGCTCACGGAAAACGCCATGCTCCTGTTCGCACAATTCGGCGCCGGCCGCATCGGCGCGATCCATGCCGGCAACCTCGCCGCCAGTGGTCGCGCCCGGCTCAGGCACATCGTGGATGTCCACCCGCCAGCGGCCGAGGCGCTGGCCGCGAAGCACGGCGCCGAGGTCAGCACGACCGAGGCCGCGCTGGCCGACCCCGAGGTCGGCGCCGTGATCATCGCGAGTTCCACCGACACGCATGCGGACCTCGTCATTGCCGCGGCGCGCGCGGGCAAGGCGATCTTCTGCGAGAAGCCGATCGACCTGTCGCTGGCGCGCGTGGACGCCTGCCTGGCGGAAGTCAGGAAGGCCGGCGTGCCGATGCTGGTCGGCTTCAACCGCCGCTTCGACCCCAACTTCGCCGAGCTCCATCGCCGCATCGGCGCAGGCGCGATCGGGACGGTAGAGCAGGTGGTCATCACCAGCCGCGACCCCGGCCCGCCGCCCGTTGCCTACATCAAGGTCTCGGGCGGGCTGTTCCGTGACATGACAATCCACGATTTCGACATGGCGCGCTGGATGCTGGGCGAGGAGCCCGTCGAGGTCTTCGCGCATGGCGCCAACCTGGTGGATCCCGCGATCGGCGCCGCGGGCGACATCGACAGCGCGATGGTGCTGATGAAGACCGCCTCCGGCCGCATGGCCCACATCAACAACTCCCGCCGCGCCAGCTACGGCTACGACCAGCGTGTCGAGGTCTTCGGCAGCGGCGGCCGGCTGATCGCGGGCAACCGCACCGCGACGACGGTGGAGCTCGCCGACGGCAAGGCGGTGTCCTCCGACAAGCCGCTGCACTTCTTCCTGGAACGCTACGCCGACGCCTACCGGATCGAGCTCAATGCCTTCCTCGATGCCGTCACGAACGAGACGCCCATGCCCGTCGGCGCCGAGGATGGCCGCCAGGCGCTGGTGCTCGCCGACGCCGCCTTCGAATCGCTGCGCACCGGCGCGCCGGTGAAGGTATGAGCGTCCTGCCTAACGTACGGCTCGACGGCCGCACCATCCTCGTCACAGGCGGCACCCAGGGCATCGGCGAGGGCTGCGCGCTGGCGGCGGCCGAGGCAGGCGCGGCCGCGGTCTGCATCTCCGGCCGCAACGCCGAACGCGGCGCGGTGGTGGTGGGCAAGCTGCAGGCGCTCGGCGCGCGCGCACATTTCGTCGCGGCTGACCTTGCGGATGCGCAGGCCGTTGCGGGAATCGTGGCGCAGGCCGAAGCCGCGCTCGGCGTGGTGGACGGCCTGGTCAACGCGGCGGGGCTGACCGACCGCGGCACCATCCTCGACACCCCGGTCGAGCTCTGGGACAGGCTCTTCGCGATCAATGCCCGTGCGCCCTTCCAATTGACGCAGGCGGTGGCGCGGCGGCTGAAGGATGCGGGTAGGCCGGGCTCCATCGTCAACGTCATCACCATGTCGAGCCATGGCGGGCAGCCCTTCCTGACGGGCTACTCCGCGTCCAAGGGTGCGCTGGCGACGCTGACCAAGAACACCGCGCTCGGCCTGCGGCCGCTAAGGATCCGCGTGAACGGGATCAATCTCGGCTGGGCCGACACGCCGGGGGAGCACGTCATCCAGCAGAAGGACGGCAACCCCAGGGACTGGCTGGAGCGCGCCGAGCCCGCGCAGCCCTTCGGCCGCCTGATCCGGCCGAGCGACCTCGCCGGCCTTGCCATCTACCTGCTGTCGGACGCCGCGGAAATGATGACCGGCGCCTTGATCGACTTCGACCAGAACGTCATGGGCGCCTACACGTGAACGCCGCCGAGCTTCGGCGCCGCCTCGACACCGTCGCCCCCATCGCGCGCGACGCCGCCGTTCTCGCACAGCGCATGCGTGAGAACGGCATGGCCGCCACCAAGATGAAGGGCGCACAGGACTTCCTGACCGAGGCCGACGGCGCGACCGAGCACTACCTGCGAGAGAAGGTCGGCCGCCTCTTCCCCGGCGAGCCGATCTTCGGCGAGGAAGCCGGCGGCACGCTGTCCGCGGACGGCCCACTCTGGATCCTCGATCCCATCGACGGCACGTCGAACTTCGCGCGCGGTGGCGCGCGCTGGTGCGTCTCCATCGGCATGGCGCTGGACGGCAGGGCGGTGCTCGGCGCCATCGGCCGCCATGCGCCGGAGGAGATCGTGCTCGGCGCGACGGGCTGCGGCGCCACGCTGAACGGAAAGCCGGTCCGCGCGGCCGACACGCCCGATTTCTCCCGCGCCACCATCGAGGTCGGCTGGTCTCTCCGCCGCCCGCCCGAGGCCTTCATCGCCCTCGCCGGCGAGGTGATGGCGCTCGGTGCCGGCGTGCGCTCCTCGGGCTCCGGCACGCTCGGGCTGATCGAGACGGCGCTCGGGCGACTCGACGGCTATCTCGAGCTGCACATCAATTCCTGGGACACCTGCGGCGCCCTTGCCATCGCGCGGGAAGCCGGTTGCTGGACCAGCGACTTCGACAGCGGAGACTGGCTGGCCAGCGGGAACGCCGTGTGCATCGCGGCGCCGGCGCTCGGCCCCCGGCTCAACGCCCTGCTGGAGGCTTGAGCGCGCGTCTCGCGCGCGCTTCACTACGCGACTGATACAGGGAGGAAGAAGACATGCGCCCACCCCGCCGCCTGCTCGGTGCCGTTGTCGCCGGCGCGCTCGCCGTGCTGGTCCCGGGCGCCGCGCGCGCCCAGGGCAACCTGACGGTCTATTGCTCCGTGCAGGAGGAATGGTGCCGCCCGATGATGGCCGGGTTCGAGCGCGCGACCGGCATCCGCGTCGCGATGACGCGCCGCTCCTCCGGCGAGACGCTGACCCAGATCCGGGCCGAGGCGTCCAACCCGCGCGGCGACATCTGGTGGGGCGGCACGGGCGACCCGCACATGCAGGCCGCGCAGGAGAACCTGACGGTCGAGTACCGATCGCCGATGCTGGAGCAGCTGACGGACTGGGCGAACAGCCAGGCGCGCCAGACCAACTACCGCACCGTCGGCATCTATGCCGGCGCGCTCGGCTATTCCTACAACCAGCCGGAGCTGCAGCGCCGCCGCCTGACCGCGCCGCGCTGCTGGGCCGACCTGATCAAGCCGGAATTCCGCGGCGAGGTGCAGATGGCCGACCCCAACACCTCCGGCACGGCCTACACGATGCTGGCGACGCTCGTGCAGATCATGGGCGAGGACCAGGCCTTCACCTACCTCCGCGCGCTGCACCGGAACATCAACCAGTACACCCGCAGCGGCGCCGCGCCCGCCCGCGCGGTCGCGACCGGCGAGACGCTGGTCGGCATCACCTTCCTGCACGATGCCGTTACGCAGAAGGTAAGCGGCGCGCCCGTCGAGCTCGTCGCGCCCTGCGAGGGCACGGGCTACGAGATCGGCTCCATGTCCATCATCCGCGGCGCGCGCAACATGGACCAGGCGCGGCGCTTCTACGACTGGGCGCTGACGCCTGAAGCCCAGGGCATCGCGGTGCAGGCGCAAGCCTACCAGCTGCCGTCCAACCGCAACGCGCCCATCCCGCCGCAGGCACCGCGCTTCGAGAACATCCGCATGATCGACTACGACTTCGCGCGCTGGGGCGACGCCAACAACCGCAACGCCCTGATCACACGCTGGGACCGGGAAGTCCGCTCGGGATCGCGGTAACCTAGTCTTGGGTGCGCTCGGCCTGGGCCGCGCGGCGCTGATCTGCGCCGCGCTCGGCGTCCTTCTGCTGCCCTGGCATGGGCTGGAGAACGGCATGGCCGAGCTGTCGGCCTGGCCGGGCGGCTCGGCGTCGCCGCTGGCCGCGCTGCTGCTGAATGGGGCGCGCTGGTGGCTGTGGCCGGTGGTGGGATTCCTGCTGGTGGCGGCACTGCCGCTGGCGCAGGGGCGGACGCCGGGCACGATCCTCGCGATCGCGGGCGGCGGAATCCTGGCCTGGACCTTCGCCATGGGCGAGGCGATCGGGCTGCGCGGGCTGGAATGGCAGTGGCTCGCTCCGCTGTTGGGATCGCCGCCGCCGCAGCCCTCCCTCGGCTGGGGCGCGCTGCTGGCACTCGTCGGTGCGACGGGGCTGCTGTCGGCCGGCATTGCAGCTCGCGGCGGCTTCCGGGCCGATGCCTTCATCGCCTTTCTCGTCACGGGATCGGCGCTGTTGCTGGTGCTGTTCGTCTTCGCGCCGCTTGCGCGCATCCTCGCCTCGGCCGTCTACGACGGAGAGACCTTCTCCCTCGGCGCCGCGGCCGCGCGGCTGACCGCGCACGAAGCCTGGAGCCTGGCCTGCGTCACCACGCATGAAGGCTGCGGCGTGGTGTGGAACACGCTGCTGCTGGCGACGCTGACGGCCACCATCTCCACCGCCATCGGTCTGTTCTTCGCGCTGCTCGCGGTGCGCGGCGGCGTGCGCGCCGCGCCGATCTTCCGCGCGATGACGATCCTGCCGCTGATCACGCCGCCCTTCGTCGTGGCTATGGCGCTGATCGTGCTGTTCGGGCGCACGGGCATCGTGACGAACTGGCTCTGGATGTGGCTCGACATCCCGCGCACGCGCTGGATCTACGGCCTGCCCGGCGTGCTGCTGGCCCAGGTGCTGGCCCAGGCGCCGATCGCCTTCCTGCTGCTGGACGGCGCGCTGCGCGCGATCTCGCCGAGCCTCGAGGAAGCCTCGGCCACCATGGGTGCCAGGCGCTTCACCATCTTCCGCACCGTCACCTGGCCGCTGCTGAAGCCCGCGCTGGCCGCGGCCTTCCTGCTGGGCTTCGTGGAATCGCTCGCCGATTTCGGCAACCCGCTGGTGCTTGGCGGTGATTTCGACGTGCTGTCCACGCGGATCTTCTTCGCCATCGCCGGCGCGCGCCACGATCCCGGCCGCGCCGCGGCGCTCGCGATCCTGCTGCTGGCGCTGACCTTCGGTGCCTTCGCGCTACAGGCGCTGTGGCTAGGTCGCCGGCGCTACACCACCGTCACGGGCAAGGGCGATTCCGGCATACCGGCGCCGCTGCCGAAGGGGCTGAAGCTTGGCGCCTCGCTGGTGGTCTGGCCCTGGATGGCGTTCACCGCGGTCGTCTACGGCATCATCCTGGTCGGTGCCTTTGTCCGCGACATCGGCCGCGGCGACATGAGCTTCACCTGGCGCCACATCATCACCGCCTTCGAGATCGAGTGGCAGAACGGCCCCGCACTCCGCGGTGCGGCCTGGGACAGCCTGCTGACGACGATCGAGGTCGCGGCGATCTCCGCCCCGATCACCGCGGGGATGGGCATCCTGCTGGCCTGGCTGATCGCACGGCAGGATTTCCGGGGGCGGCGCCTGCTGGAATTCCTGACGATGCTGTCCTTCGCCATTCCCGGGACGGTCGTCGGCGTGTCCTACATCATGTCCTTCAACGTCCCGCCGGTCGAACTCACGGGCACGGCGCTGATCCTGATCCTCTGCTTCGTCTTCCGGAACCTGCCGGTCGGCGTGCGCGGCGGCATCGCGGCCCTGGCGCAGATCGACAAGTCGCTGGACGAGGCGAGTGCGACCATGGGCGCCGGCGCCGTCGACACGCTGCGCCGCGTCGTGCTGCCGCTGGTCCGACCGGCCATCGTGACCGCGCTGGCGTTCAGCTTCGTCCATGCCATGACGGCGATCTCGGCGGTGATCTTCCTGGTCTCGGCGCAGCACAACCTGGCCACCGTCTACATCGTCGGCCGTGTCGAGGCCGGCGAGATGGCGCTGGCCATCGCCTATTCCACCATCCTGATCTTCATCATGCTGGCGATCGTGCTGGGCATCGAGAAGGTCGTGGGGCGCGCGCAGATCGGCCGGCGCGCCACGACTGCAACGCGCAGCGCGCCCGCACCGACGCCCGTGCGGGCCGGAGCCTAACGCATGTCCGACAGCGCCATCGTCTTCGACCGCGTCACCAAGGCCTTTGGCACCGTCCGCGCGGTCGATGAAGTCAGCTTCGCGCTGCCGCAGGGATCGCTGGTGACGCTCCTCGGCCCGTCCGGCTGCGGCAAGACCACGACGCTGCGGCTCGTCGCGGGGCTCGAGCTGCCGACCGACGGCACCATCACGATCGAGGGCAAGGACGTCACGCGGCTGGCCGCCGCCGAGCGCCGGATCGCGATGGTGTTCCAGTCCTACGCGCTGTTTCCGCACATGAACGTGCTGGAGAACGTGGCCTACGGCCTGGTGGTGAACGGCGCGCGCAAGCAGTCGGCCGAGGCCGACGCGCAGGCCATGCTGAAGACGCTGGGGCTCGAGGGCCTTGGCCACCGCCTGCCGTCGGAGCTCTCGGGCGGCCAGCAGCAGCGCGTCGCCGTCGCCCGCGCGCTGGTCCTTCGGCCTAAGGTGCTGCTGTTCGACGAGCCGCTGTCGAACCTCGACGCGCGCCTCCGCCGGCGCGTGCGGGAAGACATCCGCGACCTCCAGAAGAAGCTCGGACTGTCCGTGGTCTACGTTACGCATGACCAGCAGGAGGCGCTGGCCGTCTCCGACCTCGTCTGCGTCATGCGCGCGGGCAGGATCGCGCAGATGGGCACGCCGACCGAGCTCTACGAAGACCCCGCGGACGCCTTCATCGCGGACTTCATGGGCGAGGCCAACGTACTGAAGGGGGAGGTGCTTGGACCGAACCGCATCGCGCTTGGCGGCGTCGCGCTGGACACGCGCATGCGCGACCATCCCGCCGGCCCGGCGGAGCTCGCGGTCCGCCCGGAAGCCGTGACAGTGACGGCGGACGGGGAAGGCCTGCCCGGCCGCATCCAGCGCGCCGCCTTCCTCGGCCAGACCCGCGAATACGAGATCGAGACCGCGGCCGGCGTGCTCTTCGTGGTCACCCCGGCCGCATCCCAGGCCTTCGAGGAGGGCGAGGGCGTGCGCTGCCGGATGGAGCGCGTCATCCCGCTGCGGGCGTGACCGCGAGAAAACGTGATGCGCGGCCGGAACGCCTCGGTTAGCCTGCTCCCGGTTTCCAAGGAGGCATGGAGATGAAGCTCAACCGTTCCATCCCCCTCGCGCTGGCCGGCATCCTGGCCTTCGCGCCGGCGGCGCTTGCCGATTCCATCGACGGCAACTGGTGCACCGAAGGCGGACTGCGCATGACGATCCAGGGCCCCAGCCTGGTCTCGCCGGGCGGCGTGCGCATGGCCGGCGAGTATACGCGACATGGATTCAGCTACACCGCCCCGGCCGGCGAGCCCGGTGCCGGCGGCCGCGTGGACCTCACGCTGCGCGGCGAGAACATGGTGATCGCCCAGGCCGCCTCGGGCAGCATCGAGCCGACCTGGCGCCGCTGCGGCCCGCCGGTTAGCTAGGTCGCGTCAACCATCGCCCCACGCGCGGCTGGCCTGTGCGCGGGCCCATGCAACGCGTGGTGGGCGCGGTGCGATCATCCCCATATAGACACTCCATGCTGGCCCGACATGCGGGCTGCGGACGGGATGATCATGGCACAGACGAACAAGACCCCCGACCAGGCGGCGGACGACGCCCGCCTGGAAGACGAAGTCGCCTACCTCGCGAAGCGGCACCGCATCTCTCCCGCCATCGTGCGGGAGATCATCCGCCGCATCGGCTCTTCGGAACGCTCCGCGGTGGAGCGGGAGATCCGCAAGGGCATGATGCGGCGGTGACCGCGATCCGCGTCAATCGCGCGCCCGTGCTGACGCTCTGGGCCGCGGTGGTCGCGGAACGACTGGGATACGCCGAGGACACGGCGTTGAGCCTGGCCAGCGCCGTGGCCGGCACCGCCGCCCAGGCGAAGGCCCGGCGCCTCGGCCTGGCCGAGCAGCACGAGCACGTCGACCGCGACATCGCGCCGCGGCGGAGCGTGCGGCTGCTGGGCCGGGAGGTTGCGGTGGCCGAGGAAGGCGGGGCGCTGCTGGCGGCGCATGATGGCACGCCGGCGCCGGCCGCGCCGGTGCGTTGCTATGTCGAGCGCGCCTTCGGGGCGCATCTGGACGAGGTGCGCGCAGCGATGCAGGTACTGGCCGCGCGCCTGCCGCCGGAGGAGCTGAACCGCGTGGGCTTCCGGCTCTACGAAGCGTTCCGACCGGAGGTGCCGGACGGCGCCACGGGCTGGGGCGCGAAGGGAGAGTTGCGGACCGAGAGGATCCGCAGCGCGCTCGCCTAGGATTTCGTCCCGCTGCCGCCCATCGCCGTCGCCATGCCGCGCGCGCGGTCGGCGGGCATGTTGAGCCGCACCTGGTTGTCGTTCACCGCATCCACTGCGCTGACCGGCACGTAGTGGTGATGCTGGCCGGAGCCGTCGGGATCGTCCCGTTTCGTCAGCTTGATCTGGTCGCCTTCGAGCTTGTCCACCGTGCCGACATGGCCACCGTCGCTGCCGACGACGTCCATGTGCTCTCGGATCTGCGACGCATGCGCGCTCATTCGCGCTCCTCCCGTCTCTGTGGCGCGGGCCAAACGGCCGACGTCGCGACGGGTTGCTCAGGTCGCCAGGACGGAAGGGTGGAACAGCTCCTCCGGCGCGACGATGCGCGTGGCCAGCCCGTCCTCATGACCGTAGCGGCACATCGCGGCAACCTCGTCGCGGTTCCTGGCGAAGCCATAGGGCCAGGGATCGCCGCCCATCATCTCGGTCTGGCGCGCGACCTCGTAGGCGATCCAGGGGAGCGAGACGCGCAGCACGTTGGTCATCGCGGCCTCGGCCAGCGCGCTGGCCTTGGCGGCGGCGAAGGCCTTGTAGAGCGCCGCCGCCAGGCCAGGGTTCGCGTCCGCGACGTCGCGGCGGATGGCGATGCAGTGCATGATCGGGAAGAAGCCGGTGGCGCGGTGGTATTCCTCCTCCGCGGCGCGCGGATCGGGGAAGAGCCGCGCGACGGGCGCGCTGCGGTCCAGGAAGCAGGCGGGCGGGCGCGGCCCGATGAAGCCGTCGATGCGTCCTTCCGACAGCATCGCATCCAGCGTGTCGCCGGCCGGCACCGTGCGCAGCGTGTGGCCCGGCGGCAGGCTGATCGCGGTGCGCTCGCTGCCCGAGATCCAGGTGATCCCGCTTGTGTCCACGCCATGCTGGTCGCGCAGCATGCCGCGGATCCAGACGCCGGCGGTCTGCTGGTATTCCGGCGTGCCGATCGTGCGGCCAGCGAGGTCTTCCGGCTTGGTGATCCCGCGATCCGTGCGGACATAGATCGCGTTGTGGCGGAAGCTGCGGGACGGCCAGACCGGGATCGCGACGTAGCGGCTGTCGCCGCGCGCCACCGACAGGATGTGGCTCGACATCGAGAGTTCCGTGATGTCGTGGCGTGCTTCCCGCATGGCGATGCGGAACATCTCCTCGGGCTCGCTTGCGACGAAGGAGAGGTCGAAGCCCTCGACCTTGACGCGCCCGTCATGGAGGGGGCGTGTGCGGTCGGAGAGCGTGCTGGCGAGGGTGAGCATCACACGGCCTTCGCGATGTTCTCGGGCGTGAAGGGCCAGCGTCGCACGCGGACGCCGAGCGCGTCGGCGATGGCGTTGGCGATCGCCGCGATCGTGGGGCCGAGGCTGCATTCGCCCGCACCCAGCGGCGGCGCCTCCGGCCGGGCGATGATCTCGATCTCGACCGCCGGCACCTCGCTGAAGCGCAGCACGGGGTAGCGTTCCCAGGCGTCCGAGGTGACGGTGCGCGTGTCGTGCCGCACGGCCTCCATCACGCACATGGACGTCGCCTGGATCGCGCCGCCCTCGACCTGGTTGGCGACGCCGTTGGGATTGATGGCCTCGCCGACATCGGCCGCAAGCCAGAGCTTCCGGCAGACGATTCGCTCCGCCGCCTCGATTTCCGCGACCGCCGCGCACCAGGCGCCGGTGCCCTTGTAGCGCGAGACCGCCAGACCGAAGCCGCTGCCTTCCCGCTTCACGCGCGTCTCCCACCCCGCCATGCGCGCCGCCGCGTTCAGCACGTCGCGCGAGCGCGCGTCATCCAGGTGGCGCAGGCGATGCGCCAGCGGGTCCTCGCCGGCGGCGGCCGCAATCTCGTCCATCGTGGATTCGATGGCCCAGACATTCACCAGCGCGCCGAGGCCACGCAGCGCGCTCGCGCGGATCGGCATCTCCTGCAGGATGTTCATGCCGACATGCAGCGCCGGCACGCGATAGGGCGGAACGCCGTTGCGCTGCGCGCCGCCGCCGCCGGCCATGCCGGGGTTGATGGACAGTGGCACCGGGAAGGCGTCCGCGATCATGGATGCGGACAGCAGCGTCGGGTCCTTGCCGCGCCCTGGCCTTCCGGAATGGCCGTTCGACGTGATCTCCTGCTTCCAGCGCAGTAGCGTGCCGTCCGCGTCGGCCTCGGCCTCGATCTCCACCAGCATCGCCGGCGAGAAGGGCGACCAGCCCAGCTCCTCCGCGCGGGACCACATCAGGCGGATCGGCGTGCCGGGATGCGCGCGTGCGACAAGCGCGGCGTCAAGCGCCACGTCGTCGGCCCCGTTGTGGCCGTAGCAGCCCGCGCCCTCGACATGGCGGACGAGAATCGCTTCCTCCGGCATGCGCAGCGCCTTCGCGAGGTCGGTGCGGAGATTGTAGATGCCCTGGGAGTGGGTCCAGATCTCCATCGTCGCGCCGTCCCAGCGCGCGATCGCGCAGGATGGCCCGATCGAGCCGTGTGCGAGGAAGGGGCGGAAGAAGGTGCCGGCTACGCGATGCGCCGGCGCTGCTGTCTCCACGCTTCGTTCCGTCACGACGCTGCTGTCGCGCGGCGCGCTGCGGAGCCAGGATTCCAGTGCGGTCTCGTCGGGCAGCGTGTCGCGTTCGTCCCAGCTCGCGCGCTGCGCCACGCGCTCCGCTGCTTTCTCGGCGTGGTGTTCCTGCGCGCAGACGACGGCGAGGAAGTTGCCGTCGCGCAGCACGGTCGCGTCGCCCGGCAGCGCGCCCTCGCGCAGCGCCGTCAGCGTCGCGCGGCGCGAGGGCGGCCGCACCACCCGCGCGTGCATCATGCCGGGCAGCCGCAAATCGTGCACGTAGCGCGGTGCGCCGAAGACCTTGTCCGGCAGGTCGAGCCGCGGCGCCGGCGTGCCCGTGATACGCCTTTCGGACGCCGGCTTCGGCTTCGCCTCGGCCGAGGCTTCCACGGCCAGCAGTGCGGCATCGGCCAGCGACCAGTAGGACCCCAGCACGCGGCCGTCCGGCGCGACGAAATTGCCGTCGCGCACGGCGATGTCCTCCATCGGCACCCCGCTGCGCTGCGCGACGACGGACAGCACGATTCGCCGCGCATCCGCGCAGGCATGGCGCAACGCCGTGCCGCTTTCCTGGACGCTGAGCGAGCCGGAGGTCACCGCCTCGTCCGGGCTGTCCTCCGTCGTCGCTGGCTGGACGCGGATGCGGTGCAGCGCGACGTCGAGCTCGTCGGCGCTGATCTGCGCCAGCGCGGTCAGGATGCCCTGGCCGAGCTCCACCTTGCCCGGTTTGATCGTCACATGGCCGGCCGCGTCGAAGGCGAGCCAGCGATCGAGCCTGCGGTTCACATGCAGGCTTCCCGGCAACTTCGGCCTGCCGTCGTCCACCGGTCCCTTGAAGGCCAGGTTCATGCCGCGACCCCCTGCTCTGCCGCGCGGAGAACCGCGCGGACGATCCGGTTCTGCGCGCCGCAGCGGCAGAGATGCGGGTCGAGCGCTTCCTTCACCTGCGCCTCAGTCGGGCGCGGGACGCGCCGCAGCAGCGCAGCTGACGCCATCAGGATGCCCGACAGGCAGTAGCCGCATTGCCCGGCCTGCAACTCGAGAAAGGCCCGCTGCAGCGGATGCGGGGCGTCGGGCGTGCCGAGGCCCTCGACGGTCTCGACGCGCTTGCCGTTCGCTGCCGTCACGGGCGTGTTGCACGCGAAGATCGGCGCGCCGTCCAGCAGCACGACGCAGGCGCCGCATTGCTCCGCGCCGCAGCCGAAGCGAGGACCCGAGAGCCCGAGCGGCCCGCGCAGCGCGGCGAGGAGGGTCGCGTCGGGATCGATGTCGGGAGTGACTTCAGTGCCGTTGATGATGAAGGGCAACCGGCGTCTCCGCGCTGGCTTCCCTCCCCGGAGAGCGGGGGAGGGTCAGGGTGGGGGTGCGAGGATAAGGGACTCGCTGGACGAAGCACCCCCACCCCATCCCTCCCCCGCCTGCGGGGGAGGGAGGCTCCTGGCGGGGGGAGGCCGGCAAGCTACGACGGGGTCATGCGGGCCATGCGGATGTATTCCGCCTGGCGCGTGATGTCCTGCCGCAGGAAGGTGTCGAACTCCGCGATCGTCAGCACCATCGGCTGCGCGCCGGCGCGGGCCTGGGCCTCGCGCGTCGCGGGCAGCTGCATGATGCGGGCGATCTCGGCGTTGACGCGCTCGCGGATCGGCACGGGCGTGGCCGCCGGCGCCATCAGGCCAAGCCAGATCGAGGCCTCATAGCCCGGCAGCGTCTCGGCCACCGTCGGCAATTCCGGCATCAGCGGGCTGCGCTGCGGGCCCGTCGTGGCCAGGCCGCGCACGCGGCCGGCGGCGATCTGCTCCTTCATCGTCGGGATGGCGTCGAACATGATCGGCACCTGGCCCGCGATCAGCGCGGTGCGCGCCTCGTTCGATCCGCGGAAGGGGACATGCGTCGCCTCGGCGCCGGCCATCGCCAGGAAGACCTCGCCGGCGACGTGATAGGGCGTGCCGGGGCCTGACGAGGCGTAGTCGTACTTGCCGGGATTGGCCTTCAGCAGCGCGATCAACTCCGGCACGGTCTGCGCCGGGATCGAGGGATGCACCGCGAGGACGTGGTGCGCGACGTTGATGGAGGCGACCGGCGCCAGGTCCGTCATCAGCCGGTAGGGCCGGTTCGGCAGCAGCGTCTCGTTCGCGGTGTGCGTGTTGGACATCAGCAGCAGCGTATAGCCGTCGGGGGCGGCCTTCGCGACGGCGTCCGTGCCGATCACCGCGCCGGCGCCGGGCCGGTTCTCGATCACGAAGGGCTGGCCGAGCGCGGCCTGCAGGGGCTCCGCCAGGAAGCGCGCCGCGACGTCGGCCGATCCGCCGAGGCCGAAAGGCACGATGATGCGGACCGGACGCTGCGGCCAGGCAGGCGCCTGGGCCCGTGCGACGGCCGGCAGGGCGAGCCCCGCGGCGACAAGGCTACGGCGGCGGATCATGGTCTTCTCTCCTGGCGCGAGGTTTTGGCGCTACATCGGACACAGGGCCGGGATCGGCAACCCCTGGCGGCTCGCGACGGAATGCGGCCAGATACGGGACGGATCCAACGGGGCAAGGAGGCTGGCATGAGCGGCACGACGGACGACACGGGGCCGATGGGGCGCTTCCCGGCGGTCAGGGCCATGGCGCAGGGCTGGTGGCTTTTCGTGCTGCGCGGCGTGGCCAGCATGCTGCTGGGGCTCATGGTGCTGCTGAGCCCCGGGGCCGGCATCCTGGTCTTCCTCACCTTCATCGCGGTCTGGGCGATCTTCGACGGCGTCGCGTCGCTGGTTCACGCCGCGCGCGGGGAGCCCGATCCCTCCGGCCGGCATCGCTCACGCACCTGGCTGGCGCTGGACGGCATCGCCTCGGTCCTGTTCGGCATCCTGGTGCTGATGGCGCCGGGGCTGTCGGCCGCGGTGCTGGTGATCTGCATCGGCGCCTGGGCGGCGGTAACAGGCGTGCTGCGCCTGGTGCTGGCCTTCCGCACGGGCAGCTGGACGCTCGGGCTGCTCGGCCTGATCGCGGTGCTGGCCGGCATCTACATGATGGCGGCGCCGATGATCGGCGCGATCGTGCTGGTCTGGGTGATCGGGATCGAGGCGCTGATGATGGGCGGGCTCTTCGTCGCCTTCGGCCTCAGGCTGCGCAAGGTCGCGAACGACCCGCACGCGGCCGATATCGCCAAAGGCTAAAGCTCCAGCTCCACCATCACGGGCACGTGGTCGGACGCCTTCTCCCAATCGCGGGCGTCCTTCAGCACGGCGTGGCGGCGAAGGCCGCCCGCCAGGTCCGGCGAGACCCACACATGGTCAAGCCGGCGCCCGCGGTCGGAGGCCCGCCAGTCGGAAGCCCGGTAGCTCCACCAGGTGTAGAGCTTCTGGTCCTCCGGGACGAAATGGCGTAGCGCGTCGTACCAGGCGCCGGCGCGCATCATCGCCGTCAGCGCCTCGGTCTCCACCGGCGTGTGCGAGACGACGTCGAGAAGCTGCTTGTGCGACCAGACGTCGTGCTCGAGAGGCGCGATGTTGAGGTCGCCGACCAGCACGGCCCGCTTGAATCCGCCTGACTTGTGGCGCTGCGCGGACCAGGCCGTCGCCTCCGCCACGAAGTCCAGCTTGTGGGCGAACTTGGGATTGGCGTCGCGGTCGGGGACGTCGCCGCCTGCGGGGATGTAGAAGTCGTGCAGCTCGATCGGGCCGCCCGGCGCGTCGAGCTCCACCGCGACATGCCGGCAATCGCCCTTGCCGCACCAGTCGGGATCCCGCCCGTCGCGCAGCGCGAAGGGCAGCTTCGAGAGGATCGCGACGCCGTTGTAGCCCTTCATCCCGCGTATGGCGCGGTGCCGAAATCCCAGCGTGTCCACGCCGTCATGCGGAAAGACCTCGTCGGGGCACTTCGTCTCCTGCAGGCAGATCACGTCGGGATCGAGCGCCGCGACGAGGTCCTTCACCAGCGGCAGGCGCAGCCGCACGGAGTTGATGTTCCATGTCGCGATGCGCAGGGGCTTGCGCGCGGGCTTGCGGGCCAAGGGCCGAATCCTCGGTGACGGGGCATCCCTATCTGCCCGCACGGCCCGGTCTTGCAAAGCCGCCCTTGCGCGGGGATCGTCGGCGCAGGGCAGGAGGAACCGGCGCATGTCCGACGACTACGCACGACGCAGCTACGGGGAGATCGGGGTCGGCTTCGGCCGCAAGCCCGGAATCGTGGTCGTTGATTTCATGCTCGCCTTTACCGACCCGCAGTATCCGCTCGGCGGCGCGCCGCTGGTGATGCGCGCCTTCGAGAACACGCGGACGCTGCTGGAGGTCGCGCGCCGCCACGATATCCCCGTCGCGACCTGCAACACCGCGTACATGAACCAGCGCGAGATGCCGTACTGGAAGATCACGGCCGTGCGGGAGACCTTCCTGCACGATCACCCCTCGGCGGCGATAGACCCGCGCGTGTACGACCCATCCTACGACCTCGCGGTCTGCAAGAAGGGGCCGAGCATCTTCTTTCAGACCGGCGTCGCCGACTATTTCGCGAAGGAACGCGTGGACACCGTGATCGTCACGGGGTGCAACACCTCGGGCTGCATCCGCGCGAGCGCGATCGACAGCTTCAGCCACCGCTACCGCACGATCGTGCCGGAGGACTGCGTCGGCGACATCGAGGAACAGCCGCACCGCGACAACCTGCGCGACATCGGGCGGCGATACGTGGATGTCAGCGACCTCGCGACGGTGCTGGCGCAGATCGAGGCGTGGCGGAAGGGGAACAACTGAGTTCCCTGCCCCGCTTCCCTTCTTCTCCCCCCCAAGCGGGGGAGGCCGGGTCGGGGTGCTTCGTTCAGCGCTGCCTCATCCTCGCACCCCCAACCTGACCCTCCCTCGCAAGCGGGGGAGGGAAGTCCTGGGGTGGGAGGAGAAGGCACGAAACGGGCAGGCCGCCCTCAGACGATCTTCGTCTTCACCTCGCCCACGCCCTCGACGAAGCCTTCGAGGACATCGCCCTTCACCACCGCCGCCACGCCTTCCGGCGTGCCCGTCATGATGAGGTCGCCGGGCTCCAGTCGGACCAGGCCCGACAGGTTCGCGATCACCTCGGGCACCGACCAGATCAGCTTCGACAGGTCGGAGACCTGCTTCACCGCGCCGTTCACCCTGAGCTCGATCCTGCCTTTCGAGCCGTCATAGGACCCGTCATGCTTCACCAGCAGGCCCATCGGCGCGGAATGGTCGAAGCCCTTGCCCATGTCCCAGGGGCGGCCGGTCTTCTTGGCGTCGTTCTGCAGGTCGCGCCGCGTCATGTCGAGGCCCGCGCACCAGCCCCAGACATGCTTCAAAGCATCACCGATCGCGATGTCGGATCCGCCGGTGCCGATGGCGACGACCAGCTCCATCTCGTGGTGCAGGTTCTTCGTCTGGCTGGGATAGGGCATGTCCGCGCCGTCGATGACGACGCTGTCCGCGGGCTTCGCGAAGTAGAAGGGCGGCTCGCGCGTGGGGTCGGAGCCCATCTCGATCGCATGCTCGGCGTAGTTGCGGCCGACGCAGAAGATGCGGCGGACCGGGAACCTCGCGCCGCCCTTGACGGGCAGGTAGGGCACCGCGGGCGGTGCGACGACGAAGTCGGACATGGACGGCCTCCTCAACCGGAATATGGCGCCGTCATACAAGCCGCGCGCGGCGGCGCAATCCCTCAGGCCCGCGCGGCCAATTCCTCGTAGATCGCCTCCAGCTCCCGGCAGAGCGCCGCCGGGTCGCAGGCCGGGCTCGCCGCGACCTTCCGGCGCTGCGTCGCACGGCGTTCCGCCAGCAGCGCTGGCGCGGCGGCCAGCGCCACCGCCCGCGCCACCAGCGCGTCGGCATCCGCCGCCACGTCGTCGGGGAAGCCCGCTGCCATCAGGATCGATCGGCTGGTCCGCGCGGCCCAGCGGTCGCCCATCGTCGTCAGCACCGGCACGCCCTGCCACACCGCCTCGGCCGTGGTCGTGCCGCCGCTGTAGGGAAAGCTGTCCAGCGCGATGTCGATGGCGTCGTAGGTCCGCAGGAACTCGTCATGCGGCGCGGCGCCGAGCAGCGTCAGTCGCGCTGCCTCGATTCCCTGCGCGGCGAAACGCGCCAGCACCGCGTCGCGGTTCGATCCGTAGCCCATCGCGCGGTTGCGCAGCACCAGGCGCGATCCCGGGCAGGCCCGCAGCACCGCGGCCCAGGTGCCGATCGTCGGGTCGGTCAGCTTGTAGGCGCTGGCCAGGCTCCCGAAGGTGACGTGCCCCGCCGCCAGGCAGGGCGGCGGCGCGACGTCCGGCGTGGGGTAGAAGACCTGGAAGGGCAGGTAGGTCGAGGAGACGCGCCGCACGGGCTCGCTGCAGAATTGCTCCTCCTCCACCGGGATCGTCCAGGCATCGCCGATCAGGGCGTCGATGCAGTCCATCCCAGTCGTGCCGTACATGCCGTTCCAGGCGACCTGCACCGGCGCGGCGCGGTACAGCGGCAGGGCGAAGCGCGCCATGTGACTGGTGCCGTTGAGGTCCACCAGAACGTCCATTCCCGCCTTCGCGATGTGACCCGCCAGCTCGGCGTTGTCGGCGTCCTCCACGTCCCAGATGCGGTCGTCGTCATGCTCGCGGTAGCCGGCCTCGGGCGACGGCATGGCGCCGTCGGCGATCAGGGTGATCTCGAAGCGGCCGCGGTCATGCGCATTCAGCACGCCCGCATACATCTTCATCCAGTTCCGCTCGCCGAAGAAGCCGCCGACATAGCCGATCCGCAGCTTCGCCCCGCGCGCCGGCCGGGCGTTCAGCGGGCGGATGGACGCCGCCTCCGCCCGCGCCCAGCGCCGCCGGGCGCGCAGCAGGGCGGCGTTGTCCACGGCGGGGTCGGCGGGGGCCATGATCATCGCATTGGTCAGCACCTTGGCGCGGACCTCGGCGTCGGCGCCGGCCAGTGCGCGCTCGTTCTGGCGAATCGCCTGGCTGACCTCGCCGAGCGCGAAAAGGGAGCGTGCGGCGTTCGCCCGGATCGCCGGCGTGTCGGCGCCGAGGGTGACGGCACGGCGGAAGGCCTCGATGGCGCGGCCATGCTCCAGCCGCGCGGCCGCGGCATGCGCCAGGCCCGACCAGGCCGCGGCATCGCGGGGATTGGCGGCGGTCGCCTCGGCAAAGGCGGCCTCGGCATCCTCGAAGCGGCCTGCCTTGTAGAAGGCCATTGCGGTCTCGCTCATCGCCGCAGCCTGCGACGGATCCGGCTATCGCGCCACCGGACGAAAAAACGCCCGGTCAGGGGGGTGACCGGGCGCTACTTTCGTTTTTCGGATCCGAATGGTCGGGCGAGCCGGCAGGGGAACCGGATCGCTCACCGGCAAGTAGGGCCGGCCCGCAAAGAGTAGCAAGTCCACAGCCCACCATGCAAAAGGCGAATGCGCCACAACGTCGTGGAATCCCCGGAATCACGCCGAGGTCGCGGGTAGTTGAAGGCCCGTTACGCCGCCGCGACCAGTCGCGGGGCGGCTTCGCCGGGGCGCTCGCCGGCCGACCAGGCGGCCGCCGCGGCGCCGAATGCCTCGAAGACCGCGCGGCTCAGCGGATCGGTCTGCCAGTCGTATTCGGGGTGCCATTGTACGCCGAGCACGAAGCCCCGCGCATCGGGGATGCGCACCGCCTCGATCGTGCCGTCGGGGGCCCAGGCCTCCGCGACCAGGCGCGGCGCCAGCTGCTTGACCCCCTGGTTGTGGAGCGAGTTGACCGGCACCGCTTCCGGCTTCCACCGCAGCCCCGCCTCGTCCCAGATGCGCGCCAGCATGCCGTCCGGGGCGACTCGGACGGGATGCGCCTTGCCGGTACGGAGCCGCGGCAGGCGCTGGTCGGAAGGTGTCGAATGGTCGATGCGCCCCGGCAGGTCCTGGATCCGCTGGTCCAGCGATCCGCCGAGCGCAACGTTCAGTTCCTGGAAGCCGCGGCAGATTGCCAGCACGGGCAGGCCGGCGGCGATGGCGGCGCGGATCAGCGGCAGGGTCGTGGCGTCGCGGGCCGGATCCTCCGGCGTGCCGGTGGCATGCGCGGGACCTTCATAATAATCGGGGTGCACGTTGGATCGGCTGCCCGTGAGCACCAGCCCGTCCAGCCGCGGCAGGATCTCCGGCGCCAGCGCCTCCCCACAGGCGGGCAGCAGGATCGGCACGCCGCCGATCGGGCCGAGGGTGCAGCGGACATAGCTGTCGGACGCCGCATGGTTCGGCGTGGCGAAGGTGCCGAACGCCTTGTTGCAGCAGGAAATCCCGATCAGGGCGCGCATGCTGCGAATCTCATGCGACGATGTGGCAGGATCAAGACACTGTTGCAGGCTCCGCCCGGCGTGACGCACATGGCTGGCGCGTGTGGCCCGCTCGCCGCACCATGCCGGGCAGATGAGGAGGATTGCTGGATGATCGGACGTCGAGAGCTGATGGGCGGCGCCGTGGCCGCCGCGGGGCTGGCCGGCAGGGCCCCCGCTCAGGCCCAGGCCCAGTCCGCCTGGCCCGACCGCCCGATTCGCTGGATCGTCGGCTATCCCCCCGGCGGCGCCTCCGACACCTTCGCGCGGCTGATCGGCGGCCAGATGGGGACGCGGCTCGGCCAGAACGTGGTAGTGGAGAACCGTCCGGGCGGCGGCGCCGTGGTGGCGTCGGAGGCCGTGGCCCGCAGCCCGGCCGATGGCTACACCTGGATGCACGTGGACAACGGGATCCTGACCTACAATCCCGCGCTCTACGCCCGCCTGCCCTACGACCCCGACCGCGACTTCGCCGGCGTCGGCTTCATCGGCCTCTTCCCGCTCTACCTCGTCACCCGCAACGAGAGCCCCTGGCAGGATTTTCAGCAGTTGCTCGCGGCGTCGCGCTCGCGGGCTCCCACCTACGGCACGCCGGCCGTCGCCTCGCCCCACCATCTCGCGATGGAGCTGCTGAAGCGCCGCTCGGGCCTCGCCGCCGAGCACGTGCCCTACCGAGGCGGCCCGGCCGCGATGCAGGACCTGCTGGCGGGCAACGTGGACGTCATTGTCATAGACACCGCCACCGGCACGCCCTTCATCCGCGACAACCGGGTGCGGACGCTCGTCGCGCTGACCGACGCCCGCACGCGGCTCGCGCCCAATGTCCCGACCGCGAAGGAGCTCGGCTTCGACGCCGTCGCCTATGGCTGGCAGGGCATGAGCGTGCCGACCGGCACACCGGCCCCGGTCATCGCCCGGCTTTCGGAGGAGATGATCCGCGCCATGCAGTCGGACGCGATCGCGCCCCGGCTGCGCGACCTCGACATCGAGTACCGGCCGTGGTCGCCGGCCGAGTTCCAGGCCTTCGTCGGGCGCGAGAACGCGCTGTGGCGGCCGCTGATCCGCGACCTCGGCATCAGGCTCGACAGCTGAAGGGCTGATGATCCCACCGGACCGGCGCGGGCTGCCGCGCCGCGCCCTCGCCTGGCTGGTCAACAAGGCGAAGCGGGTCCCGCAGGGCCTGCGCAGCGGCGATGACCTGCCGCCCGAGCTGCGCCACGCCATGTGGAACAGCAAGGTCATGGGCTCGGCGCTGGCGCGCCAGGCCTACCAGACGGGGCTCGCCGGACCCGGCGCGCCGCCGGTCGAGGCGCCGGTGCAGGCCGGGCTCGGTGGCCGGCTCTGCCGGCAGGAGGACATCGAGGCCGCCTGGCTGCGCCACTGGTGCGGCCGCACCGGGATGGTCCCGCTCTATCACCGCAAGGTCTGGGAGGAATGCTTCATCCTCCAGGCGCTGTGGGAACAGGGAATGCTGGCGCCGGGGCGGCGCGGCCTCGGCTTCGCGGTGGGGCGCGAGCCGCTGCCCTCCCTCCTCGCGGCCATCGGCGCCGAGGTGGTGGCGACCGACCTGCCGCCGCGCGACCGCCGCGCCCGCCGCTGGCGCCAGGCCGCCCAGCACGCCGCGGAGGCGGAGGCGCTGCGCTGGCCCAACATCGTCGCGCAGGACGTCTTCGAGGCCCGCGTCGCCATCCGCCCCGCCGACATGGCGGCGATCCCCGCCGATCTCCGCGGCTTCGACTTCCTGTGGTCGGGCTGTGCGCTGGAGCATCTGGGCACGCTCGGCCGCGGCGCCGATTTCGTGCTGCGGGCGATGGAGTGCCTGCGGCCCGGCGGCGTCGCCGTGCACACCACGGAGTTCAACGTCGCGGCGCAGGGCCCCACCACCGCGCGCGGCCCGACCGTGCTCTATCAGCGCCGCCACGTCGAGTCGCTGGGCGAGCGCCTGGCCGCCGCGGGCCATCGCCTGCTGCCGGTGGATTTCTCGCCGGGCGAGGGCGTGCTGGACCGCTTCGTGGACCTGCCGCCCTTCTCCATGCCCGATGGCAGCCTGCCCGTGCCGGATGCGCCGCACCTCAAGAAGTCGGCGCGCCAGTATGTCGCGACCTCGATCGGGCTGATCGTGGTCGCGGCGGGATGACAACTCACGACTTGGTGAGCGCTGCTGCCTTGGTTTAGCCCTGCCTTCGTCAAGCTGGCGTCAACACGTCGCGCTTAGATTGACACGCGGTCGGTCATGAGACGGACCGACCGCCAGGACGGCTTGCAGCACCCCAGCCCGACGGTTCGGTTCCATGTCCAGCCTTCGCCGCCTTCCCGGCCTGATCTCCTCGCTGCGCCGCTGGCTCAGCTACAGGCCGGAACGCAGCTACATGCGCGGGCGCTGACGCGGCCTTCCTGCCGCCTGCCTCAGCTCGCGGTGTTGAGGTGGCCGCAGAAGCGATCCAGGTTCATCGGCAGGAACTGCTCATAGCCGCCCCAGTCGGCGTAGCGGGCCAGCCGCGTATCGCGCAGCGCCTGTTCGTTGCCGCAGCGTCCCTGAGCGAAGATCTCCTTCGCCGCCGCCTCGAGGTCGGCAAAATACTGCTTGAGGTTCTGCACGTCCTGCTTCGTGCCGAGCCGCCCGCCGGGGCCGGGATGGCCGGGAACCAGCACGTCCCATTCCAGCGCCAGCGCGCGATCGAGCCCCTGCTGCCATTCCGGCAGATAGCTGTCCGGCAGGTTCCGGAACAGCACGGCCTGCACCGGCATCCAGTCCACCGCAAAGATCAGCCGCTGCGCCGGCAGGCGGATCACCAGCGAATTGTCGGAGTGGTTACGGCCGAGATAGAGCAGCTCGATCCGCGTGCCGCCCATTTCGATCACGCGGCCTTCGTCGGAGACCACCTCGTCCGGCACCGGCGTGTTCGGATTGCCAAAGGCGGCGAGCCGGTCGCGCGCGCGCTGATGCGCGACGACGGTCGCACCCGCGGCCTTGAAGGGCGCGCCGCCCTCGATGTGGTCGAAATGCGCGTGGCTGTAGACGAGGTACCGGATCGGCGCCTGCGTGACCTTCCGGATCTCCTCGATGTAGGTCGTGACGGCCTGCGGGCGGCGCTGCCCGATCGGGTCGGTCGCGAGCACGCCGTCCGGCGTCACCACGAAGATCGACTGATGGCCCTGGTAGCGGAACAGGAAGACGCCCGGCGCGATCTCCCGCGTCTGGAACGGCGGCGCCTGCTGCGCGGCGACGGGATCGTCGGCCATCAGCGTGCCGCCGAAGCAGGCGCAGGCCGCAAACAGGTTGAAGGACCGACGAGACAACCGGGTCATATGGCGCACCCCCCTGATCCGCGGCAGGCGCCGCGCGTCGCGACGCTATGTGACGCAGGACGGGTCGGGCAACCGCACAGGCGAGCTGTCGCGCTTTGTTACAAGGAAAGGTGCCGGATCGGCAGGCCGAGCGCCTCGGCCACCAGGGTGCGGTGGCAGTGGCGGGGATCCGCTTCGAGGCAGAGCAGGCAGACCGGCTCGCGCCGCGCGCGGTCGCCGAGCTCCGCCAGCGCGGCCTGCGCCTCCGTCCCCGCGAGATGCGCGCCGAAGATGCGGCGCATGACCTCAGGCTTGCCGGAACGCGCGGCCTCGCGCCCCGCCGCCGGCGTGCCGAGCGCGGGGAGATGCACGTAGCGGATCCCGGCATCGGCCATCGCCGCGGACAGCGCGCGCTTGGCGAAGCCGGGGCGGCGGCTGTTGGCGATGGCGCGGACATCCACCAGCGTCGCCACGCCCGCTTCCCTCAGCGCGGCGACGAGCCGATCGGGCGTCGCGCCCTCGTAGCCGACGGTCGCGACCGCCGGCGCGTCCGTCACTTCGTCGCCGCGGCATGTGCCGCGAGGCAGGCGACGTCCAGGATCTGGTTCACGCCGGCCTGCATAGGGACGATCTGCGCGGAATGCGTCAGCCCCGTCAGCAGCGGCCCGATGACCTGCGCGCTGGTCAGCTTCGGCACCGCCCGGGTCAGCACATGCGCGGCGTGCAGCCCCGGCATAATCAGGACATTCGCCGGCCCGGTCAGGCGGCAGAAGGGATAGAGCGCGGCGCGGAGCGCGGGATCGAGCGCGACATCGGCCGACATCTCGCCATCGAACTCGAAATCCGCGCCGCGCTCCGTCAGCAGCTTCACGGCCTCGCGGATGCTGCCCGGGATGGTGCCGCGGGGATCCCCGAAGGTCGAGAAGGAGAGGAAGGCCACGCGCGGCTCCAGCCCCAGTCGGCGCGCCGCCGCGGCGGACCCGCGCGCGATCGCCGCCAGCGTCTCCGCGTCGGGGCGTTCATGAATGGCGGTGTCGGCGACCAGCACCGTCCCCGCGCGGCGCGAGACGACGATGGTGAGCCCGAAGATCGACCGGCCCTGGATCGGGTCGATCGCCATGGAGATCCCCTCCATCGCGACGGAGTAGGACCGCGTCGTGCCGGTCACGACCGCATCGGCATCGCCGGTCGCGACCATGCAGGCCGCGAAGACGTTGCGGTCCTGGTTCACCAGACGCTGGCAGTCCCGCAGCAGGAAGCCATCGCGCTGCTTGCGGTTATAGAGGAACTCCGCGTAGCGCCGGTTGGCATCCGACACCGCGGCGTTGCGGATCTCGATCCCGTCGGGCAGCGGGATGCCGAGCGCGGCGCAGATCGCGTTGACGCGTTCCTCCCGCCCCACCAGCACCGGCGTGCCGTAGCCCGCATTGCGGAAGGCGATCGCGGCGCGGATCACCTTTTCCTCCTCGCCTTCAGCGAAGACGACGCGCTTCGGGTTGTTGCGGACGGACTCGGCGATCGCCTCCAGCGCGCCGACCGTCGCATCCAGCCGGTTCGCCAGGTCGCGGGCGTAGCGCTGCAGGTCGACCATCGGCTTGCGCGCGACGCCGCTGTCCATCGCGGCCTTGGCGACGGCCGGCGAGACGCGGGAGATCAGCCGCGGATCGAAGGCGTTGGGGATGATGTATTCCGGCCCGAAGCGCAGGGACTTGCCGGCGCCGGCGCCGGCGACTTCCTCCGGCACATCCTCGCGCGCCAGCATGGCCAGCGCCTCGGCAGCGGCGACCTTCATCGCGTCGTTGATCGTGCTGGCGCGCACGTCGAGCGCGCCGCGGAAGATGAAGGGGAAGCCGAGGACGTTGTTGACCTGGTTTGGGTAGTCGCTGCGACCCGTCGCCACGATGCAGTCCGGCCGCACGGCACGCGCCTCGTCGGGCGTGATCTCGGGATCGGGGTTGGCCATGGCGAAGATGATGGGCTTCGGCGCCATGGCGCGGACCATCTCCTGCGTCAGCGCGCCCTTGACCGACAGGCCGAAGAAGACATCGGCACCCTCCAGCGCCTGGGTCAGGCTGCGCGTCGGCGTGTTCGCCGCATGCGCCGACTTCCACTGGTTCATGCCTTCGGTGCGGCCGCGCCAGATCACGCCCTTGGTGTCGCAGAGGATGACGTTGTCAGGCCGCATGCCCATCGCCTTCACGAGTTCCGCGCAGGCGATGGACGCCGCGCCGGCGCCGTTGATGACGAGCCTGGTTTCCTTGATGTCGCGCCCGGTCAGGTGGATCGCGTTGATCAGCCCCGCCGCGGCGACGATCGCCGTGCCGTGCTGGTCGTCATGGAACACGGGTATGTCCATGAGCTCGCGCAGGCGCTGCTCGATGACGAAGCACTCGGGCGCCTTGATGTCCTCGAGGTTGATGCCGCCGAAGCTCGGCCCGAGGTAGCGGACGGAGTTGACGAAGGCGTCCACGTCCTCGGTGTCCACGCAGAGATCGATGGAATCGACGTCGGCGAAGCGCTTGAACAGCGCCGCCTTGCCTTCCATCACGGGCTTGGAGGCCAGCGCGCCGAGATTGCCAAGGCCCAGCACCGCCGTGCCGTTCGACACCACGGCGACGAAGTTGCCCTTGGCCGTGTAGTCATAGGCCAGCTTCCTGTCGCGATGGATGTGCAGGCAGGGCTCCGCGACGCCCGGGCTGTAGGCGAGGCTGAGGTCTCGGGCGGTGATGAGTGGCTTGGTTAGCCGGATCTCGAGCTTGCCGGGGCGTCCCTCGGCATGCATCGCCAGCGCTTCCTCGCCGGTGATGCGGGCGGTGCGGGTATCCGCCACCGCTTCCGTCGGCGTCTTGCGCGCGTCGTCCATGTGCCTGGTTCTCCCCAACCAGCCCCTTCATCGCAGCCCCCGGCGCCGGAGGGAAGCCAGCGGCTTCGCAGGTGCGAGGGAGCGTTGCGAAGGACGGAAGCCGTCTACCCCGCCCTCGAAAGCCCTCTCCCCCACTATGTGGGAGAGGGTCCTTCCGCTACACCCGCCGCACGTTCCAGGGATAGGGCGACGACCCCGGCAGGATGCCCGTGATGTCGCGGCGGAAGGCCGTGCGGATGACGAACTGGCCGAGGGGAACGAACGCCGCCTCGTCCAGCGCGAGCCTGCCGAGCTCGCTCGCCAGCGCCCGCTGCCGCGCCTCGTCGGGGGCATTGACCCAGGCCTCGGCAATCTCCTCGGCCCTGTCGCTCTTCCACCAGCCAAACCAGCCCTGCGCGCCCTGCCCGCGCACCAGGAAGGACACCGCCGGGTTCGCCCAGGCGCTGGCGCCGCCGGTGGTGTGCAGGATGGACCAGCCGCCGCGGTCCACGGGCTCGCGGTTCGTCCGCCGCTGCACCACCGTGCCCCAGTCGCTCTCGGCGAGCTCGACATTCATGCCGATGCGCTTCAGCCGGTCCGCCGTCACCTGGCCGAGCGGGCCGATGTCCGGGAAGTCCGTGGGGTTGATGATGACGACCTTCTGGTTGGCGTAGCCGGCCTCCCGCAGCGCGTCCCGGGCCCGATTCAGGTCGCCCGGCATCACGGCCTCGCCCAAATCCTCGAAAAAGGGCGTTTGGCGCGGCCAGAGGCTGCGGCCGACCGACCAGTCCTGCCGGTCGTCGCCGCGCGACGCCCGCATGTATTCCTCCTGCTCGACGGACAGCCGGACGGCGCGGCGGATGCGGACGTCGTCGAAGGGGGGGTGGAGGTTGTTCATCCGCAGCACCGCCATGCGGCCGGCGGTGTCCGTCACCTCGCGCCTGACGTCACGCGAGCGCGCCAGCAGCGTCTGCAGGTCGGGATGCGGGCGTTCCCACCAGTCGATCTCGCCGGCCTGCAGCGCGGCGGCCGCGGTCGCGGCGTCGGGCAGGATGTGCCACTCGATGCGCCGGAAATGCGCGACCTTGGCGCCGGAGGTCCAGGTCGGCGCCTCCTGCCGGGGGACGTAGGCGTCGAACTTCTCGTAGACGACCTTGCTGCCCGAATTGAACTCCGCGGCGATGAAGCGGTAGGGGCCGGAGCCCACCATCTCCGTGATGCCGCGGTTGGGATCGGTGCGCGCCAGGCGCTCCGGCATAATGAAGGGCGAGGAGCTGTCGGGCTTCGCCAGCGCATCCGGCAGCAGCGGGAAGGGACGCTTGAGGCGGATGACGATGGTGCGGTCGTCGGCCGCGCGCCATTCGTCCACCACGCGGGCGAGGAGCTGGCCGAAGGGCTCCCGCGCGCACCAGCGCTGGACGGAGGCGATGCAGTCCACCGCGCGGACGGGCTCGCCGTCGTGGAAGCGCAGCCCCTCGCGCAGCCTGATCCGCCAGGTCAGCCCGTCGGCGGAGACCTCGTGCCCCTCCGCCATCTGCGGCTTCGCGCGGAGCTGGTCGTCCACGCCGTAGAGCGTGTCGAAGACGTAGAAGCCGTGGTTGCCGGTGACCGTCGCCGTGGTGAAGATCGGGTCGAGCACCGAGAGGTTGGCCTGCGGCACCATGCGCAGCGTCGTCGCGCGCGTGTTCTGCGCGACGGCCGGCCCGGCAAGCGGCACGGCCGCGGCGGCGGCAAGGAAATCCCGGCGCTTCATCGTGTCGTGCCCTCTCTCAGACCGCGAAGGTCAGCTCGACCATGATCCCCGTGGGATCGTGCAGGAAGATCTGGTGCAGGGGGAAGCCGGGCACCGGCGCCTCGGTGAACGTCACGCCCTGCGCTGCCAGGCGCGCGCGCGTCTCCTCCAGCCCCTCGGCGCGGAGCGCGATATGACCGAAAGCGCCGTGGCTGGTCGGCAGCGTCTCGTTGTCCTTCATGCGGCAGGCGATGTGCACCACGGCCCGCGCGCCGGCCCAGAACCAGATGCCGGGGAAGTCGAAATTGGGCCGGTCGCCTTCCTGGAGGCCGACGACGTCGCCCCAGAAGCGGCGCATCGCCGGCAGGTCCTGCTCGCGGCAGCGGATGTTGACGTGGTCGAGGCCACTGACGGTCATGTCGCTTTCCTCCCTGGCCGACAGCCTGCGCTCATGTCCGGGCCGGCGTCCAGGCTTCGCGCCGGCGGTCCTTCCCGCTAGTCAACGCAAGTGACCGGAAACCCCGTTCCGCGCGCGCAGGCGCGCGACATCCCCCCCGCGGAGGGCGCCACCCCCGCCATGGCGCAGTGGTTCGCCGCCAAGGCGGCGCATCCCGACGCCTTCGTCTTCTTCCGCATGGGCGACTTCTTCGAGCTGTTCTTCTCCGACGCCGAGGAGGCAGCGAGCGTCCTCGACATCGCGGTCAGCCATCGCGGCGAGCATCGCGGCCAGCCCGTGCCGATGGCGGGCGTGCCCGCCCACGCGCTCGACGCCTATCTCGCGCGGCTGATCCGCGCCGGGCATCGCGTCGCGATCTGCGACCAGCTCGAGACGCCGGAGGAAGCCAAGCGCCGCAAGGCCCCGACCATCCGGCGCGAGGTCGTCCGCGTCGTCACCCCCGCGACCGTCTTCGAGGACGGGCTGCTGGAAGCATCCCGCCCGGCCTGGCTGCTGGCCCTCTCCCCGGCGGAGGACGCGCTGGGCGCCGCCTGGCTCGATGTCTCGACCGGCGGCTTCTGCACCGCGGCGATCCCCCGCGCGGATCTCGGCGCGCTGCTGGCGCGGCTCGAGCCAGCCGAGGCCGTGGTGCCGATGGAACTGACGGAGGAGCCGGACCTCGCCCACCGCCTGCCCGGCCGTATCGCGCCGCGCCTGGTGCCGCGGGATCCCGCGCGCCTGATCCGCGAGGCCTATGGCGTCGCGACGCTGGACGGCTTCGGCCGCTTCGCCGAGGCCGAACTCGCCGCCGCCGCGCTCGCGCTGTCCTATGTGAAGGAGACGCAGGCCGGCGCGCTGCCGCGGCTCGACCCGCCCCGGCCGCAGGGTGGCGCGGGCGGGCTGTCGCTGGATGCGGCGACGCGGCGCAGCCTCGAGATCCTCCGCGACCAGCGCGGCGGGACGGAAGCGACGCTGCTGGCGGCCGTGGACCGCACGCTGACGGCGGCCGGCGCGCGGGAACTCGCCTCGCGCCTGGCCGCGCCGCTGGCCGAGATCGGGCCGATCGCCGCCCGCCACGACGCCGTCGCCTTCCTGCTCGGCGACGAGGCGACGCGGGGCGCGCTGCGCGCCGCGCTGAAGGGCGCGCCCGACATGGCGCGCGCGCTGGCGCGGCTCGCGCTGGATCGCTTCGCGCCACGCGACCTCGGCGCGTTGAAGCTCGGGCTCGATCTCGCCGCGCGGCTGGTCGCGACGATGCAGGCGGCGCAGCTTCCCGTGCCGGAAGTGGTCGAGACGGCGACCGCCGCGCTCCGCCTCGATCCCGTGCTCGGCGCCGAGCTCGGCCGCGCGCTGGCGGAGAAGCTGCCGGCGCGGTTGGACGACGGCGGCATGATCGCTGCCGGTTACGACGGCGAGCTGGACGCACTTCGGAAACTGCGCGACGGCGGGCGCGAGGCGATTGCCGCCTTGCAGCTCGACCTCGCCCAGGCCTGGGGCGTCGCCAGTCTCAGGATCCGCCACCACCAGCAATTCGGCTTCCTCGCGGAATTGCCCGCAGCGCCGGCGGAGAAGCTGCTGCGCGATCCCCCGAAATCCCTGAAGCCCGAGCACGCGCCGATCCACCGCCAGACCATGGCGAACGCGGTCCGCTTCACCTGCACCGCGCTCGCCGACCTCGACCGCAAGGTCGCCGAGGCCGGGGACCGCGCCGCGGCGCGCGAACGCGATTGCGTGAAGCACATACGGCGCATGCTGCTGGACGCCGGCACGGCCATCGCCGCCGCCGCTCACGGCGTGGCGGAGCTCGACCTGCACGCCGCCGCCGCAACGCTCGCCGCCGAGGGCGGATGGTGCCGGCCGGAGATCACAGACCGCCCCGATTTCTGCATCGTCGCCGGCCGCCACCCCGTGGTGGAAGCCGCGCTGCGCCGCGCCCGCGGCCCCGGCTTCGTGCCGAATGATTGCGACCTGTCACCGGGCCGGCGCCTCTGCCTGCTGACCGGCCCCAACATGGCGGGCAAGTCCACCTGGCTGCGGCAGAACGCGCTGATCGTGGTGCTGGCCCAGGCCGGGCTCTTCGTGCCCGCGGCCTCGGCCCGGCTCGGCCTGGTGGACCGGCTCTTCTCCCGCGTCGGCGGGGGCGACGACATCGCGGGCGGCCGGTCCACCTTCATGGTCGAGATGGCCGAGACCGCCGCCATCCTCAACGGCGCCACGGCACGGTCCCTCGTCGTCCTGGACGAGGTCGGCCGCGGCACCGCGACCTGGGACGGGCTCGCCATCGCCTGGTCGGTGCTGGAGGCGCTGCACGACCGCATCCGCTGCCGCGCCATCTTCGCGACCCACTTCCACGAGCTCACCCAGCTCGCGGGACGCCTGCCGGAACTGCGGCTCGCGCAAATGAAGGTCCGGGAATGGCGCGGTGAGGTGGTCTTCCAGCACCTGGTCGGCGACGGCGCGGCGGAGAAATCCTGGGGCGTCCATGTCGCGCGGCTCGCCGGCGTGCCGCGCCCCGTGCTGACCCGCGCGACCCAGGTCCTCTCGGCGCTCGAGGCCCGCGCGCGCTCGGGCGGGCCCGACGCGCTGGCCGAGGAACTGCCCCTGTTTGCCCGCCCCGCGGAGACGCCGGCCGCGCCGGCCACCCCCCTGCACGACGCGCTGGCGGAGATCGATCCGGATGCGCTCTCCCCGCGCGAGGCGCAGGAGGCGCTCTACCGCCTCAAGGCCATGGCTGATCCTGCCGCAGCGCAACACGAGACTGTTGCCCCGGGCCGCAAGTCGGTATCGTGACACGGTGAAGCCGACCAGCCTCGCGCAGACCCCCGACGCGCCCGCGTCGCGCGGGGAGGCGCCCGATGTCCTGCCCGATCTCGTGGCCGCCCTGTTCGATGGCGGCCGCCCGATCCCGCGCGACGAGGCGCTGGGGCAGCTTCGCCGGCAGCTCGGCCGCATCCAGGGAAAGGTCCAGCGCGCCTTCGAGGCGCATGAGCTCTCCGGCCTCGCCGCCGCGCGATGGCTCGCCGCGCTGACCGATGGGCTGGTCGGCGCCATCCACGCCTATACCGTCGCCATGGTCCCGACCGGACCGGAAACGTCGAGGGCGGAGCCGCGCTTCGCCCTGATCGCCACCGGCGGCTACGGCCGCGGCGTCCTCGCCCCCTATTCCGACATCGACCTGCTGTTCCTGTCGGACAGCCCGCTCGGCCCGCAGGGGCGCCGGGCGGTGGAGTTCATGCTCTACCTGCTCTGGGACCTCGGGCTGAAGGTCGGCCATGCCACCCGCACCGTCGACGAGTGCCTGGAGGACCTGAAGGGCGACGTCACCATCCAGACCGCGCTGATCGATGCGCGCTGGCTCGCTGGTGACCGCAAGGTGTTCGAGCATTTCGACGCCGACTTCACCGCCTTCCGCCAGCGATCGGGCCTGGCGGGCTTCCTCGCGGCCAAGCGGGCGGAGCGCCAGGCGCGCCACGCGCGCTACGGTGACAGCCCCTTCCTGGTGGAGCCGCATGTCAAGGAAGGCCGCGGCGGCCTGCGCGACCTGCAGACGCTCTATTGGCTCGCGCGGCATGCGCTCGGCGTGCAGCGCATGCCGGAGCTCGTCGGCGCCGACAGCCCGGGCGGCGGCCTGCTGACCCCGCAGGAGGCCCGCGCCATCCGCCGGGCCTGGAACTTCCTCTGGACCGTCCGCTTCCACCTTCACTATGTCACCGGCCGCGCCGAGGAACGCCTGACCTTCGACCTGCAGCCCGTGGTCGGCGCCCGCATGGGCTACACGCGCCACGGCGTGCAGGACGGCGTCGAGCGATTCATGAAGCACCTGTTCCTCACGGCGCGCGACGTGGTCCGCCTGACGCGCCTGCTGGAACCCGCGATCGAGCGCGCGGCGCTCGGCGTGCCGGCTTTCGTGCCCGCCGGCGACGCCGCGCTGACCCAGGCCGGCATGGCGCTGGCCGACGGCAAGGTGCTCTTCGCGCCCGACCGCGTCGTCGCCAGCGATCCCGCCATCATGCTGCGGCTGATCCGCGCCGCGCGCGACCGCGGGCTCGAGATCCACCAGCTCGGCTTCCGCGCGCTGGTGCGCAATGCGCGCTACGCCGTCAGGCTCCGCGACGACGCCGAGGCCAACGCGCTCTTCCTCGACATCCTCGCGGGACGCGATTCCGCGCGCTGGCTGCGGGTGCTGAACGAGGTCGGCTTCCTCTCCCGCTTCATCCCGGACTGGGCCCGCATCATCGGGCTGATGCAGTTCGACACCTACCACGTCTTCACGGTCGAGGAGCACACGATCGAGGCGATCGGCGTGCTCGGCCAGCTCGAGCGCGGCGAACTGAACGAGGTCGCACCCGTCGCGTCGGAGCTGATCGGCCAGGTGCAGTCGCGCCGCGCGCTCTATGTCGCGGTGCTGCTGCACGACATCGCCAAGGGCCGCGGCGGCGACCATTCCGAGCTCGGCGCGGAGATCGCGCTCGAGCTCTGTCCGCGCATGGGCCTGACGCCCGAGGAGACGGAGACCGTCTCCTGGCTCGTGCTGAACCACCTGCTGATCAGCCAGACCGCCTTCAAGCGCGACATCGACGACCCCAAGACCATCCTCGACATTGCGGAGACCGTGCAGTCGCCGGAACGCCTGCGCCTGCTGCTGGTGCTCACGGTCGCCGACATGCGCGCCGTCGGGCCGAAGGTCTGGAACGGCTGGAAGGCGACGCTGCTGCGCGAGCTCTATTGGCGCGTGGCGGAGGTGCTGGCGGGCGGCCTCTCCGTGCCGGAGCGCGACACCCGCGTCGCCCGCGCGCGCCAGGCCGCGGCCGCGCTGCTGACCGACCTGCCGAGGGAGGACGTGGACCGCTTCCTCGGCCTCGGCTATCCCGGCTATTGGCTGTCCTTCGACCCCGACACGCATGCGCGCCACGCGCACATGATCCAGGAGGCCGACCGGACCGACGCGCCGCTGACCGTCCGCACACGCGTCATCGAAAGCCGCGCAGTGACCGAGGTCACGGTCTATGTCACCGACCATCCCGGCCTGTTCAGCCGCATCGCCGGCGCGCTGGCGGTGGCGGGTGCCTCCATCGTGGATGCGCGCATCCACACCATGACCAACGGCATGGCGCTGGATACCTTCTGGGTGCAGGACGCCGCCGGCGGCGCCTTCGACGCGCCGCATCGCCTGGCGCGGCTCGCCGTGCTGATCGAGCAGTCGCTGTCCGGCCGCCTGCGGCTGGATGCCGAGATCGGCAAGCTGCGGCGCGAGCCCGCGCGGCTGCGCGCCGTGCAGATCCCGCCGCGCGTCGTCATCGACAACCACGCGTCGAACAGCCACACGGTCATCGAGGTGAACGGCCGCGACCGGCCAGGCCTGCTGCATGACGTGACGGCAGCCATCAGCGAGCAGGGGCTGCAGATCGGCTCGGCGCACATCACGACCTATGGCGTGCGCGCGGTGGACGTCTTCTACGTCAAGGACGTCTTCGGCCTGAAGGTCGAGAACGAGCGCAAGCTGGCGTCGCTGCGCGGTGCGCTGGTGACGGCGCTGGGTGGCGAGTTGCCGGCGGAAGCGGGCGAGGTCAGGGCCGTCTAGCGGTGCCAGCCATAGGGTCGCCGGTAGTAGCCGGGATAGCCGCCTCGCCAGCGGCCGTAACCGTAGCCATACCCATAGCCGAAGCCGAGCGAGACGGTCGGACCCCAATAGGGATAGGCGTAGTAGGGCCAGGCCGGCGCATAGCCGACGACGCCGTAGGCCGGCGGGGCGATCGTGTTGCCCGCGCTCGTCATGCACTGGGCATAGGCGACGTCATAAGCCGATTGCAGGCTCGCCGTGGTCGCGCCGGCCTGGTTCGCACCCACAGCGCTGCCCGCGACGAGGCCGGTGCCCGCACCGATCGCCGCCCCCGCGCCGGCCTGGCCGGTCGCCGAGCCGATCAGCCCGCCCGCCACCGCGCCGAGCGCAGTGCCGACCGCCGCGCTGCCGATCGCGGCCTGCTGCCCTGCCGGCACTGCCGGCGAAAGCCCGACCTGGTTGAAGGCGTAGTTCCGGCAATAGGTGTCCTCGCCCTGGAAGCGTTGCAGGTCGCGCCCGGGCGCGGGTAGCGCCATCACCGTCGGGCCCGTCGGCGGCACAACCGCGCAGGCCCCGAGAAACATGGGCAGGAGGAGAAGCACCCTCCGCATCACCGCGACGTCCTTGTCCGGCCGCCCCGTTCAACGCGCGAGCCGGCGCGGCGTTACGATCACCTCGCCCATCCATAAGGCGCCGGCGCGGCGTAGTAGCCGCCATAGCCGGGATAGGCCGCCACCGGCGGCGCCCCTGGCGCGGGATAGTAGGCCTGCGGCGGATACGCCTGGGGCTGCCGGTAGCCATAGGGCGCCTGCGGCTGCGGATAGCCTTGGGGCTGCTGGTACGGCCCCGCCATCGCATAGGCCGGGCCCTGGATCGTGTTCCCCGCGGCCGTCATGCACTGCGCATAGACCGTGTCGTATCGCTGCTGCAGGTTGCCGCCCGCGCGGCCGGCCTGGCTCGCGCCCACCGCGCCGCCCGCGAGCAGGCCGGTGCCCGCCCCGACCGCCGCACCCGCGCCGGCCTGGCCCGTGGCCGATCCGACCAGCCCGCCCGCCACCGCGCCGAGTGCGGTGCCGATCGCCGCGCTGCCGACGACGGCATTGGTGCCGGCCTGCGCGCCCGCGCTCACCTGCTGATAGGCAATGCCGCGGCAATTCGCCTCCTCCTGCTGGAAGCGCTGGAAGTCGCGCCCGGGTCCCGGCATGGCCGCGATGGTCGGCGCCGTCGGCGGCGCCACCGCGCAGCCCACGGGGAGGAGGAGCAGAAGGGGAAGCAGGCGGCATGGCGTCATGCCGCGCAGTTTACTCCGCCGGCGCGCCCGGCGCATCGGCCGGCGTATCGGACCGGCGTGAAAACATCGCCCCCAGCCGGTCGAAGCCGAGATAGAGCACCGGCGTCACGAAGAGCGTCAGCGCCTGGCTCGCCGCGAGCCCGCCGACCACCGCCAGGCCCAGCGGCTGGCGAAGCTCCGCCGCCGCGCCGAGGCCCAGCGCGATGGGCACCGCGCCGGCGCCGGCCGCCAGCGTCGTCATCAGGATCGGGCGGAAGCGGATGATGCAGGCCTCCCGCACGGCCTGAAGCGGCGGCGCGCCTTCCCTCTGCCGGACCAGCGCGACGTCCACGATCATGATCGCGTTCTTCTTCACGAGCCCGATCAGCAGCAGCACGCCGATCACCGCGATCACGCTGAGGTCCATGCCGAACAGCCAGATCGTCGCCAGCGCGCCGGCGGCGGCCGAGGGCAGCCCCGACAGGATGGTCAGCGGGTGGACCAGGCTCTCGTAGAGAACGCCCAGCACGACATACATCACGCCGAGCGCGGCCAGCAGCAGCAGCCCCTGCCCTGCCAGCGCCTGCTGGAAGATCTGCGCCGTGCCCGTGAAGCCCGTCACGATGCTGGGCGGCAGCCCGGCCTCGCGCTGCGCCGCCAGGATCGCGTCCGTCGCGGCGCCGAGCGACATGCCGGGCGCGGTGTTGAAGCCGATCGTCACCGCGGGCAGCTGGCCCTGATGCGCGATCGTCACCGGGCCGGGGCGGCGAGAGAAGGTCGCGAGCCCCGTCAGCGGCACCAGCCGCCCGGTATTCGCGCGCAGCCAGATGCGCCCCAGGTCGGCCTCGTCGCGCTGGTCCGCCTTCTCGACATCGAGGATGACCTGATAGGACGCCGCCGCGCCATAGATCGTGCTGATCTGGCGCGAGCCGAAGGCGGAGTAGAGCGCCTGGCGCACCTGGTCCACGGTGATGCCGAGCGACGCCGCGCGGTCGCGGTCCACATCCACCTGCAGGATGGGGGCGGCGAGCTGCAGGTCGTTGTTCACGTCCTGCAGGCCCGGGATCTGGCGCAGCTTGTCCGTCATGCGCTGGGCCCAGTCATACAGCTCCTGCTGCTGCAACCCCTGCATGGTGTAGAGGTAAAGCGTGCGGGCCTGGCGCGCGCCGAAGGAGATGTTCTGGATCGGCTGCAGGAAGACCCGCATCCCCGGGACGCTCGCGGCCTGGCGGCGCAGCTGCTGCACGACCTCGGTGATCGGCGGGCGCTCGTCGCGCGGCTTGAGCTCGACGAACATGCGGCCCTGGTTCATGGCCTGGGTGCCGCCGCCGACGCCGATGTTGTGCACGACGCGCGCGACGTTCGGATTGGCCGCGATCAGCTCCGCGACGCGGGACTGGCGGCTGGCCATGTCGTCGAAGGAGATATCCTGCGGGCCGTCGGTGGACACGCTCAGCAGGCCGGTGTCCTCGACCGGGAAGAAGCCCTTCGGGATGTTGATGGCGAGCCAGCCCGCCAGCACCAGCGTGCCGAGGAATGCCAGCCAGACGACGCTCCGCCAGCGCAGCGCCTTGTCGAGCAGCCAGGCATAGCCGGCCTCGACGTAGTGGAAGCCGCGCTCCAGCGCATGAGCGAACGGCCCGTCGGGCCGGGGCTTCGGCAGGCGGGACGCCATGAGCGGCGTCAGCGTCAGCGACACCACGCAGGATGCGATGACCGCCAACGAGACCGTGGCCGCGAAGGCGTTGAAGATGCGCCCGACCACGCCGCCCATCAGCAGGATCGGCAGGAAGACCGCGACCAGCGACGCCGTGATGGACACCACGGTGAAGGCGATCTCCCGCGACCCGCGGATGGCCGCCGCCATGGGCGGCATGCCTTCCTCCATGTGGCGCATCGCGTTCTCGAGCACGACGATCGCGTCGTCCACGACGAGGCCGACGGCGAGCGTCAGCCCCAGCAGCGTCACGTTGTCGATGCCGTAGCCCAGCCCGTACATCATCGCGAGCGTCGCCGCGAGGCTGACCGGCACCGCGACCGCGGGGACGATGGTGGCCGACACCCGGCGGAGGAAGATGAAGATCACCAGTACGACGAGCCCGACCGCGATCAGCAGGGATTCCTGCACGTCGTGCACGGCGTCGCGGATGGACACCGACCGGTCCAGCATGACGCCAAGCGTCGCCCCGGGCGGCAGTGCCGCCTGGAGCGCCGGCAGCGCGCGGCGCACGCCGTCCACCACATCAACCGTGTTGGCGTCGGGCTGGCGCTGCACCGCAAGGATCAGCGCGCGGTCCCGCCCCGACCAGGCCGCGATGCGGTTGTTGGCGACGCTGTCCTCCACCGTCGCGATGTCGGACAGCCGGATCGGGTTGCCGCTGCGCCCGCCGACGACGAGGGAGGAGAAGGCCTCGGCGTTCGAAAGCTGGTCGTTGGCGCGCAGCGTCAGCTGCTGCCGAGGGCCGCTCAGCAGGCCGACCGGCGTGTTGGTGTTGGCCGCCGCGATGGCGCGCTGCGCCTCGTCGAAGCCGAGGCCGAGAGAGGCCGCGCGGTCGGGGTCGAGATGGATGCGCACGGCGTATTGCTGCTCGCCGAAGGTCAGCACCTGCGCGACACCCGGCACACGCGACAGCGCCGGGGAGATCACCAGCGCGGCCGTGTCGTTCAGGCGGGACAGCGGGACCTCGCCGCCCTGTAGCGTCAGCAGCAGCACCGGCGCGTCGGCCGGGTTCACCTTCCGGAAGGAAGGCGGCGTCGTCATCTCCGCCGGCATCTGCCGCTGCGACCGGCTGATCGCGGACTGCACGTCGAGCGCCGCGGCATCAATGTTCTTGCCGAGCACGAATTGGAGCGTGATCTGCGTCTGCTCCTGCCCCGATGTCGAGGACATCTGGTCCAGGCCGGCGATGGTGGAGAATTGCCGCTCCAGCGGCAGGGCGACGGAATTCGCCATCGTCTCCGGGCTCGCGCCGGAAAGCTGGGCGGTGACCTGGATGACGGGGAAGTCCACCCGCGGCACGGCGGCGACCGGCATCTGGAAATAGGCGACGACGCCGGCGATCACCGCCGCGACGGACAGCAGCCCTGTCATGACGGGGCGGCGGATGCAGATCTCCGGGAGGGTCACGAGCGTGCCCCGCCCTGGCCGCCCTGCTGGGGCTGCTGCGGCTGGCGTTCCTGCGTGCGCGATCCCTCGGTCAGCAGGTTCGCCCCTTCCACGACGACGCGGTCGCCGGGCTGCACCTCACCCGAGATCACGGCGCGGCCGCCATTGATGCGGACGACGCGCACGGGCCTGCGGTGCGCGACGTTCTGCGCATCCAGCACGAAGACCTGCGTGCCGCGCGCGCCCTGCTGGACGGATTGCACGGGCACGGTCGTGCCGTCCTCGCTGCGCAGCGTCACCGTCAGGTTCAGGTACTGGCCGGGCCAGAGGCGCTGCGCCTCGTTCGGGAAGCGGGCGCCGAGGGCGATGGTGCCGGTCTGCGGGTCCACCTGGCTGTCGAGGAAGGTCAGCCGGCCCTCCACCGGCGGGCCGCGGTCGTTCGGCACGGCGGCGCGCACCACCGGCGCATCGCCGGCGGCCATGGCCTCGCGGATCTGCGGCACCCAGCGCTCCGGCGCGGCGAAGCGCACGATCAGCGGGTCCATCGGCGTGATCGTCGCAATCACCGTGTTCTCGGCGGCGCGCAGCACGTTGCCCTCGCGCACCGGCAATGCGCCGAGCCGACCGTCCACCTCGGCGACGATGGTGGCGTAGGCGATCTGGGTGCGGGTGAAGTCGATCAGCGCCTCGGTCGCCTTGACGTTGGCGGCGGCGACCTGCGCGTCGGCATTGGCCTGCTCGAAGCGCTGCTGGGCGGCGAAGCCCTCGCCGCGGAGCGAGGCGTAGCGCTGCCGGTCGGCCTCGGCCCGCGCCGCCGTCGCGCGGTCGCGCACCAACTGCGCCTCCTGCTGGGCCAGCACGGCATAGGGCAGGCGGCGATCCAGGGTGAAGAGCACGTCGCCCTTGCTGACCATCTGGCCCTCGGTGACGTGCACGCGCTCGACCTGGCCGTCCACGCGGGCGCGGACGCTGACGACGCCCTCGGCCGCGGCGGTGCCGTTGGCCGGGAACTCCACCGGGATCGGGCCGCGCTGCACCACCGCGGTGGTCACGGGCACGGCGGGCCCGGACCCCGTCGGCGCCTGCTGCGCCAGGGCCGGCAGGGCGAGCAGCAGAAGCGGAACGAGGCGAAGCACAGAACGCATGGTTCCAATCTCGGATGAGTCTCGACGTATGTAATCGGCAAAACTGCGAGGTGTCGCAGACTTCACGCAGGGCTCATCACGTCGCGTAACGCGTGTATCGCGCCGCAACATGCGAACGACCGGCGTGCCCGCGCGTTGCCGCAGTGCAACAGGAGCAAGCGGGATGGCAGAGGAACGCGGGCGCAAGGGCGGCACGTCCTTTCCGAACAAGCCGGACACCCAGACCAGGACCGCGCGCCCGACCAGCGTCGGGCCGCATCACGTGACGCGCGAGCAGGAGGATCCGGCCAATCCCGGCATAACGCCGGAGAAGGGCTACGCGTCCGAGATCGCCGCGAACAACGAGGCGACATCGCGCGGTCCGGGTTCAGGTCCCGTCGCGCCGACCCCCAAGGCCGCCGCGAAGACCGGCCGCCCCGAGGAGGCCAAGCACGACACGACCGAGGATGCGCCGGTCCAGCCACTGAGCGGCACGACGCGCATGCAGAAGGAGTGATGTCGGGCTAGCCCAGCAGGCGCCCGATCACCCGCGCGGTGTAGTCCACCACGGGCACGATCCGCCCGTAGTTGATCCGGGTCGGGCCCACCACACCGATCGCGCCGACGATCCGCTGGTCGGCGGCATTGCGGAAGGGCGCCACGACCATGGACAGGCCGGCGCTGTCGAACAGGCCGCTCTCGGCGCCGATGAAGATCTGCACGCCCTCGCCGCGCTGGGCGAGGTCGAGCAGGCGCAGCATCGTCTCCTGGGTCTCCAGCCGCTCGAACAGCGCCTGGATCTCCGTGACCCGCTGCACCTGGTCGAGGTTCTGCAGCAGCTTCGCCTGGCCCCGCAGGATCAGCGTGCCGCCGACCCCGCCCGACCAGGTGGCGAGCCCCGCCGCGATCACCTGCTGGGTCAGTTCGTCCAGCGCCGTGCGGTTGGCCGCCATCTCGGCCTGCACGTCGGTCCGCGCCTCGTCCAGCGTGCGGCCCGACAGCCGCGCATTGAGGTAGTTGCCGGCCTGCACGAGCGCGGAGGGCGGCAGCCCCGCCGGCACCTCGATCACGCGGTTCTCGACCTGGCCGTCGGCGGTCACCAGCACGACCAGCGCGCGGCCCGGCCCGAGCGCGACGAACTCGATATGCCGCAGCGGCGCCTCGCTCTTCGGCGCGACGACCAGGCCCGCGGCGCCGGCCAGGCCCGACAGCATCTGCCCGGCCTCGGCCAGCGTGTCCTGCAGGCTGCGCCCGCCGGCGGCGCAGCGGGCCGCGATGGCGTCGCGCTCCTCCTCCGGCAGGGCGCCGAACTGGAGCAGCCCGTCCACGAAGAGCCGGAGCCCGCGCTCCGTCGGCAGGCGCCCGGCGGAGGTATGCGGGGCGTAGAGCAGCCCGGCATCCTCGAGGTCCGCCATCACGTTGCGGATGGTGGCAGGGGAGAGCGCCTGCGGCAGGCGGCGCGACAGGGTGCGGCTGCCCACGGGCTCGCCGGTCGCGACATAGAGCTCGACCAGTTCGCGCAGGATCGAGGCGCCGCGGTCGTCCACGCCGGGCGGGAGCAGACCGCCCGGGGAGGCAATGGAGGTGATGGCCGGCGCCCGCGACGCCGCTGGCGTCAGCCCCGGGCGCGGCGGCCGGTGCATCGGACCCATGGTGGCTCTGATCCCGGACCGTCCTTCTACGCGTGAACGCTAGGGACGGGGCGGGGACGGGTCAACCTCGGCCAGCTTCCGCTTGAGATTCGCGGCGCGGCGGCGCAGTTTCGGTTGATGTGGCGCAGCATGACCGTCCTTCCTCTTGCCCTGCTTCTTGCGCTGGCCGCCGCCAGACCCGCCGCGGCGCAGGCGAGCTGGCAGTATGGCGGCGCCGGAACCTGGCAAGCCGTGCCGGGGTCGCCGCGCATGCAGGGGGCCCCGCCGGCGGCGCCGCCCTCGGTGCAGAGCATGGCGCCCTCGACCCCCCCGCCCGACCTCAGCGCCAACTACCAGCGGCTGCGCCAGCAGCGGCAGCTGAACGAGAGGACGGAGTCCGGCTCCTCCCTGATCCTCCAGGGCATGATCCCGCGCAGCAGCCGCTGATCGCGCTGCTGGTCCTGCTGCTGCTGGCAGGCCCGGCCCAGGCGCAGCCCGCCAATCCCTGGAACGCCTGCGAACAGGCCATCGCCGCGGAATCCCAGGTCGGCCTGCCGCCCGGCCTGCTGCTCGCGATCGCGCGGGTCGAAAGCGGCAGGGCGCGGCCCGGCGGCGGCGTCGCGCCCTGGCCCTTCGCGATCAATGCCGCGGGCGAGAGCCGCTTCGCCGAGAGCCGCGAGGCCGCGATCGCGGCGGTGGAGGGCTTCCGGGCGCGCGGCGTCACCTCGGTGGATGTGGGCTGCATGCAGGTGAACCTGCTGCACCATCCCGGCGCCTTCGACAGCCTCGACGCCGCCTTCGATCCCGCGCGCAACGTCGCCTATGCCGCGCGCTTCCTGCGCGACTTGCAACGGCGCACCGGCAACTGGGCGGAGGCGATCGCGCAGTACCATTCGGGCGAGCCGGGGCGGGGCCTGTCCTATCACGCGCGGGTCAATGTCCAGCGCGTGGCGGCCGGCACGCTGCTGAGCTCGCCGTCCCTGCTGCGAGACCTCTGCGCGCGGGGGCGGCGGCCGGCGGTCCTCGTCGCGCCGAACGGCCGGCCGCGCGTGGTCTGCCGGGGCTGAAGCGGCTATAGGGCGGGCCGGATGATCAAGCGCCGCGCCGCCCTGCTGCTGATGCTGCCGACCCCCGCCCTGGCGCAGCAGCGCAGCGGCGGCCAGGGCGGGGGTCGGCGGCTGGAGGCGCGGCTGCGACCGGGCGGGCCGCCGGTGGCGATCGAACTCGCCGCGGCCAGCGCGGGGCGGGAGCGCGTGCAGCGCCTGCGCGCCAGCGGCGCGGTGACCGGCGAGGTGATCCTGCCGACCCAGACCGGCGCGGCCGGCAGCCCCGTGGTACTGCCGCTGGCGGGGCGCGAGGTCGTGATGGTCAATATGGCCGGCACCACGGGGATCGGGCTGACCCAGCAGCTCGGCGCGGTGATCGGCGCCGACGAGGCGGGGCGGCTGCGCATCATCGGGCTCGAGAACCTCGATGCCCGCGACAATTCCAACTGCGAGAGCGAGGGGCGGCTGACCGGCCGCTTCGTGCCGGGCGCGGAGGGCGCGCTGAACCTCGACTGCGCCTTCCAGCGCATCCGCGGGAGTTGCGGCCAGCGCTGGCAGGGCACGCCGCGGCGCGAGAGCTGGACCGACATGCTGGAGTGGGACGGGCGCGGCGCGCTCCGCGGGGAGCCCCCGCCCGACGACGCGCCGCGCATCCGGCACGCCATGGCGAATGCGCGCCAGCGCGTCGCGGCGATGCTGACGCCGGTGGTCACCGACCTGCGGCAGGTGGACTGGGACGGAACGGGGGTGACGGAGCTGGTGCTGCTGGGGCTGGGATAGCCCGCGCCCGAGCTGCGCCGACCTGAATCAGCGGGCGGCGCCGCACCGACCAGCTTCGCGACCCCGTCACCCATCTCTCTCCCCCTTCCTGGGGGAGAGGGCAATGGAGGGAAACGGTGGCTCCGAACGCGGCTCAGTCCGCGGTGTCCACCGGCACCACGGCTCGCGGCAGGCCGTCCCGATACGCGTAGTTGCCGCCAGGAAGATGCGCGTGCGCCACGGTGCAGCCGGCATAGTTCCCGTGCTCGTCGTGGAAGAGCCGGCGATGGTCCTCCAGGCTGCCCCAGACCGCGCCGATCTGGTGGTAGTGGAACTGGATCGCGCGGCGGCGCAGCGCGGAGCGGTTCGGCGCGGTGTAGTGCTGCAGCAGGCCGTGGAAGACCAGTGCGTCGCCGGGCTGCATCTCCACCGCGATGCGGCTCTCGGGCTTCAGCAGGTCCTCCCTGATCCGGCAGCGGTTGAAGTCGTTCTCGTGGTGGTGCGGCATCGGTCCCCAGAGATGCGAGCCCGCAATCAGCTCCATGCAGCCATTCTCGCGCCTGGCCTCGTCGAGCGCGATCCAGACGCCGACCACCAGGCCGGGATCGGTGACGCGGAAATACGAGCAGTCCTGATGCCAGGGCTTCTCGCCGCCGATCAGGGGCGGCTTCACCAGTGCCATTTCCTGGAAGAGGACGCGGCCTTCGCCCAGCACGCGGTCGAGCGCGCGATGCAGGGACGCGCTCATCGCGGCGTCGTGCAGCGCCGCGGCGTCGGTGCAGAAATCCATGTACTTGCGGATGTGGAGCTCCCGCTCCCCGGGCGGCGTGCCCTCGGGCGGGGGGCCGTTCTCCCACATCAGGATGGTCTCGCGGGCGGGGATGCGGCCGCTGGCCAGGCCCGACAGCGCCTCGAGACAGGCCGCGACATGGCGCGGTCCCAGCACGCCGCGGAGCAGCATCCAGCCCTCCCGGCGATAGCGCGCGACGTCGTCCGCGGTCGCGACCGGCCCGGCGGGGTGCTGCATGTCCATGGGCGGTTCCTCCGCCGGCAGCCTAGGGTCACTCACCGCTGGACGCCACGGGATTGCAGGGCTAGGGCAGCGCCATGATCGACTTTCCTGCGGGCTTCAAGGCGCCCTTCGTCCGACCCTCGAACCGCGGGGCCGACGAGCTTCGCGCGGTGACGCTGACGCCGGGCGCCGCGCGCCACGCCGAGGGGTCCTGCCTGGTGCGCTTCGGCGTGACGGAGGTGCTCTGCACCGCGAGCATCGAGGGCAAGGTGCCACCCTTCCTGCGCAATTCCGGCCAGGGCTGGGTGACGGCGGAATACGGGATGCTGCCGCGGGCGACGCATACCCGCGGCGACCGCGAGGCAGCACGCGGCAAGCAGTCCGGCCGCACGCAGGAGATCCAGCGACTGATCGGGCGCAGCCTGCGCGCCGTGACCGACATGAAGGCCATGGGCGAGATGACCGTGACGCTGGATTGCGACGTGCTGACCGCGGATGGAGGGACGCGCACGGCGTCCATCACCGGGGCCTGGGTGGCGCTGCACCTGGCGTTCCAGCACGCGATCGCGAAGAACATCCTGAAGAAGAACCCGCTGAAGGACCAGGTGGCGGCGATCTCCTGCGGGGTGTGGAACGGGACCCCGGTGCTCGACCTCGACTACGAGGAGGACAGCAAGGCCGAGACCGATGGCAATTTCGTCATGACGGGCTCGGGCGGCATCGTGGAGGTGCAGGCGACCGCCGAGGGCGCGCCCTTCACCGAGGCCGAGCTGACCGCGCTGCTGGCGCTGGCGCGCAAGGGCACGAACGAGCTCTTCGCGAAGCAGCGGGAGGCCATCCGGACGTGACATCGGCCACGGTGCGTCGGCCCTCACCCTCCACAGGGGGGAGAGGGTTGGGTGAGGGGGGCGCGCCGTCCCGGCGCCGGCGCCTGGAAGGCCCGACGCTGGTCCTGGCGACGCACAACGAGGGCAAGCTGCGGGAGGTCGCGGAGCTGCTGGCGCCCTGGGGCCTCGAGGTCGTCAGCGCCGGCTCCCTCGGCCTGCCGGAGCCCGCGGAGACGGAGACGAGCTTCCTCGGCAATGCCGGGATCAAGGCGGTGGCCGCGGCGAGGGCGTCGGGCCTGCCGGCGCTGGCCGACGACAGCGGGTTCTCGGTCGCCGCGCTGGACGGCGCGCCGGGCGTCTATACCGCGGACTGGGCGGAGACGCCTTCCGGCCGCGACTACGCCATGGCGATGGCGAAGGTCGAGAAGCTCGCGCGGCACTCTTCGGACAAAAGGGCCTGGTTCAGCTGCGCGCTGGTGCTGGCCTGGCCGGACGGCCACGTGGAAGGCTTCCTGGGCGAGGCGCATGGCGAATGGATCTGGCCGCCGCGGGGGACCAACGGCTTTGGCTACGACCCGATGTTCGTGCCGCATGGCCACGCCGAAACCTTCGGCGAGATGACGCCGGCGGCGAAGCACGCGATCAGCCACCGGGCGGGGGCCTTTCGGCTGCTGTCGAAGGCCTGCCTGCCGGCGAGGTAGGAGCGGCGGGGCTTTTACTGTTTTAGGATTTTAAGCTTTTAGCCTTAAAGCGGCTTGCGGGGTTCGGACACATCGCCCGGCCCTGGGCAGACGGGGAGCCTAAGGGGCGGATGGACGGGTTCAAAGAGCGGCTGGCCTTGATGGGACCGTGTTCCTAAGAATAAGACGCCAGCGCTGCGGTGTCGAGCGGTTTCGTTATGGGCGGGTGAGTCCGGGGAGGGCCACCGCGTCCGGTTTGCACGGATAGCGGGCTCTCAGCTTGAAACACACGGCCCAAATGCGCTGGCCGTGACACTCCGTGAGTAGCGCACATCAACGCCGGGCAGGACGACTGACGTGAAGCGCCGGCTAATGCCGGTCAGCAAAGCAGGCAGATCAGTTGGCACGTCGCCAAGCCTCGGCCAGTTGCGGCGGCACGGGCGACAATGCCGGCCCGCCGCAGGCCTGAGCTGGGCCGGCGCGCCCCGGCGCAACCGAGGCGCCGATCAGGACGCGCATCACGGCAGGCCCCAGACGGTCGGGCGGATCGTCCAATCGATGGCGATCGGATCGGGATAGGGGGCAGCCTGCTGAGGCATGCCGGAGACGCTTTGCATGGCAGCAAAGGCGGCCATCGTCGTCAGCAGCGTCGCGACGACCGTAAGGGTGACCTTGGGCCTGAACGTCAATGTCCGCTCTCCTGAGTCGGGCCACTCGCTGAGTCGGGCCACCCGCGTGGCGCGCGGCCTTGGTGCTGGGTGGCGCTGATGGGGTGGTAACGTGCGCGCTGTCGCGGCTATCGCGCGCTGGCGCGATCCCGGCGCCGACGTTCCCTGTCGTCCTGCAGGACGCGCAGCAGCCTGGGGTCGCAGCCTGTCTCCAGCAGGTGGCGAAGCAGGCGCTCGCGGGCGGTGTAGGGGCGCGCGGAACCGGCTGTGATACCGGCGCGAAGCAGCTCATCGCCTCCCGCTTCTCCCGCACCAAACGTGTGCCCGGGCGAAACGCTCCTGATGGGCGAGGAGGCGGTGACCGTCTTGGGGACGACCGCCGGCGCGACCGGCTTGCCTTCCGTCATGGCGCATCCCCTTCGCTCTCGGTGAACGGCGGGAGTGTGGCAGCCGCGAAGCGGCTGGGATGCGGATCCGACACGCAGGCTCAGCGCCGGACCGAGGAGTGGACCGACTCCGTGGCGGGCAAGGTCTCGGCCGACATGGCAGCCGCACAGGCCGCGGCTGCGGCGGCAGGCGCTTCGCGCTCCACTGTCGCGCCCATGCCGCCCGCCACGGCGGCGAGGCTCCGGCACAACGCCGCCAGCCGCATGGGCGCGCCCTCGCGCGCGGGGGGCGGTGCCCCGAGTGCAAAGGCAGGCGCGCCGTCGCCGATCGCGACCGCGGCAGCATAGCGCGGCGCATCGGCGCCGCGCGGGCGCGTCATCCCCGCATCGACCACGTCCAGAATCGCCCTGGCTCCTGGGCCATAGCCGATGGCCACCACCATGCCGCTGCCCATCCGGCGCGTCACGGCATCGAGCGCGTCGATCGCACCGGCGACGACACCGTCCCGCTCCTCGGAACTCGCGTCGCAGCGCACGGGCATGAGCTCGACCACCGCCGCATGCTCCTCGAACAGCAGCGCCGAGACGAGCGCGTCACGCGCCGCGTCCTGCGGCCGCTCCATCGTCAGCAGGACGACGGCCCCGTCGCCCGACTGCCAGGATGGCGGCATGCTGAGCAGCATGCCGGCACGACACGGCTGCAAGGCTTCTGGTGGAGCCTCGAGATAGTGGTAGGTCGAGTGCTCGCCGGCGAGGGCGGGTGGCACGAGCAGGCTGGCTGCAAGCATCGCAGCGGCAAGACGGGACTGCATCGTGAACCTCCTCCTGTCGCGACCGGTCGCAGTCGCCGGTACCGTGCCCTGTCATCGACCTCCCCCGGACCGTCGGCGCGCGCTTCAGGATCGATGCGGCACGCAGACTGGACGCATGATGGGTAGGCCGAAGAGTGCCGCGCAGGCTCAGTGGATTCGATCCCGGCAAGCGAAGGCAGGCTCGCACGCTGGAAGGCGGTTTGGAGGCGTGCAGTGCCGCGCCCGGCTGCTTCCCTGCCGGATCTGTCCAGGACTTGCCGTTCTCGTATGTCACGGCTTCGCGGCCTGGCGACCGCGCCAGCGGGCGGTTCCCTGATGCAAGCCGCTAACGATCGAGCAGCCTCCAGACGCGGCGCAGGACGTACTGCTCTCTGCGCTGCCGTTCGCGGATCAGTCGAAGGCGTCGCCCGAGCGACCGACGCGCTCGCTACGAGCGGGACGCGCGCCGAACGACATCCGACGGGGCTTCGCCGAAGCGGCGCCTGAACGCGGCGCCGAACCGGGACGCGTTCGTGAAGCCGTAGCGACGTGCGACCGCGCCGATCGGGCCGCCGGTTCCCCCGCGGCTAAGCTCAGCATGCACCTGTTCCAGCCGGCACGCTTGCAGCGCGGCGAGCGGGGTCGTGCCGCGGAAACGCCGGAACACGCCGTGCAGGTTGCGCACACTGCATCCGGCCGCGACGGCGACCTCAGCGATACGGATCGGCCTGGTGCTGTTGGCGCGCATGAACTCCTCGGCGCGCCGCACATAGGCCGGAACCGCGCATGGTGCCCCGACGTCCAACTGGTCGGCGTAGTTGTGTCGCGCGGCACGCAGCAGCAGCGTCACGAGGAGGTCGGTCATGGCGGCGAGCGCGACGGGATTGTCGACCACGCCGTCAAGGCTCTGGAACTCGGCAAACACGGCATCCAACTGGCGCTTGAAGCTCACGGCCAAGCCGCAGGTCCAGTCCAGCGCAGGCGCGAATTCGAGCGGCCGGCGCAAGTCGCGGTCGAGCGTGTGCCGCAGCGTCTCCTCGACCTCTGCCACCTTGAAGCAGAGGTTGGCGCGGCCGCCGGAGTCACTGAACACCACTTGGGCGCGCGGGCTTGGACGCATGACCAGACCGCCGCCTTCGCTGGCCGTCGTCGCGGCGCCATCCTGCAGCAGCGTCAGCGCGCCCTTGCAGGGCATCACGACGACGAAGTTGCCGCTTTCGTCGCCGCTCAGCCGGACATCGGTACTGAAGCGATTCTCGGCGAAGCACGCCTCGATCGTGCCAGCACTGCGGCTTGCCATGGCAAAGATCGGCTCGTTGAAGCGCATGCGCCACAGCGCTCGGTCCCGCAGCTGATAGCCGTATTGATGGCTAGTCCCCGGAAGCCGGCTACTGATGCGCGAACTGGCGGTGAACTCCGCGGGATCGATGCTGCTGACGGTCTTGAACTTCGCGGCCGCGGGAGGATCGATAAGGCGTGCGCCTGGAAACATCGCTCTCACTACCCTTGTCGCGAGCCATGCGGAAGTTCGGTGACAGCCGGCTGATCGCGCAGCGCTCCGCGCTGGCGTGCTGATCACCTCGACTTCGTTCCGGAATCTGACATCGTCGATGACCTTCGGCAACTGGTTCTCGCCTTCCGGCCTGCGGCAGGTCGCGCGACGTCTCGACCGTTGCCTCCAACGCGGCACGGAGGTCGCCTCGGACAGCGGCCGTGATGAGGGGCATGGATGTCGACCGGCCACCAAAGGAAGGGCTGAAGCAGAGGGCAATGAGCAGCCTTCGATCGAAGCCGTGAACGCGGGCTTGGAGACCGGCTGGTAGTTGTTCCCCACACCCCGGCCGCCTGCCAGTCGCGCAGCCGGCGTCAGCAGGACATCCTCGAGCCGCAGCATCTTGCACCCGGACATCCACGACCGAGTGCCACGGCGGGGCGCCAGCGGCCCCGCTCGCGCCCTACCCCAGCACGCGCGCCAGCCGCGCCACCGCCTCGCGCGCCAGGTCGGGGCTGATGGCGAAGCAGATTCGCAGGAAGCCCTCGCCTTCCGGGCCGAAGGCGGTGCCGGGGGCGACACCGACCTTGGCCTGCTCCAGCAGACGGAAGGCGAGGTCCAGGCTCTTCTCCCCGGTGTCCACCTTGACCATCAGGTAGAAGGCGCCGTCGGGGGCAAAGACCGTCACGCCGGGCAGGCGCGACAGGCCCTCGACCAGGATCGCACGGGCTTCCAGGCAGCGGCCGACCATGGTGCGGATGAAGCCGTCGCCCTGTTCGAGCGCCGCCACCGCGGCGTGCTGGATGAAGGTCGGGATGGACGTCGTATTGTACTGGTTCAGCTTGGCGAAGGTCGCGGCCAGCCCCTCGGGGTAGAGCACCCAGCCCGCGCGCCACCCCGTCATCGCCCAGTTCTTGGAGAAGGTGTTGGTCACGATCAGCCGGTCGGATGGCGTCGCGACCTGCAGGAAGGACGGGGCGATGGCGTTGCCGTAGGTGAAGTGGTTGTAGACCTCGTCCGACAGGATCCAGAAGCCCCGGGCGCGCGCTGCGTCGCGCAGCGCCTCCATCTCCGGCCGCGTCATCACCCAGCCCGTGGGGTTGTTGGGCGAGTTCACCACGACGATGCGCGTGCGCGGCGTGACCGCGGCCAGGATGTCGGGGAGCGGCCAGGAGAAGCGGCCGGCGGCGCTCTGCCGGAAGGGCACGGCCACGGGGACGCCGCCGGTCACCCGCACGGCTTCGCCCAGGTTCGGCCAGCCGGGGGCCGGCACGATCACCTCGTCGCCGGGCTCGAGCAGCGCCTGGCAGGCCTGCATGATGGCGTTCATGCCGCCGGCGGTGATGGAGAAGCGCTCCGGCGCGACCTCCACCCCCCAGTGGCGGCGATGGTAGTCCGACAGCGCCTGGTGCAGCGCGGGGATGCCGCGGGAATAGGTGTAGCGGGTCTCGCCCGCCAGCATGGCCCTGTGGGCGGCCTCGACCACCAGGTCGGGCGTGGGCAGGTCGCCCTCGCCGATCCAGAGTTTGATGACCTCGGGGTCGTGGCGGCCGCGGTCGGCGACGAGGCCGATCTGGCTGGTGCCGACTTCCTTGATGCGGGCGGGCAGGGTCTGCAGCAGGTCGGGGGCGATCGGGTCCATCGGGCAGCGGATGCCGCGCGGGCGCGCCAAGGGCAAGCCCCCGGGCCTGAAGCCTGCCGGGGCGGCCCCTTTCTCTCCGGCAACAAGCCGGGAGACAACCACCATGCCTGCGTTGCGCGTGGCGCTGCGCTGCGCCGCCCTGTCCACCCCCTTCGGCCTGGCCGCGGCCCAGCCCGTGGTGAGCGACCAGCCGCCGCCGGCCGTGTCAGGGGCGCGCGTGGCGGTGGTGGCGGAGGGGCTTTCCAATCCCTGGTAGCGGCGGCCTTTTCCGGCTTGCGGTCCGTGCGCAGGACCTGCCGGTCTTCGTCGCCGCCTTCGGCCGCGATCCCCTGGCGCACCAGACCTGCTATGGACCGCGCCTGCACCTGATCGCTGTCCTCTGCCGTCAGAGCATCGGCATCTCCCCGCTCGCCTTCGCCAAGCTCGTCCAAGCCCGAAAACCCGCACACCGGGTCAGCTACTACCCCGCGGGCAGCCTGACGACGAAGCGCGCCCCCAGGATCTTCCCGTCGGCGTCGCGGCGGTTCTCCGCGCCGATGCGCCCGCGCAGCCCCTCCACGATCTGGCGCGAGATGGACAGGCCGAGGCCGGAATGCTGGCCGAAGCGCTCGCCGCTCGGCCGCTCCGAGTAGAAGCGGTCGAAGATGCTCTCGAGCTTGGCGTCGGGGATGCCCGGCCCCTCGTCCTCGATCGTGAACTCGACGGTGGCACCGAGCGGGCGCGCGCGCACCGTGACCTTGCCGTCCTTCGGGCTGAAGGAGACGGCATTGCCGATGAGATTGCGGAAGACCTGCACGATGCGCCCTTCCACGCCGCGCACGATCAGCGTCTCCGGCGCCTCGATCTCCACCAGGGGATCGCCGTCCCCCCGCGTCGCGGCATGCAGCTCGCCCAGCGCGGAGAGGATGGGGGCAACGTCCACGGGCTGCGCGATGGTGCGCGACAGCTCGGCATCCACCTTGGAGCTGTCGGCGATGTCGTTGATCAGGCGGTCCATGCGCACCGCGTCGTCGGAGATGATCTGGAGAAGGCGCTTCTGCTTCGCGGTGTCCTCGATCCGGCGCAGCGTCTCGATGGCGCTGCGCACGGAGGTGAGCGGGTTGCGAAGCTCATGCGCGACGTCGGCCGCGAAGCGTTCGTTGGCGTCGATGCGGGCCCAGAGCGCGCGCGCCGCGGCCTGCAGGTCGCGCGCGAGCACGCCGATCTCGTCGTCGCGCGCGAGCAGCGGGCCGGGCACGCTGCCGCCGCGGCCCTCGCCTTCCCGCATCGCCGCCGCCGAGGTCGCGAGCTGCAGGATCGGCGTGGCGAGCGTGCGCGCGAGGTAGTAGCTGGCCAGCACCGTCAGGACCAGCGCGAGCGCGAAGAGCGCGAGGACCGAGACGCGGATCTCCATCAGGCGCTGGTCCACCTCCCGCGCCTCGCGCGTCAGCAGCACGATGCCGACCGCGCCGGCGCCGCGCCGCGCGGGCTCCGCCACCGAGACCAGCAATCGGCCTTCCGCGGTGCGGCGGATATAGGGACGCACGCCGCCTTCCAGCGCGAGGCGCAGCTCCTCCCGCCGGTCGCCGCCGGCCTGGCCGCCGCCGAATTCGGGCTGCCAGTCGAAGCTCGGCGCGTCGGGGTTCACATCCACCAGCACGTCCTCGCGGGTATCGCGCGGCAGGATGGCGAGGATGCGGTCGTAGATCCCCGCCACGGCGCCGGAGAACGCGCCGCGGGGTTCGGGCGGGGGCAGCGGCTCCGTCACGATGGCGCCGCCCGGGCCTTCGCGGACGCGGCTGTCGGCGACCAGCAGGCCGGTGGTGTCATAGAGGCGCGCCTGGGTGTTGGGCGAAGGCTCGACCAGGCGGCGCAGCAGCGGGCGGGCGGCGTCGGGCACGAGGGTGGTGCGGTCGTCGCGGGTGCGGGTCGCGGCTTCGGCGATGGCGCCGGCGTAGATGCGGGCCTGGGTGCGCAGCGCCTCGATCTCCGCGGCCAGCAGCCCGTTCTGGTACTGGTCGAGATAGAGCAGCGCGGCGGCCAGCAGCGCCGGCGGCAGGGCGTTCAGCAGCAGGATCCGGCGCAGCAGCGGCGAGAGCCAGCGGCGGCGTTCCGGTGTTGCCGGCCTCTGCTCGGTCAGCGGCGCGCCGCTCGCGTCGGGCATTTCGGTCCTGCGGGTGCGATGCCGGAGCCTAGAGCAGCACCCGTCGCGTTGGAACCGCTCCGCGCGCGGGCCTCAGCGCAGACCCTGCGCTGCCGAGGCGCCGTCGCGCCGTCCGTATTCATAGGCCTGGCGTTCGGCCTCGTAGCTGCCGTCGCGGTAGCCCGGCAGGGTCGCCGGCGCCGCATAGGACGGGGCATAACCCGCCGGCGCGCCATAGCCGTAGGACTGCGCGTAGCCCGGCTGCACATAGCCCGACTGCGCATAGCCGGGCGCCGGCCTTTCGACATAGGCGCAGGCTGCAAGCGGCGCGCCGAGCAGCAGCGCCAACATCACGCGTTTCACCGCAATCCTCCTCTTGCTGTCGTTCCCCGAACGCAGTGTGAGGAGGGCGGTTTGGTTCAGGCTTCCTTGTAGCGGTAGCCCAGGCCGTAGAGCGTCTCGATCTGCGCGAAGTCGTTGTCCACCTGGCGGAACTTCTTGCGCACGCGCTTGACGTGGCTGTCGATCGTGCGGTCGTCGACGTAGATGTTCTCGCCATAGGCGGCGTCGATCAGCTGGTCGCGGTTCTTCACCATGCCCGGCCGCACCGCCAGCGCCTTCACCAGCAGGAACTCGGTCACCGTCAGCTGCACCTGCTGGCCCTTCCAGAGGCAGGTGTGCTTGGTCTCGTCCAGCATCAGGTCGCCGCGGGCGATGATGCCGCCGGCCGGTGTGCCGCTGCCCTCGTTGCGCGACGCCTCGTTGCGGCGGAGCAGGGCGCGGATGCGTTCCAGCAGCAGGCGCTGGCTGAAGGGCTTGGTGATGTAGTCGTCGGCGCCGAGCCGCAGCCCCATCAGCTCGTCGAGCTCGTCGTCCTTGGACGTCAGGAAGATCACCGGCATGGCGCTGCGCTGGCGCAGGCGCTGCAGCAGCTCCATCCCGTCCATGCGCGGCATCTTGATGTCGAGCACGGCGAGGTCGGCGGGGCGCGCCATCAGCCCCTGCAGGGCGGATTCGCCGTCGGTGAAGGTGCGGACCTGGAACCCCTCCTGCTCGAGCGTCATGGACACCGAGGTCAGGATGTTGCGGTCGTCGTCCACGAGCGCGATGGTGGCTGGCACGGTGGTGAACTCCCTGGGCCGAGGCTCAACCGCGCCCGGCCATGGCGCCCTTATGGCGGCAGATTGTGGCAAAGGCGGGTCGGACAACCGGAGACGATATGGCGACGGAAGGGCTGGGGTTCGAGGCACGGCGGCTGATCCGGGGGGCGGCGGCCGCGACGCTGGCGACCAGCGCCGACGGGATGCCCTTCGCGACCCTGGTGACGCCGGCCACCGCCCCGGACCTGTCGGCCCTGATGCTGCTGTCGTCCCTGTCGGAGCATACCCGCCACCTGCGGGCAGAGCCACGCTGTTCGCTCCTCTTCGTCGGCGCGCCCGAATCGACCAACCCGCAGACCGCGCCGCGGGTGACGGTGACCGGGCTGGCCGAGATGGTGCCGGAGGACGAGGTGCCGCCGCTGAAGGCACGCTGGCTGGCGCGCCACCCCTATGCCGCCCTGTATGCCGATTTCGGGGATTTCGCGCTGTGGCGGGTGAAGCCGGGCGGGGCGCTGCTGGTGGGCGGCTTCGCCCGGGCGACCCGTTTGCGGGTTGCGGACCTCCTGCCGGACCGGGCCGCGGCGGCGGCGGTGGCGGCCGCCGAAGCCGAGATCCTGGCCCATGTGAACGCCGACCATCCGGACGCCGTCGGCGCGATCGCGACGGGGCTGCACGGCGCGGTGCCGGGCGACTGGCGTCTCGTTTCGGTGGACACCGATGGCTGCGACCTCGCGCTGGAGGACACGGTCATCCGCCACGCCTGGCCGGCCCCGGTGGCCGATGCCGACGGCGTCCGGGCCGGGCTGATCCGGGCGGCGCGGGAGGGGCGTGCGGCGCAGCAAGCTAACACGTGACCAGGTAACCCACCGGTTCGCATTGCGCACAGACACTTAGCCGCCCTAATTCTGCCCCGCTCACCCCCCAAGCATCGGGGCCAGCGCGGACGCCCCGATTCTACCCTGGATTGCAGGGGGACCAACCGCGCCTCATCGGAGGAAGTGCATGACGTCCCCCATCGCCGCCCTGGCCGGCACCGGCGTCGCCGGCCCGGCCGAGATCCACGCCAACCTGACCGCGCCGGGCCTCTATGCCCATGCGCTGCGCCGTGGCGAGGGGCGGCTTTCCGCCGATGGGGCCTTCATGGCGGTGACCGGCCAGCACACCGGGCGTTCCGTGCAGGACAAGTTCGTCGCCGACGACCCCGAGGTGCATGACGCAATCTGGTGGGGCAAGGTGAACCGCCCGTTGCCGGTGGCGAAGTTCGACGGCTTCACCGCCAAGGTGCGCAGCTTCCTCGGCCAGGCGCCGGAGCTCTTCGTCCAGGATCTGTATGCCGGTGCCGATCCCGCGCACCGCATCCGCGTGCGCCTGGTGACGACCCATGCCTGGCACGCGCTGTTCGCGCGCAACATGTTCATCCGCCCCGCGCGCGAGGAGCTGGACGGCTTCAGGCCGGACTACGTCATCCTGCACGCGCCGGAATTCGAGGCCGACCCGGCCGAGGATGGCTGCCGGACCTCCACGCTGATCGCGCTGTCCTTCGCCAAGCGCGTGATCTGCATCGCTGGCACCAGCTATGCCGGCGAGATCAAGAAATCCATCTTCACCGTGATGAACTGGATCCTGCCGGATCGCGGCGTGCTGCCCATGCATTGCAGCGCCAATGTCGGCCAGGGCGGCGACAGCGCGCTGTTCTTCGGCCTCTCCGGCACGGGCAAGACGACGCTGAGCAGCGACCCCGAGCGCGCGCTGGTCGGCGACGACGAGCATGGCTGGTCCGACAGCGGAGTCTTCAACTTCGAGGGCGGCTGCTACGCCAAGGTCATCAAGCTGTCGAAGGAAGCCGAGCCTCAGATCTGGGACGCGTCGCACCGCTTCGGCGCGGTGCTGGAGAACGTGATCTCCGACGAGCACGGCAGGCTCGACCTCGATGACGGGCGGCTGACCGAGAACACGCGGTCCTGCTACCCCATCGAGTTCATCCCGAACACGGTCGCCGGCGGCCGCGCGGGCAAGCCGAGGAACGTCGTGATGCTGACGGCGGACGCCTTCGGCGTGCTGCCGCCGATCGCCAAGCTGACGCCGGCGCAGGCGATGTACCACTTCCTGTCGGGCTACACCGCGCGCGTCGCGGGCACCGAGAAGGGCCTGGGCAAGGAGCCGCAGGCGACCTTCAGCACCTGCTTCGGCGCGCCCTTCCTGCCGCGCCATCCCGAAGTCTATGGCCGCATGCTGGAGGAGCGCATCCAGAAGGACGGCGCGCAGGTCTGGCTGGTGAACACCGGCTGGACCGGCGGCGCCTATGGCACGGGCAAGCGGATGAGCATCCAGCACACCCGCGCGCTGCTCCGCGCTGCGCTGGACGGGAGCCTGGCGAAGGTGGAGTTCGTGCGCGATCCCTTCTTCGGCCTGATGATGCCGAAATCAGTGCCGGGGATCCCGTCCGACGTGCTGAACCCGCGGGAAAGCTGGGCTGACAAGGATGCCTATGACCGCCAGGCGAAGCACCTGGTCTCGCTGTTCGAGCAGAACTTCGAGACGTTTGCCGGCGCGGTGGGCGAGGACGTGAAGGCCGCGGCGATCCGCGCGGCGGCGTAAGAGCGCGGACTGCCCCGCCCCTCCATTCCCTCCCCCGCCTGCGGGGAAGGGTCAGGGTGGGGGTGCTTCGTTCAGCAAGCCCTCATCCTCCTCACCCTCACCCCATCCCTCCCCCGCTTGCGGGGGAGGGGGCCGCGATGCGGGGGAGGGACTGGAGCAACCGATGCCCCTCGACGACACCAACCGCCGCCGCGACCGCGGCGAAGGGCCGCCGCCCGCGAAGAACGTGCTCGGCGGCGCGCTGCTGCCGTGTTCGGTCGCGCCGGTCACCGGCTTCTTCCGCGACGGCTGCTGCAACACCGGGCCGCAGGATCTCGGCCTGCACGTTGTCTGCGCGGAGATGACGGCGGCGTTCCTGGCCTTCTCGAAGCGCGCGGGCAACGACCTCTCGACGCCGATGCCGCAATACGGCTTCGCGGGGCTCAGGCCCGGCGACCGCTGGTGCCTCTGCGCCGCACGGTGGGAGGAGGCGCGGCTCGCCGGCGCCGCGCCGCCCGTGCTGCTGGAGGCGACGCATGTCGCGGCGCTGGCCGTGTGCAGCCTGGATCACCTGAAGGACCACGCGCTCGACGCGCCGTGAACCGCGCCACCGCGTCCTGCGTTGCGCGGGCGGAGGTGCAACCATGCCCGCACGGCTGAAGAAGGGCGGTTCGCGCGAAACCGTCTCGGCGAACATCAAGGAACTCGTCCATGACTGGGAGAAGGACGGGACCATCGGCAACAGCCACCCCAGGACGAAGCAGCAGGCCGTGAAGCAGGCGGTCGCGATCTCGCTGGGCGAGGCGCGGCAGACCGCGCGCGGCAAGGCGAAGCCGCCCCCGCCCCCCGCGGGCACGCCGAGTGCGGCAAAGGAGAAGCGTCAGCGCCGCCGCGCTTCCTGATAGAGCGCGACGGCGGCGGTGATGGCCATGAAGGCGGCGCCGAGCAGGAAGACGCGGTCGGCGTGGCCGTGGTCCATCAACCAGCCGAACATCAGCGGCGCGACGATGCCGCCGAGGTTGAAGCCGGTCGAGACGATCCCGAAGGCCGCGCCCGCCTGGCCCGGCGGCGCGGCAGCGCGGACCATCATGTCGCGCGACGGCATGCAGAGCCCGCTCAGCATCCCTGCCACGCCCAGCAGTACCGCCACGGCCAGCCCCGGCAACGCCAGCCACCCCACCATCGCCGTCGCGACGCCCGCCCCCGCGAAGCCGAGCGCCGCGATCAGCCCGTGCCGCGCATAGCGGTCCGCGAGCCAGCCGCCGACCAGCACGCCCGCCGCCGAGCCCATGAGATATGCCGTCACGGCTGCGCTCGCCCATGACAGGGACAGCGCGTGCGCGGTCACCAGCGCGGCGACCGCGAAGGTGTTCATGCCGCTGAAGGCAAGCGCGATGAGGACGAAAAACCCGGTCAGCCCGATGATGCGCGCGTTGATGAGCTTCGGCTTCGGCCCCTTCTCGGCGCGCGGCTTCGCCGCGGGCTCGTCGCGCGGGCAGGCGATCCAGACGAAGGCCGCCGCGGCCAGGCCGATCACCGCGGCGAAGCCGACGGCGGCGCGCGCGCCATGCCCCGCCGCGATGGCGAGCAGCACGGCCGGCGCGACAGCACCGCCGGCGTAGCCGGCGAAGGTGTGCCAGGAAAAGGCGCGCCCCATGCGCTCCGGCCCGATGCGGCTGCCCAGCATCGCGTAATCCGCGGGGTGGTAGACGGCATTGGCGATCCCCGCGAGCACGGAGGAGATTAGCAGCCAGGCATAGGTGCCGAAGACCGCGAAGCTGCCGAAGGCGACGACGCTCATCGCAAGCCCCGCGGTCAGCACGCGGCGCGGGCCGACGCGGTCCACGAGGAAGCCGACAGGCGCCTGGGTCAGCCCGGTGACGATGCTGAACAGCGTCAGCGCCAGGCCGAGCTCGATGAAGGACGCGCCGAGGTCGTCGCGCAGCAGCGGGATGAGCGGCGCGAAGGTCAGGATGTGGAAATGGCTGACGGCATGCGCCGCCATGATCGCGAACAGGGTCTGGCGCTCGGTGGCGGTCCAGGTAGGGGCGCCGGGGGTAGCGGTGGCGGTGCTCATGGGGTGGTGAGGTGCTGGCGACGGTTGCGCTCACCCCCACCTTCCCTCGCCCGCTGGCGGCAAGGTCGTGCGACCGGCATCAATGCGCCTCCGCCCACGACCTGCCGTGGCCCACTTCCACTGCCAGCGGCACCGATAGCGTCGCCGCGTTCTCCATGACCTCGCGCACCAGCGTCGCGGTCGCCTCGGCCTCGGCTTCCGGCACCTCGAAGACCAGCTCGTCATGCACCTGCAGCAGCATGCGCGCGCGCAGGCCCGCGTCGCGTAGCGCATGCGGGATGCGCACCATGGCGCGCTTGATGATCTCGGCGGCGCCGCCCTGGAAGGGCGCGTTGATGGCGGCGCGCTCGGCGCCGCCGCGGCGGGCGGGATCCTTCGACGCGATGTCGGCGATCCAGATCTTCCGCCCGAACGGCGTCTCCACGTAGCCGCGCGCGCGGGCGTCTTCCTTGATCCGCTCCATCGCGTCGCGCACGCCGGGGTACTGGCCGAAATACGCATCGATGATCGCGCGTGCCTCGCCGGGCGGAATGCCGAGGCGCGTCGCGAGCCCGAAGGCGGACATGCCGTAGATCAGGCCGAAATTGATCGTCTTGGCGCGGCGGCGCGCTTCCTTGTCCACCTTCGCGGGGTCGAGGCGGAAGATATCGGCCGCCGTGCGGCTGTGGATGTCCTCGCCCTTCGCGAAGGCCTCCTTCAGGCTCGGCACGTCGGCGACATGGGCGAGGATGCGCAGCTCGATCTGGCTGTAGTCCGCGGAGAGCAGGACGTTGCCGGGCTCGGCCACGAAGGCGGCGCGGATGCGGGCCCCTTCCTCCGTGCGGACCGGGATGTTCTGCAGGTTCGGCTCGGTGGACGACAGTCGCCCCGTGGAGGTCACGGCCATCGCGAAGTCCGTGTGCACGCGGCCCTGCGCATCAGCCTTCTGCGCGAGCGCGTCCACATAGGTGGATTTCAGCTTCTGGATCTGCCGCCAGTCCAGCACGCGGCGCGCGAGTTCCACGCCCTGGGCAGCAAGCTCCTCCAGCACGCTCGCATCCGTTGAATACGCGCCGGTCTTCCCCTTCTTCCCGCCCTTCAGCTTCATCTCGTCGAACAGGATTTCCCCCAGCTGCTTGGGCGACCCCACGTTGAACGGCCTGCCCGCGAGGTCGTGGCACTGGCGTTCGTAGATCACGAGCTTCTGCGAGAAATCCTCGCCGATGCGGGCGAGTTCCGCGGCGTCGATCTTGATGCCGCGGAGCTCCATGTCGCGCAGCACGCCGACCATGCGGCGCTCCACCTGCTCGTAGAGCGCCAGCGCCTTCGCCTCCCGCAGCCGCGGCTTCAGCAGCGCCCAGAGCCGCAGCGTGACGTCGGCGTCCTCGGCGGCGTAGGCCGTCGCCTTGTCCAGCGGCACCTGTGCGAAGGAGATGCGGCCGCGTCCCGTACCCGTCACGCTGTCATAGCTGACCGGCGCATGGCCGAGATGCAGTTGCGACAGCTCGTCCATGCCCTGCGAATGCCGCCCGGCATCCATGGCGTAGGAGATCATCATGCTGTCGTCCACCGGGGCGACGGCGATGCCGCCATTCTCCGGCCGGCACAGCACCTCGAGGTCGTATTTCGCGTTGTGCAGCACCTTGAGGACCGCGGGATCCTCCAGCATCGGCTTCAGCTCGGCGAGCGCCGCGTCGGGGTCCAGCTGGTCGGGGCGCCCGTTGCCCATGAGGTCGCCGCTGCCCTCGTGCCGCAGCGGCACGTAGCACGCCTTGCCAGGCGCGACCGCGATGGACAGGCCCACCAGCGTCGCCTTCAGCGCGTCCAGGCTGTCGGTCTCGGTGTCGAAGCCGATCACGCCGGCCTCGCAAGACGCGGCGATCCAGCGGCGCAGCGCGTCCATCGTCGTGACGGTCTCGTACGGTCCGAAGGGCGCATCCTGCGGCGAGGCGACGGGCGCCTCCGCCGCGACCGCGGCCGGGCGCACGCCGCGCATCGGCGCCGCGCCGTCGCCGAAGCCCAGGCGCGCCAACAGGCTGCGGAAGCCGTTCTCCCGCAGGAACTTCTCCAGCGTCACGGGCTCGGGCGGCTTGGCCACCAGCTTCTCGACCGGGACGGGGATCGGCGCGTGGCAGTCCAGCGTGACCAGGCGCTTGCTGATCCGCGCCTTCTCGGCGTTCTGCTCCAGCGCCTCCCGCCGCTTGGGCTGCTTGATCTTGTCGGTGTTGGCCAGCAGCGTCTCGAGGTCGCCGTACTCCGTGATGAGCTGCGCGGCGGTCTTGATGCCGATGCCGGGCACGCCCGGGACGTTGTCGGTGGCGTCGCCGGCGAGCGCCTGGACCTCCACCACCTTGTCCGGCGTGACGCCGAACTTCTCCAGCACCTCGGGCTCGCGGATCGGCTTCTGCTTGATGGGGTCGAGCATCTCGACCCCCGGGCCGATCAGCTGCATCAGGTCCTTGTCGGAGGAGACGATCGCGACCGTCCCGCCATCCGCGACGAAGGCCCTGGCGTAGCAGGCGATCAGGTCGTCGGCCTCGTAGCCCGCCTGCTCGACCTTGCAGACGCCGAGCGCCTCGGTCGCGTCGCGGATCAGCGCGAATTGCGGCACCAGTTCCGGCGGCGGCTCCGGGCGGTGGGCCTTGTAGTCGGGATAGATCTCGTTCCTGAACGTCGTGCGCGCGGTGTCGAAGACGACGGCGATGTGCGACGCCGCATGCTTCGTCAGGAACTGCGAGAGCATCTGGGTGAAGCCGTAGACGGCGTTCACATGAACCCCGTCCGGCCGCGTCATCGGCGGCAGGGCGTGGTAGGCCCGGAAGATGTAGCCCGAGCCATCCACCAGGATCAGCCGCTTCTCGCCCGGTGCGACGGGCTTGACCCCGCCGGCGCCGTTCTCCCCCTCGTTGCCGCTCACGAGGGTTTCAGTGCCCGTGATCGTCGCCGGCGCCCGGCGCCAGCACGTAGGTGCGCGAGCAATAGGGGCAGGTCACCTGGCGATCGACGATCCGGAGATAGACCAGCGGATGGCCGAGCGCGCCGCCTCCGCCGTCGCAGCCGACGGTGCGCTTTTCCACCGAGATCGTTTCCTCCGGCGTCACGCCGGGGGTCATCACGGGGGTGTATTGCGTCTGCTTCTGATCGCGCATGGCCAGGTCCCGTCCTTGCCGGGCGGAACATAGGGGGGGCGGGCGGATCGGGCCAGACTCGGGGCTGGCCAGCGCGGCCCACCGCCGTTAGGTAGCCTCCCAATCACCGCCGCCCTTCGGGGGACAGCGCGGCCGCCTAGGGAGCCAGTCCAAGCATGACCACCCGCCGCCACGCCCTTTCCCTGGCCATTGGCGCGCTCGCCGCGCCCTCCCTTGCCCGGGCGCAGGGCGCCGCGCCCTGGCGGCCGACGCGGCCGCTCCGGCTGATCGTTCCCTTCGCGCCGGGCGGATCGAACGACATCGTCGGGCGCATCGTGGCCGAGCCGCTGAGCCAGATCATCGGCCAGCCCGTGGTGGTCGAGAACCGCGCCGGTGCCGGCAGCGTCATCGGGTCCGAGGCGGCGGCGCGGTCCGCACCGGACGGCTACACCTTGCTGATCAACTCCTCGCAGCCGACCGTGCCGGCGATCGTGGCGCGCGTGCCCTACAACTCGATAACGGATTTCGCGGGCATCGCGGTGGCGGGCTTCTCGCCCTACACGCTGGTGGTGAACCGGCAGGTCCGTGCGCAGAACGCGCAGGAACTGGTCGCGCTGCTGAAGGCCGATCCGGGCCGCTTCAACCTGGCCACCGCCGGCATCGGCAGCGGCGTGCATGTCGCGGCGGAGCTGTTCCGCGCCCTGACGGGCGTTGACGTCGAGCTCGTGCACTATCGCGGCGGCGGGCCGTCGGTCGCGGCGCTGGTGGCGGGCGAGGCGCAGCTCGGCACGCCGACCATGGCGTCCTCCATCGGCCAGGTCCGCGGCGGGACGCTGCGCGCCCTGGCCGTGCTGGCGGAACAGCGCAGCCCCGCCCTGCCGGACGTGCCGAGCGCGCCGGAAGCCGGGATCGGCCGCGTGATCCTGGAGGAATACTTCCCCGTGATGGCGCCCGCCGGCACGCCGGCGCCGATCCTGGCCTCGCTCGGCGATGCCTTCCGCCAGGCGATCCAGCAGAGCGCGCCGAAGCTGCTGGACCTCGCCGGCGTCGCGCCTCGCGCGGGCTACGACACGCCGGAGAAGGTGATGGAGCTGATCCGCACGAGCGTGGAGGAGCAGACCCGCATCCTGCGCGCCGCCGGGGTGCAACCGGAGTAGCGCGCCGGCGCGCCTGCGGCCGACCGGTCGGCGCCCTACAGCCTTCCGGCCGCGCGGCGCTGGTCGTAGGCGCGGGCGTGCAGCACCGCCATCGCATGGATCCCGTCATCCACGCCGGCCTGGCGCGCGGCCTCGGCCAGCCAGGCCAGGATGTGCTCGGCCTCGGTCCGGCCACCGGATTCGAGGTCGCGCAGCATGGAGGCGGTGTAGGGGCTGTCGGGGTCGGAGAACATGGCGCGGTATCCCTCCATGAAGGCGGGCGTCATGGCATGGCCGTTGGCGGCCGCGATCGCGGCATTGCGTTCCAGGATGGTGACCAGGAAATCCCGGCCGCCGGCGCGCACGATCTCGCCCACATTCGCGCGCATCAGCACCGTGCCGGCGGCCACCGTGCCGAGGTGGACGAGCTTCTCCCACATGCGGCGCTGGATGTCGGGCACGGCCTCGGCCTCCAGGCCCTTCGACGTGCCGAGCGCGGCGGCCAGCGCGGCGGCCCTGCCGTCCATCCGCCCGTCCTGCTCGCCGAAGATCAGCCAGTGCCAGTCGCCGAGGTGCTTCACGACGCCGTCCTTCGTCAGCGTCGCGGCGCATTTCGCCAGGCCGCCCCAGACGCGCTCCCGCCCGAAGGCGGCGTTCAGCCGATCCAGATGCGCCATGCCGTTCAGGATCGGCAGGACGGCGGCGCCGGCCTCCACCGCCGCGCGGATCGCGGCCAGGGCGTCGTCCAGGTCATAGGCCTTGCAGGTCAGCAGCACGACGTCGAAGCCGGGGCCGGCGCGGTCCGTCGTCGTCACCGGCCGCGCGATGTCGCCGAGCGGGCTTTCCACCCTGAGCCCGTCGCGGGCCAGCTGCTCCGCCCGGCGGGGGCGCACCAGAAAGGTGGCATCCAGGCCGCGCTCCAGCGCCCGCCCGCCGAAATAGCCGCCGAGCGCCCCCGCCCCCAGCACGAGCAACCGCATCGCCGCCTCCCTCAAACACTTGGTGCGGTCCCGACATACGCGCGTTACATGGAAGGGACCATATTGGGCCTACGATGCGCCGAATTCCCGTGATCCTGACCGCCGGCCTGGTCCTGGCGGGCGCCGCCTGGTGGACCGGTGCGCCGGCCATGGGCTGGCTGCCGGCCATCCCCGGGCTTGCCACCGGCGCGCCCGACGGCCCGCGGCTGCGCACGGCCGAGGCCGATCGTGGCCCCGTCACCGCCGTCGTCGCCGCCACCGGCACGGTGAACCCCGTGCTGTCGGTGCAGGTGGGCAGCCAGATCTCGGGCCAGATCCGGGAGCTGTTCGCCGACTTCAACACCCGCGTGACCGCCGGCCAGCCGGTCGCGCGAATGGACACCCGCACGATCGAGGCGCGGCAGGCCGCCGCCCAGGCCGATGTGCAAGCCGCCGTCGCCGCGGTGCTGGTGGCGCGCGCCGGCGCGGAGAAGGCGGAGGCCGATCTCGGCTCCGCCCGCGCGCAGCTGCTGGCCGCCCGCGCCCGGCTGGAAAGCGCCGAGGCGCAGCTGCGCGATGCGGAATCGGAACTGGCCCGCGCGCGGGAATTGCGCACCCGCGGCGTCAACGCCGAACGCGACCTGACGCGCGCGCAATTCGTGGCGGAGCGCATGCGCGCCGATGTCTCCGGCGCCCGCGCCGCCATCGCGCAGCAGGAGGCGGGGCTGGTCGGCGCCGAGGCGGCGCTGCGCACCGCCCAGGCCCAGGTCACCGCGGCCGAGGCCGCGCAGGCGCAGAAGGCCGCGCTGCTGCAGCAGGTCGAGGTGGACCTGGCCAATGCGACGATACGCGCGCCGATCGACGGCGTCGTGGTCTCGCGCAACGTGGATATCGGCCAGACCGTGGCCGCCAGCCTGCAATCGCCGATCCTGTTCCAGATCGCGGCGAGCCTCGACGAGATGGAGGTCTGGGCCACGGTGGACGAGAGCGACATCGGCCGCATCGCGCCGGGGCAGGAGGTCGGCTTCACGGTCGCCGCGCATCCCGGGGTGAATCTGCGCGGCACGGTGAAGGAGATCCGCCTGTCGCCGACGACCGTGCAGAACGTCGTGACCTACACCGTCGTGGTGACGGCGCCGAACACCAATGGCCGCATGCTGCCCGGCATGACCGCGACGCTGCGCGTGATCACCGACCAGCGGCAGAACTCGGTCCGCGTGCCCAACGCCGCGCTGCGCTGGCGCCCGGCCGGCGAGGCTGCGGCGCAGCCGCAGCAGGGTGGTGGCGGCGGTGGCGGCGGCCCGATCGAGCAGGCGTTGCGGGAACTGGCGGACCTCTCGCCGACGCAGCGCGCCGAGATCAACGCGGCGCAGGCCGAGCTTCGCGACCGCATGGCCGCGCTGCCGGCGGATGCCGATGCGCGGCGTCAGCAGGCCCAGGCCGCCCGGCAGCGGCTGATCGCGCGCTTCAACGCCGTGCTGACGCCGGAACAGCGCGCGCGCCTCGCGGAGCTGCGCAGCGGCGCGCGGGACCGCGGTGCGCCGGGCAATGTCTGGATCGTGGACGCGGACGGCGCGGCGCCGCGGCAGGTGGCGGTGCGCACGGGGCTGACCGACGGCTCCATGACCGAGGTGCTGTCGGGGCTCGAGGAAGGGATGCGCGTCGTGGTCGGCACGGAACGTGCGTCGCAGCCGGCCGCGCGGGCAGCGGCCGGCGGGCCGCGGCCCTTCTGATGCCGGCGCTCATCGAGACCGAGGGGCTGACGCGGCTCTATCCCGCCGGCGAGGGCGTGGTGGCCGCGCTGCAGGACGTGACGCTCTCCATCGAGCCCGGCGCCTTCGTGGCGGCCATGGGCCCGTCCGGCTCGGGCAAGTCCACCTTCCTCAACCTGATCGGCTGCCTGGATCGCGCGACGCGCGGCACCTATCGGCTGATGGGCGAGGACACCGCGGCGCTGTCGGCCGACCGGCTGGCGGAGCTGCGCTCGCGCCGGCTCGGTTTCGTCTTCCAGTCCTTCAACCTGCTGCCGCGTGTGGATGCGCTCGGCAATGTCGAGATGCCGATGGTCTATCGCGGCCTCGGTCGCCGCGCGCGGCGCGATCGCGCGGCGGAATCGCTGACGCTGGTCGGGCTCGCCGACCGCATGCACCACCGCCCGACGCAGCTGTCGGGCGGACAGCAGCAGCGCGTCGCGATCGCGCGCGCGCTGGTCAACGCGCCGGACCTGCTGCTGGCGGACGAGCCGACGGGGGCGCTGGACAGCCGCACGGGCCTTGAGATCATGGCGCTGTTCCAGGAACTCAACCGCGCCGGCGTCGCGGTGCTGATGGTCACCCACGACGCGGAGGTCGCGGCCTTCGCATCCCGCGTGCTGCGCTTCCGGGACGGGCGGCTGGTCGGCGACATCCGCCAGGCGCCGCGCCAGGCCGCGACGATGCTGGACGTTGCGGCATGAATGTCGAGGTCAAGCCGAGGGTGCTTGATGCGCCGGCAACGCCGGTGCGGCGCGTCCTGCCGCCGATGCCCGCGACGCGCGGCGGGATGGACATGCTGGAGGCGCTGCGCGGCGCGCTCTCCGCGCTGGCGGCGAACAAGCTGCGGGCGATGCTGACCGCGCTCGGCATCTTCATCGGCGTCGCGGCCGTGATCGCCACCGTGGCCGTCGGCGCCGGCGCGCGGGAGCAGGTGCTGCGGCAAATCCAGGCGCTCGGCGCGAACGTCATCGTGGTCTGGGGCGGCAGCGTCAACATGGGCGGCGTGCGCCTCGGCGCGGGCCAGCGGCAGAACCTCACCTGGGACGACGCCCGCGCGATCGAGGAGGAGATCGGCGCGGTGGAGGCCGCGTCGGGCAACATCCGCAGCCAGCAGCAGGTCGTCGCCGGCAACCAGAACTGGGCGACGGCCGTGCAGGGCAGCGACATCTCGATCTTCGCCGTGCATGACTGGCCGGTGGAGACCGGCCGGCTCTTCACGCCGGAAGAAGCGGCGGGCGGACGGAAGGTCGCGCTGCTCGGCGCGACGGTGGCCGAGATGCTGTTCGGCGACGCCGATCCCCTGGGCCAGGAGATCCGCATCCGCACCACGCCCTTCGAGGTGATCGGCGTGCTGGGCCGCAAGGGGCAGAACGCGCAGGGCCAGGACCTGGACGACGCGGTCTTCATCCCGTTCTGGACCGCGCGGCGGTCCATCATGGGCGCGAGCCGGACCTGGTTCCGCTCGGTCAACTGGATCGCCGTGCGCGTGCACGACGGCGAGGACATGCGCCAGGTCGAGGAGGACCTGCGCGTGCTGTTCCGCCAGCGCCACCGCGTGGCCGCGAACGAGCCCGACACCGTCTCGATCCGCAACATGGCGGAGGTCGCGGCAACCAGGGACGCCTCAGCGCGCACGCTGTCGGTGCTGCTGGCGGCCGTCGCCGCGGTGTCGCTCCTGGTCGGCGGGATCGGCGTGATGAACATCATGCTGGTCAGCGTGACGGAACGCACGCGCGAGATTGGGCTTCGCCTGGCGGTGGGTGCAAGGCGCCGCGACATCCTCTGGCAGTTCCTGCTGGAGGCGGTGCTGCTGGCGCTGCTCGGCGGCGCGGCGGGGGTCGCGGCGGGGATCGGCGTGTCGCATGTGATGTCGTCGCTGGCGGGCTGGCCCGTGCTGGTGCAGTGGGACGCGGTGGCGCTGGCGGTCGGCGTGTCGGGCCTGACCGGCCTGTTCTTCGGCTTCTGGCCGGCACGGCGTGCGGCGCAACTCGATCCGATCCAGGCATTGAGGACGGAGTAGCGGTCAGCTTTTCCGCTGGCGGCTTCCCCCGCCCCGCCTTCCGCGCGATATCGCCTGGTCGAGGCGGCGAACCGCCCGATCGGGAGAACGTCCATGACCCTGACCCGCCGAGCCAGCCTGGTCCTGCCGCTGCTGGCCGCCCCCGGCCTGGCCGGGGCGCAGGCCTTCCCGGCGAAGCCCGTCCGCTTCGTCGTCGCCTTCACCGCGGGCGGCACCACCGACATCATCGCCCGCCTGGTCGGTGCGCAGCTCGAGCGCCGCTGGGGCCAGCCCGTCATCATCGACAACCGCCCGGGCGCCGGCGGCAACATCGGCTCCGACCACGTCGCGAAGTCGCCGACCGACGGCTACACGCTGCTGGTCGGCTCGGTCGGGCCGCTCGCCGTCAACGTGTCGCTGTATCGCCAGATGCCCTACGACCCGCGGCGCGACTTCGCGCCCGTGACGCTGATCGCCGGCGTGCCCAACGTGCTGATCGTGCGCCCCGACTTCCCCGCGCGCGACGTCGCTGCGCTGGTCGCGGAAGCCAGGCGGCGGCCGGGGCAGCTCAGCTACGCCTCGACCGGCAGCGGGACGTCCTCGCATCTCTCGGGCGTCATGCTGGACCGCATGGCGGGGATTGAGACGGTGCACGTCCCCTATCGCGGCGCCGTCGCGCTGAACGACATGCTGGCCGGGCGCGTGGACTTCATGTTCGCGACCATCCCCTCGGTCATCGAGCAGATCCACGCCGGCCGCTTCCGCGCCATCGCGGTCACCTCCAACACCCGCTCGCGCTCCCTGCCGGCGGTGCCGACGATGGTCGAGCTCGGCTATCCCGAGTTCGACGCCTCGTCCTGGTTCGGCATGGTGGCACCCGCGCGCACGCCGCCCGAGATCGTCAACCGCATCGCCGACGACGTGCACGCCGTGTTGCGCGATCCCGCGATCGAGCGCCAGATGGTCGAGCAGGGGGCCGATCCCGTCGGCAACGGTCCCGCCGCCTTCGCCGCCTTCATCGCCCGCGAGGTGGACCGCTGGGGCGTCATCGTCCGCGCCTCCGGCGCCACGCCTGAATGACGCCATGAACCCTCTCCCCCATCAGCGGGGGAGAGGGCATGCTTGCAGTTCAAGGAGACCAAGCCATGCCCGACAGTGCGGCCGACCGCTTCCGCATCCCGTCGCTCCGCGAGCGCGTGACACCAGAGGAATGGCAGGCCCGCATCGACCTCGCGGCCTGCTACCGGCTGATGGAGATCTACGGCATGTCGGACATGGGTGCGAACCATGTCTCGCTGGCCGTGCCGGGGGAGGAGGGCGCCTTCCTCATCAACTCCTACGGCATGCTGTACGAGGAGATCACGGCGTCGTCCCTGCAGAAGATCGACGTCCACGGCAACGTGCTGATGAAGCCTGACTTCCCGGATGGGCTGAACTACGGCGTCAACCGCGCGGGCTTCGTGATCCACGGCGCGATCCACCAGGCCAAGCCCGAGATCAAATGCGTCATCCATACCCATACCTGGGCGGGGATGGCGGTGTCGTCGCTGGAATGCGGCCTGCTGCCGATGAACCAGACGTCCATGCGCTTCGCCAAGGTCGGCTACCACGACTATGAGGGCGTGGTGCTGGACCTCTCGATGCAGGAGAAGCTGGTCAACGACCTCGGCGACCATCCCGCGCTGGTGCTTCGCAACCACGGCCTGCTGACGGTCGGCCGCACGATCGGCGAGGCCTTCAACTGGATGCATCGCATGGAGCTGTCCTGCAAGGCGCAGCTGGCCGCGCAGGCGACGGGGCAGAGGATCGTGCAGGTGCCGGAGAAGGTGGTCGAGGAGACCTGGAACAACTACCAGCCGGGGACGCGGCGGCCCTATGGCGTGATGGAATGGCCGGCGCTGTTGAGGAAGCTGGACAGGATCGATCCGAGCTATCGGACGTAGGGGCGACCGACCCCGCCCAAGCGCGTCCCTCCCCCGCAAGCGGGGGAGGGAAATCGGAGAGCGAGGGAGGGCTTATGCGGGGAAGGAAGCGCGGATTACCTCACCGCCGCGATGTCCACGATCTCGGCCTGCGGCAGGCCGCTCACCGCACCCGCGGCCGTCAGCGTGCCGTTCTCCAGGTTGACCATGTGCAGCGTTCCCGCGGCCAGGACGTAGCCGGTGTTCGCGCCGCCCTCGCCGGCCAGGATGTCGAAGGCCGCGCCCGCCGGCAGCGCCATGCCGACCATCCCCTTGACCTGCTGCACGCCGTCGTTCGGCGGGGCCTGCAGATTGAACGAGCCGACCAGCGTGTCGAGCGTATAGAGCGCGGTCGCCTGCGCGCCGCCCATGCTGTTGGTGTAGGCGCCGGCAACGATGCGCGGACGCGTCTCCGCCAGCGGGCTGCCCTGCTGGTACTTCAGGTCGCCGTCGCGCATCGCCTCGCCGGTCTCGACGTTCACGCGCAGGTTCACGCCGGACATGCCCATCAGCCGCAGCCGGTTGGCGACGGGGTTGAAGTCCACCACGGCGCGGCCGCCGCTCTCGAAGGGCATGCTCAGCCGCGAAACCTGCGTCGCCGCGCCGGTCATGGGATCCACCGTCACGATCTGCCCGCGCTCCGTCACGCCATAGATCCTGCCGTCCTGCGGCCGCTGGTCGATGCCGAGCAGGCGGCCATCGGCGCCGGTGATGCGCAGCGGCGGCGCGGCGCGGCGCGTCTCGGTGTCGATGCGGACCAGCGTGTTGTCCGCGGTCAGGCCGAGCAGCGTGCCGGCCTGGGCGGTCTGCGCGGCCGCGATCATCGCGGCGGCGGCGAGGGTGAAGCGAAGCGTGCTGGACATCCGGTCTCTCCTGCGTGCTGGCGAGGCCCCGATCGGCCCCGCTGCAGGCGCTACGGACGGCCGAAGCGGCCGGATGCAGCCTTCGGCGGAAAAAACGTCAGCTGCCCGTCGCCGGCGCCAGTCGGCCGATGAACTGCACCGGCCCGGTCGGGCGTCCGGTCGGCGAGCCGCCCGGCGGCTCCAGCGTGATCTCGATCAGCATGCCGGGCTGCGGGCGGATCGTCGCGGGCCGCACCGCGATGCGCCCGTCCGCCGGGATCAGGCCGAGGGAGGTCGGCGCCATCGCACCCGGCGGCAGCGCCCAGAGCTCCAGCACGCGGTCGGACGGCGCCGGCCGCGTGTTGAGCGAGGCGAGCCGGATCTCCCCGCGATCCGCCTGCACCAGCCAGGCCGGCGCGTCGCGGTCCGTCAGCAGCACGGTCATGAGCTGCGGCACCGGCGCGGGCCGCAGCAGCACGAAGGCCACGAGTCCCGCCGCCACCGCCGTCGCGCCGACGGCGCCGAAGCGCCAGCCGTCCCAGCGGAAGCGCCGTACCGGCCGTGGTTCCAGCTGACCCTCGATGCGCGACCAGAGGTCGGGTGGCGGCGCTTCCGGCGGGGCCAGTTGCTGCAAGGGGGCCAGCCGCGCCTCCCACCGCGCCACGGCGGCGACGAGATCGGCGTCTGTCGCCATCGCGCGCGCGACCTCCGCGGCCTCGCGCGCTTCCAGCGTGCCGAGCACGTATTCCGCGGCGAGCGCGTCGCGCGCCTCGGGGTCGGCCGGGATCATGCCAGGCACTCCCGAAGGCGCAGCAGGCCGCGGCGGATCCAGGCCTTCGCCGTGCCGAGCGGGAGTTCCAGCTTCGCCGCGACCTGCGCATGGGACAGGCCATGGACGAAGGCCAGCAGGATGCCGTCGCGGTGCTTCGCCTCCAGCGCGGCAAGGCAGTCGCGCAGCCGGCGGCCTTCGGCACTGGCGGCGACGCGCTCCAGCGCCTCGGGCTCGACCGCCTGGTCGCCGAGCGCGGGATCGTCGGTCGGGATCTCCCGCCCCCGTGCGCGGGCGATGTCGAGCGCGGCGTGGCGCACGATGGCGGCGAGCCAGGCCTCGGCCGCGCCGCGCGACGCATCGAACTGCGCGGCGCGTTGCGAGACCTTGAGGAAGGCGTCCTGCAGCGCGTCGGCCGCGGCGTCGCGGTCACGCAGGATGGCATTGGCGACGCCGAAGAGCCGCACGGATTGCCGTTCATAGACCGCGCGCAACGCACCGCGGTCGCCGCGCGCGACGGCGGCGAGCAGGGGTGCGAGGTCCTCGGCGGTCATGCCGGCGTTACGGTCGGGACGGTGAAACGGATGCGCCTCAGTTCCCGAAAAGCCGCTGCAGGCGCATCAGCATCTCCGGCACCGAATTGGCGACCGAGGGCGCGGGCGGCACGCTGCCCTCGGGCACGCGGGCGCGGTAGCGGGCCAGCGCGTCGCGCGTGCGGTCGAGGCGCAGTTCGACGGGCTCGCCGCTCGCGCTGCCCGCGCCATAGCCGACGACCCGGACGAGGACCGAGGAGGCGGCCGGCAGTTCCTCGGCCGCACGGGCGGCGTCCTCGGCCTTCGGGGCGCAGACCAGGCTGCGGCCTTCCAGCCCGCAGGGCATCTCGAAGAAGCGGCTGGGCGGGAAGCGCAGCTGTGCCGTGCCGGTCAGCGCCAGGATACCGCGCTGCGCCGCGTCGAGCGTCAGGTCGCGGGCGACGACCACGGGCACCAGGCGGCCGCCGCGGTCCTGCACCTCCAGCAGCAGGGACGCGCCGGAGCCCTGGGCGGCCTCCACGGGGTCACGGTGGCGTAGCTGGCAGTCCGCGCGGTCGGTCATGCGGTCCGTCACGCAGGAGAGCCGCCAGGATCCGATCTCCTCCGGCGGGACGGAGGCGGGATTGGGGGCCTGGGCCACGGCAGCACCGCTGCTGGCGATCCCGAGGGCGGCGAGGACGTTGGCGATGCGCTTCATGACGCCGAAGATAGGCGGAGCGGGAGAGAGGTTCCATGACCGTCGCGCAGACCATCCGCTTCCCCGACGGGGCAACCGTGCCGGCCCTCGGCCAGGGCACCTGGCGCATGGGGGAACGCGGCGACCGCCAGGCCGAGGCCGCGGCGCTGCGGCTCGGCCTCGACCTCGGCATGACCGTGATCGACACTGCCGAGATGTACGGGGAGGGCGGCGCCGAGGAGGTGGTGGCCGAGGCCATCGCCGGCCGGCGGGACGAAGTCTTCCTGGTCTCCAAGGTCTATCCGCACAACGCCTCGCGGTCGAAGCTGCCACGGGCGTTGGAGGCATCGCTGAAGCGGCTCGGGGTCGAACGGCTCGACCTCTATCTCCTGCATTGGCGCGGGTCGGTGCCGCTGGCCGAAACGGCGGAGGCGATGGAGCGGGTCGTCGCGCAAGGAAAGATCGCGCGCTGGGGCGCTTCCAACCTGGATGTGGCCGATCTGGAAGAGCTGGGACCGGCCTTGCCGGCCTGCGCCACGGACCAGGTGCTGTGGAACCTGGAGGAGCGCGGGGTCGAGTTCGACCTGCTGCCGTTCTGCGAAGGCCTGGGCATGCCCGTCATGGCCTATTCCCCGGTCGGGCAGGGCGGCTCGCTGCTGACCCGGCCCGCGCTGAAGGCGATTGCCGGCCGGCATGGGGCGACCCCAGCCCAGGTGGCACTGGCCTTCGTGCTGCGCCGGCCCGGCGTCATCGCCATCCCCAAGGCGAGCCGCCCGGAGCACGTCCGAGCCAACGCGGCCGCGCGCGACCTGCTGCTGACGGGCCAGGATCTGGCTGAGCTCGACGCCGCCTTCCCCCCGCCGCGGAGGAAGCAGCCGCTCGCGATTCTGTGATCGCGGGGACGGGCGAGTCACTTAGAGTCGCATCCACCAAGGGTTGTTGCCCAGCGCGGCTCCAAAATGCTAGGGCCGTCCAGCGGTTCGGGATTCGGCCGCCCTGCACCCCCTGGAGACGCG